>DATJYJ010000323.1:0-29658 GCA_035578025.1 Verrucomicrobiia bacterium
ACCGCCGCCGAGCGTGGCGGCGATTTTTCCAAGAGCGTGGACAACAATGGAAATCCCTTCACCATTCGCGATTACACCACCGGCGCGCCATTTCCCGGCAATATCATTCCGGCCAACCGGCTCTACGCACCCGGAATCGCGCTGCTCAAGATGCTGCCAAGCCCGAACGTAGCCAACTCCTGCGCCCTGCAGCCGGGCACAGCGGGCTGCATCAAGGGCTACGATTACCAGTCGCAGATTTCCGACCAGTATCCGCGCCGCGAAGATCTGATCCGCATCGATTACAACCTGACATCTAAGATGCGTCTGTACGGCCACTGGATCAACAACAACAATACCTACTCGTCGTACTACGGTTCCTTCGTGCTAGGGTCTAACACGCCGCTCTCGCCCATCCAGTATGCCAACCCTGGTTACGGCTGGGCCGTGGGGAGCACCTACGTGCTCGGTCCGACACTGACCAACGAGTTCAATTTCGGCGTGACCAACAACAGCATTTTGATCGACGAGACTGGGAATCAATATACCCGCGCCACATCAGGTGTCAATCTTCCGCTGCTGTATCCCAATGCAGTGCAGCGGGACTATGTGGCTAACCCGTCATTCGGAGGCAGCCGTCTCGCCAACGGCCCCACCTTCGGTACCAGCGACGCGCCGTTCATCAACTACAACACCACCTTCGACATCACCGACGGCGTGGCGAAGATCTGGGACCGGCATGCGTTCAAGTTCGGCATGTACATCCAGCGTAGCCGTAAGAACCAGACATCCTTCGGCGCGTTCGACGGATCTTACAACTTCGGCGATAACTCCGCCAACCCCTACGACACGGGCTACGGCTACGCCAACGCGGCCTTTGGCGTATATAACTCTTTCAGCCAGGCGGCTAACTTCATCAACGGCCAGTACCGCTACTGGAATATAGAGTTCTACGCTCAGGACACCTGGAAGGTAACCCCGCGGCTGACGCTTGATTACGGGCTTCGCGTGGCGTACTACCAACCGCAGTATGACCAGTCATTGCAGGCGTCCACTTTCGTGCTCAGCCAGTGGAATCCGGCGCAGGCTCCGCGGCTCTACCAGCCGCAGATTGTCAACGGCGTCCGTTCTGCTGTCGACCCGGTCACCGGCCAGGTTCTGCCAGCGGCCGATATCGGATTCATCGTGCCCGGCAGCGGGAATATTCAGAACGGCATCGCGCAGGGTGGAGTGAACGGGTTCACCAAGTATCTGCAGGACAGCCCGCCTCCACAGTGGGGTCCGCGACTGGGCATCGCGTGGGACCCGCTGGGCACGCAGAAGATGGTGATCCGCACCGGCGTGGGTTTCTACTATGACCGCTACCAGGGTAACCGCGTGTTTGACTTCGTGCGTAATCCCCCGCTGGGCATCCAGCCGACGCTGAACTACGGCCTGGCCAGCACCATCAGCCCGACCAGCTCGCTGCTTTCGCCGCCAAGCTTCTATGCGGCCGACCAGCCGGGAAAGCTCCCTACGGTTTACAACTTCACCTTCGGCGTGCAGACGAAACTGCCCTTCGGGATGCTGCTCGACACAGCCTATGTCGGCGCCCTGTCGCGGCACCTCCAGGACAACCGCAACCTGAACTACGTCCCGTTCGGCGCCGCTTTCCTGCCGCAAAATCAGGACCCGACCATTTCGTCGAGCCTGCTGGGTAGCGCCGCGCTGCCGGCGCAGTTCCTTCGCAACATGCGCGGCATCGGCGATATCAACCTATACGAGGGGGCGGCGACGGGCAATTACAATGCGCTGCAGGTGACATTGAACCGGCGCGTCGGCCATCTCTTCCTGGGGATGGCCTACACGTGGAGCAAGGACCTTACGACAGCCTCCGGCGACACGAATTTCGTCCGCCCCGATCAATATACCCGGCAGGCTTACTACGGCCCGTCGGGCAACGACCGGCGGCAGAACTTCGCGCTCAATTACGTCTACGATCTGCCCACGCTTAACGGGAAGAACGTCATCGAGAAGGCGATTCTGGGCGGCTGGCAGATTTCCGGCGTGACGCGCTTCATGAGCGGCTCCCCGTACGGCATCGGCTACAGCATCACCGGCGTGGGCTCGCAGAACATCACGGGATCCACCACCGAAGGCGCCCGCGTCTTCCTGCTTGGCAATCCCATGACGGGCAGCACCAACCCCTACAACCGGCTGAACTCCGCCCTGGTGGCGCCGCCGATTGTGGGCAGCATCGGTCTGGAATCGGGTGTCAACTATCTGACCGGCCCCGGAATCAACAACTGGGACATCTCCGTGCAGAAGGAGTTCGTGGTCAAGGAGCGACTGCGCCTGCAGTTCCGCGCCGACGCCTTCAACGCCTTCAACCACACGCAGTTCAGCGGCGTGAACGCTACCGTCACGTACCCGGCGCTGAATAACAACAACCCGACCAACCTGGTTTACAAGGCGGACGGGTCGCTGAACAACATCAACGGATTCGGCAGCGTCAACGGCGCCCGCGATCCGCGGCTGATGCAATTGATGATCCGCTTCCAGTTCTAAACACATGGGCGGGCAGGCGCGTGCCTGCCTGCCCACGCCTCCGTCTTTTTGCCGTCCCGGCCCGTCTCGTATAATCGAGACAGAAGATGTACCGCATCGCTCTTCCCCTGCTGTTCGCCTTCCTTGCCGGCGCCCAGGACAACCCTTTCAACAAGCCGCCCGCGGACGTTGACGCCGCCTTGCGCGCCCGTATCAAGGAGTTCTACGACCTCCACGTTCAGGGCAAGTTCCGCCAGGCCGACGAGTTGGTCGCCGAGGATACCAAGGACTACTACTTCAATAGCGGCAAGCCCAAGTATCTCAGCTATGAGATTTCGCGCATTGACTACTTCGACAACTTCACGCGCGCCAAGGCCGTGATCATGTGCGAGATGTACGTCATGATGCCCGGCTTCACCGACAAGCCGATAAAGATGCCCACCCCCAGTGCCTGGAAGCTGGAAAACGGCAAGTGGTATTGGTTTGTGGATCAGGAGGCCCTCCGTGACACTCCGTTTGGCCATATGACACCCGGTCCAATGCCGGCCAGGCCGGGTCAGAGCCAGCCGCCCGTGACCAATCCCGCAGCGATCAACATGTCGCCCGATTTCCTGTTCAAGCAGGTCAAAGCGAACAAGGAGGAGGTCTCGCTGGCTGCCGGCGAATCGACCGAGGTACTGGTGGCGAACTCCGCTCCCGGTTCCATGGGTGTTACGGTGTTGGTGGCGCCGGCTGGAATCGACGCCAAACTCGACAAGACGAGCATCGGATCGAATGAGACGGCGGTGCTGACCATCAAGGCGGCCAAGGAGGCCAAACCCGGGGTGGTGAACCTCCAGGTGGATCAGACCGGCCAGGTCATTACCATTCAGATCAAGCTGAAGTAACCTCCCCGGCCGGCGTTAGTCGGCTACTTGGAAGCGCTCTTCGCGGCCGGTTGAACGGGCGGCGTTTGGACGGGTGACGGCGTCTGGCCCGGTGCCGGAAGGTGGTACGCCGCGGCTACCGCGATCGCTCCCGCCACGATCGGCGCGAACTTCGCGGGCACCATCGGCAGGAGCGCCGGCAAGATCTGTTGGCTGGCCGCGCCGGCCAGCGCCACGGCAATTGTTTTCCAAATGCTTTTTGTCATGCCACCCTCACATAGAAATAGGCGATCCCGAACGGCGTCACGCTGGACTGTTTCTGGTACACGTGGCCGGTGGCAGGATCGGTCATCTTGAATCCCACCGGCAGCGTATCCCCGAGCGGTACGTTCTTGATATCGTCCCGGTCGGGAAGCGGCGGCGGCGGCGGCGGAATGCTGGGAATCGCCGGCATGGCGCAAACGGGGTCCGTCCCCTGCGCCGGGTAAGGCCATTGAATGACCTGCGTGCCGTACACTCCGCTCCCTGCCGTTCCGCTGGTCGGATCGTCGAAGTAGCCCACCGCGTAAGCCTTGGGAGGCTGCGGCGGATTGCTGTTGTCGCTGCGGCCCGCCAGAACGGATTGCGCCCAGTTATTGAAGGCCGTCAGGTAATTGGATTTCAAAGCGTCGTTCAGGTTGGCAACCTGTTGCTGCACCGCGGCCAGCGCATTTGCCTGTGCCGCTTGCAGGGAAGTAACTGCATAGTCCGGAGTACTCATCCATGCTCTCCTGAGCCGACGCTATCATCGGCGCAAGGGCCGGCATTTCTCCGGCGGTCATAACTCCTGTGGAATCACCGAAAAATAAAGTCGCGGCACCTGTGATTTTGCCTGACGAATGGACCCCTGGGCCCGGGTTTTTCCAGACGCATCTGGAGACCTGAGCGGTCACTGCAAACGGAGCGCCGCTACCGGGTCCATGCGGAGGGCGCGCCACGCGGGAATAGCGGCGGCCGTTATCGTGGTCAGCAGAGTGAAAGCGGCCGCCAGAGCGAACACAAGCGGGTCCGACGGGCTCACCTCGGGGAACACCGCCGATGCCGCCCGTGCCAGTGCACCGGCAACAAGCGATCCGGTCACCAGCCCTGCCAGAGCGAACCCCATGCCCTGCCGGATCACCAGGCCCATGATGTTTCCCCGCTGGGCGCCCAGTGCCACTCGAATCCCGATCTCGCCAGTGCGCTGCGTCACCGAGTAGGCCATCACGCTATACAGTCCGATGGCCGCCAGCAACAATCCCAGCCCGCTGAGCACACTCAGCAGGCTTGCCGCCACCTTGGCGCCGAACAGCGATCCGGCAATGTACTCCGTCATGGGTTCCGCATCGAACACGGTCAGGGCCGGATCGATGGCAGCCGCCTCGCGGCGCATCGCGGCCATCGCATCGTTCAGCACTCCCGAAGTCCTCGCCTGAAACGTCAATCCGTACTCCGGCCGGAAGATCTGGCGGATTGGAGCGTAGAAATACGGCTGGGGGCTCTCCGTCACGCGATGATACTTGCTGTCCCGGACCACGCCGACAATCGTGAACCATTCGCCCCATCCGCGCACCCTGCGGCCGATCGCGATCCGGTTGCCCAGGAACCGCCGCACAAACTCCTGGTTGACGATGACCACCCGTTGCGATTGCGCATCGTCGCGCAGGTCGAAGTCGCGGCCTTCCACGAGCCGAATCTTCATCGAGCGGAAGAAACCGGGCGACACCAGGTCGCGGTAGATCTTCATGTTCTCATTGGGCCCCGGAACGTACCCTTCCACCTCCAGGCCCTCCCAGTTCCCGTAGTTGAATCCCAGCGGCACCGTATCGTCGTAAGCCACCGCGGTCACTCCCGGCTGCTGCTCCAGGCGCTCGCGGAGGCGGCGGCAGAATGCGTCGGTTTGCCGGGCGTCGTATCCGGCCGTGGAAAAATCGAATTGCGCCAGCACCACGCCCTCCGGCGAGAAGCCGGGATCGATCCCGCGGGCGGTTTGGAAACTCTTCAAAGCCAGTCCGGCGCCGACCAGCGCCACCGCTGCCAGAGCGACCTCCGACGTCACCAGCAGCCCGCGCAACCGGTGCGAATGCGCTCCGCCCGAAGCCGCGCCGCGGCCGCCTTGTTTCACGATCTCGTTCACGTCGGAGCGCATGGCGTGCGCCATGGGAGCCATCCCGGCCAAGAGCGTCACCGCCAGGGCCAGGGCGGCGGCGAACAGAAATACCTGGCCGTCCAGCGGCGGTTGCAGCAATGTCGGCCTGGCGACCGCCGGAAGCAGCCAGTTCAGCGCCCCGCCGAGCCAACTCGCCACCAACAGCCCGCACGCCGAACCCGCGGCTGCCAGCAACATCGTCTCGGTTAAGAGTTGCGCGGCCAGCCTCGCCGAACGGGCGCCCAGCGCCATCCGGATGCTGAACTCCTTGAGCCGCCCGGCGCCCCGCGCCAGCAGCAGATTAGCCAGGTTCGCGCAAACAATCAGTAACACCACCCCGCTGGCCGCCATCAGGATACTGATCGGCGTGAGCAGGATCGCCTGCGTCCCGAAGTGCGACTGCCAGAGGGGCAGTACCGTGGCGCCGATGCCGCGGTTGGTGTCCGCGTCGGCCACCGCCATGCGGTTCGCCAGCGCCTGCACCTCGGCACGGGCTTGCTCGATACGCACGCCCGGGGCCAGCCGCGCGAACAGCACGAAGTTGCGCGTGTTCCGGTCGCGCAGCATCCAATCGCCCGTGTGGGTCAACTGGCCGTACATGGTGAGCGGCATCCAGATCTCGTAGTCCAGGCCGGACCGTGTACCGTGAAATCCCTCCGGGGCCACACCAATGATGGTGAAAGGCGTGCGGTTGATACGCAGGATGGCTCCCACCGCCGAGGGATCCGAGCGGTAGTGATTCCTCCAGTAGGTGTGGCTGATGACCGCCACCGCGTGTGCGTTCTGCGCGTCGCCGCGCTCCGCTCCCTCGAAGAATCGCCCCGCCTGCGGTTTGACGCCGAGCATGTCGAAGAAATTGCCCGACACCATCTCGCCGAAGACCCGCTCGGTGCGCGGGGCCTCTCCCACCGAGAAGACGTTCGCGGACCGCGCCGTGACGTACCGTACCGACCGCAGGTAGTCGCGGAAATCGGTGAAGTCAAGGTAGGAGGTGGTGAGCGGGTCGCCGTTGGAGGCCAGGTTCTCGATGGCCACGACGCGGTCGGGCTCCGCGGCGCCCGGCAGCGGATTGAGCAGCATCGAGCGCATCCAACTGAAGATGGCGGTGTTGGCGCCGATGCCGATCCCGATGGTGAGTATCGCCACCGCGCTGAAGCCCGGACTGCGGGCCAGGGTTCGCAGTCCGTAACGAAGGTCGTGGAGCAGGCGGCCCATAGGTAGCAACCCATGCAATCGGCTCCCCATTTGCCTGGCAGCTGGAAACAGGGGCAAGGGCGATTCAGCCCGGTCAACCTGTTCGGCTGTGGGACGGATCGTCCCCGAGCCGGACAAGGATCCGCTGAGCGCTGAAGGCTGACTGCTGATCGCCAAAAGCCCTTTTCAAGCTATCCTTGGGCTATAGCCTTCATGGATCGCATCGGGCGATATAAGATCGTGCGGGAACTGGGGCGTGGCGCGATGGGTGTCGTGTACCACGCTATCGATCCCAATATCGGCCGCCCGGTCGCGATCAAAACCATCCAGTTGGGTCAGGGACGGAAGCCCGAGGAGGTGGAGCGCATGCGCGAACGCCTCTTCCGCGAGGCGCGCTCGGCCGGCATGCTCTCCCACCCGGGGATTGTGACCATCTATGACGTCGAGCAGCAGGGAGACCTGGCGTACATTGCCATGGAATATGTCGACGGCCCCACTCTGGACCACGTAATGAACGAGCCCGGTGTCATGTCTCCGGAGCGCATGTTCAGCATTCTGGGACAGACCTCAGTGGCGCTCGATTACGCGCATTCCAGGGGCATCGTGCACCGCGACATCAAGCCGGCGAACATCATGATCGCCAAGGACGGCACCACCAAGATCACTGATTTCGGCATCGCCAAGATCAACACCAGCGAGCATCTTACGATGACCGGGGCGATCGTCGGCACGCCGCATTACATGTCCCCCGAGCAGGTGCAGGGGCAAACCGTGGATGGCCGCAGCGATCAGTTTTCTCTGGCTGTAATCGCCTACGAACTGATGACCGGCGAGAAGCCTTTCACCGGCGAACATCTCACGACTGTGGTGTATAAGATCGTGGCCGAAGAGGCGTCGCTGCCGCACAGGCTGAACTCCACTTTGAGCGCTGCGATCGAGGGCGTGCTGCGCAAAGGACTCTCCAAGCGCGCCGACGGACGTTTTCGCACCTGCCAGGAATTCATGGAGTCGCTGGAGAAGGCATGCGCCGCCACCAAGGGGTGGAAGCCGATGCCGAGGGGCGGCCTGCTCAACGAACCCACCGTGGCCGACGCGGTCGCGCCCGGAATGCAGACGAAACTGCCGCCGGCGCGCAGTCCGCGCCGCTCCGAAACGACCGCCACAGCCACTCGCAAGAAATCAGGATTTGTGCCCTTTCTGATCGCGGTGCTGTTCGTGGCGGGGATGCTTGCCGGGATCGGCTGGCAGGCGGCGCCGTGGCTTGTTCCCGGGGCGAAATCGAATCCGCAACCGGCGGGCGATCAGTCGCAGGCGCAACAACAGCCGCCGCAGCAAGCGCCGGCACAGCAGCCGGCAGCGACGGTGCCGCCCGGCGACGCAAAGCCCAGCCCCATTGGTCCAGCCGCTCCGCCCGTCCAGGCGGAGGCCCCGCCTTCTCCAGCGCCGCCGGTGGAAACGAAGCCAGCCGTGGAGGAGACTCCGAAGAGGGCGATCGAAGAGCCCGCCAAACCCGAGGAGACCACGTCCGCGCCGCGATCGACTGCTCCGAAGGAGAGTCCTCCGGCGCCGGCGCGGCGCCCCGGTCCGCCCCAGGAAGTGATGGTGGTGAGCAGTCCGGGAGGCGCGACCGCAACGCTGGACGGCAATCCCGCATGGGCATGTAAGACTCCGTGCACGCTGCAGGGCGCCCCGGGCCGGCACACGTTAGCCATCTCCATGCCCGGCTACCAGATCGAGCGGCGCGACATCACGGTTGGTACCGGACCGGTCGAAATGCCCCCCGTGCTGCTGCGCGCCATCGGAGGAACCCTCATGCTGACTTCCGAACCGCGCGGCGCTTCCATCACGATAGATGGCCGGCGAATCCCTGAGGTCACCCCCGCGCAGATCTCTCTGACGCCTGGTACCTACACCATTGCGATCGAAAAGGACGGGCTTCACGCCAGCGAGCGCATCGAGATCAAGAGCGGCATCAACTACAGCAAGGTCACCTTGCGGCAATGAACAGCTACGACGTCATCGTCCTCGGCATCGGCGGGATGGGCAGCGCTGCGGTGTATCACCTCGCACGGCGCGGGCGAAAGGTGCTGGGGCTGGAACGGTTCAGCCTGGCACATGACCAGGGCTCGTCGCACGGCGTGAATCGCATCATCCGGCTGGCGTACGCCGAGGACCCGTCATACGTCCCGCTGGCGCGCCGCTCGTACGAGCTATGGCGCGAGCTGGAGAATCGCGTGGGCGAGCGCCTGCTCTTCATCACCGGCGGCCTGGATATCGGCCCGCGGAACGGTGCGATCTTCCCCGGCAGCCTGCTCTCCTGCGAGAAGCACCACCTGCCGCACGAGGTCCTGACCGCGCGCGAGGTGGCGCGGCGCTATCCCGGAATCCGGCTCCCGGACGAATTACTAACCGTCTACCAGGCGGACGGCGGATTCGTGCTCAGCGAGCGCGGCATCCTGGCGCACGTCGCGGCGGCCCAGGATTTGGGCGCCGAAGTACACGCGTGCGAGCGAGTCATCGAGTGGGCGCCGGAAGGCCGCGGGGTGGTCGTGCGCACCGAACGCGGCCAGTACCGCGCGGATCGCCTGATCATCACGGCCGGCGCCTGGGTGGGCGACGCCGTGCCCGCTCTGGCGCGAATGGCCGTGCCCGAGCGGCAGGTCCTGATCTGGACGCAGCCGCTGCGCCCCGAGTACTTCGCTCTGGGCGCCTTCCCCATCTTCAATATGGAAGCCGAGGAGGGCCGGCTGTACGGATTTCCGGTGTACGGGGTGCCCGGTTTCAAGTTCGGCCGCTTCCACCACCGCGAGGAGAAGTCGCATCCGGACCAGATGAACCGCGGCTTCGACGCGGAAGATGAGCGCCTGCTCCGCCCAGGAATCCAGCGCTACTTCCCCGACGCCAACGGCCCGACCCTCGCGCTCAAGACCTGCATCTTCACCCTTGCCCCCGACGAGCACTTCATCCTCGACCGCCACCCGCAGTTCGAGCAGGTGTCGATCGCCTCGCCGTGCTCGGGCCACGGCTTCAAGTTCTCGCCCGTCGTGGGCGAGATCATGGCAGACTTCGCGCTGGAAGGCGGATGCAGCAGGTGGGATTTGAGCTTGTTCCGCCTGGGGCGATTCGGCTAAGAAGCCGGCGGACAGGCTGAAGCCTGTCCAGGACAGGCTGAAGCCTGTCCCACATTCGCGCGCAAGTACCGGCCCGTGTGCGATTCCGCCACGCGAGCGATCGCTTCCGGTGGCCCGGCGGCCACGATGTGCCCGCCGCGCTCGCCGCCCTCGGGGCCGAGATCGATCACCCAATCGGCCGCCTTGATCACTTCCAGATTGTGCTCGATCACGATCAGGCTGCCGCCGTTGTCGATGAGCCTTTGCAGCGCCGCCAGCAGCTTGGCAATGTCGTCGAAGTGCAGTCCGGTGGTCGGCTCGTCGCAGATGAACAGCGTACCCGCGCAGCTTGCCGAAGACAGGTGCGCGGCCAGCTTGACGCGCTGCGCCTCGCCGCCCGAAAGCGTGGTCGCCGACTGGCCCAGCCGCAGGTAGCCCAGCCCCACCTCGTCCAATACCTTCAGCCGATGTACCAGCTTGGGCGCCGCGTGAAAGAAGTCCATCGCCTCGCGCACGGTAAGCTGCAGCACCTCGTGAATGTTCAGTCCGTTGTAGCGAACTTCCAGAATGCCGCTCTTGTAACGCGTCCCCTTGCACTCTTCGCAGATCAACTCGACGTCGGCCAGAAACTGCATCTCCACCGTCACGGTGCCGTCGCCCTGGCAGACCTCGCAGCGCCCGCCCGGAATGTTGAACGAGAAGTGCCCGGCGGTGTAACCCCGTTTCTCGGCTTCGCGCGTGGAGGCGAAGAGGCCGCGGATCAGATCGAAGGCTTTGATATACGTCACCGGGTTGGAGCGCGGCGTGCGGCCGATCGGCGATTGATCGATCATCACCGTGGTGAGGATGCGCTCGGCGCCCTCGACCTTGCGGCACATCACCTGCGGCCCCGGCGCGCCGTCCATCTCGGGTTCCCCGGTGGGCGGGGGCAACTCGGTGTCCGTCTCGCGCGATTTGTGGAGGGCCTCCAGCGACCGGTAGATCACCTCGTGCACCAGCGTCGATTTCCCCGAGCCGGATACGCCCGTGACCACCACCATCATCCCCAGTGGCACTTCCACGTCGATGTTCTTCAGGTTGTGCACGCGCGCGCCATGGAAGCGCATGACCTTCTTCGGGTCCACCGGCCGGCGTGCGCGTGGCGCGGAAACCCGGAGATCCCCGCGCAGGTATTTCGCCGTCAGCGAGCCGTTGCCCGACCGCACCAGCTTTTGCAGCGTGCCCTCGTACACGATGCGCCCGCCGTGCTCGCCCGCGCCGGGGCCGAGATCGACGATGTGGTCCGCGCTGCGCATCACGTCGGGATCGTGCTCTACCACGACGATGGTGTTGCCGAGCCCGCGTAGTTCTTCTAGGATGCGGATCAGGCGTCCGGTGTCGCGGCTGTGCAGGCCGATCGACGGTTCATCGAGCACGTAGCACGCACCCACCAGCCGCGAGCCGAGCGAAGTGGCGAGTTGGATGCGCTGCGCCTCGCCGCCGGAAAGCGTGGAGGCCAGCCGGTCGAGCGTGAGATACTCCAGCCCCACGTCGTTGAGAAATTTCAGCCGCTGGCGAATTTCCACCAGCACCTTCTCGGCGATCGCGCTTTCTTCAGTGCTGAGTTCGAGCCCGTCGAAGAAGTCGCGCGCCTCGGCGATATTCATGCGCACGATCTCGGCCAGGTTCTTGCTCCCCACGCGCACGTAGAGCGCCTCCTTGCGCAGGCGCGCGCCGCGGCACTCGGGGCAGAGCGCGTATCCGCGATAGCGGCTGAGGAAGACTCGCACGTGCAGCTTGTACTTCTTGCTTTCCAGGTAGTCGAAGAAGCGGCGGACGAACTCCTCCACTGTTTCCCGCTCGCCTTCCGTCAGGTCGCAATAAGGCGTTCGCAGCCGCACGCTGGTGCGGTGCTTTTTGAAATTGCCGTACCAGGAGCGGTATTTGGGCTTGGTCCACGGCTCGATTGCGCCGTCCTCCAGAGAGAGCGACGGATCCGGAATCACGCGATTCATGTCGAAATCGATGGTGTTCCCGAAGCCCTGGCAGCGCGGGCAGGCCCCGAACGGCGAGTTGAAGCTGAAGAGAATCGGCTCCGGGGGGTTGAACTCCTTGCCGCAGGTCTTGCACTGGAAGCGCTCGTTGAAGCGCAGTTGTTCGCCGGTGAACGCGTTCTGAAAGATCACTTCGCCGGCTTCGCGATAGCAGATCTCGATCGTGTCTACCACGCGCTGGTGCAGTCCGGGGCCGATCGCGAGCCGGTCCACCAGGGCGAACAGCGGCTTCGCGAAATCGATATCCAGCAGGGATTCCGGCGTGGAGAACTCGAACAGCCGCCCCTCCTGGAAGAGCCGGTTGAAGCCCTTCTTGCGCAGGTCGAAGAGGTAGTCGCGCAGCGCTTCGTTGGTCGCATGCTCGCCGCACGGAAACAGCGCGTACCAGCGCGATCCCTCCGGCTGCCCCAGCACGCGGTCCGCGACTTCGTCCACGGTGTCCTTGCGGACGCGCGTCCCGCAATTCGGACAGAAGGTCTGGCCCACGCGCGCGTAGAGCAGGCGCAGGAAGTCGTAGCATTCGGTGGAGGTCGCGACCGTCGAGCGCGGATTGCGGGTCGAATTCTTCTGCCGGATGGCCACGGCAGGCGCGATCCCGTCGATCTCATCGACCTCGGGCTTCTCCATGCGCTCCAGAAACTGCCGCGCGTAGGCCGAGAGCGATTCCACGTAGCGGCGCTGGCCTTCAGCGTAGATGGTGTCGAACGCCAGCGACGATTTCCCCGACCCGGAGACACCGGTGATCACGGTCAACTGATTGTGGGGAATGGAAAGCGAAATGTCTTTCAGATTGTGGACCCGCGCACCACAGATCCGGATGTAGTCCTGCACTGGATCTCCTATTATACGATGGGTCCGGAGAACGGCCGGATTCGCTTCAGCGGACGCCGTAATCGGCGTCGAGGATCAAACTCTCATTCTGCTTCAGAGTACGGCGTTCGGAGGCCACGGTGAGCCCGACGCGATTCTCACCCTTCGCCGTCCAGTTCAGCAGGCAGCGCGCCACCTGCTCCTTGGCGAAGCGATTTACGGTGACCAGGCCCCCCGCGCGCGTAGTTATCGTCCACTCTCCGTCGGGCTGGTCGGCGCCCTCGAAGGACTCAGTGCCGGACGGCTGGCGCTCGAGCTGGATGAATGGCGTTTCCCTCCGGGCTCCAGCTTGCGTCCGGTAGGAGAGCGACGCGGCATCGAGCGGCCCCGGATCTACCTCCCACCGCGACTGTAGCAGTGCATCGATCGGCTCGGCGCGCGTATTCTCCAACACCGTCCGGGTACGCAGAGTCGAGCCTTCGAGCCACAGCCTGCGCCGCATTCTGAGGCCGTTGTCGCAACTCCCGTCCAGCGCGGTTTCGGTTGCCGTCCCGCCGGGCGACAACGTCCATCGCGCAGCCCACGGCGACCGCGCCACGTAATCCGGGTACGGCGCCACCGTCAGGCCCCCGAGATTCGGATACTGCTTGGCGCTCGGATCCGGCTGGAAAAGAAGCTCCCTGCCGCTGCGCTTATCGAGGATCCGGACCACGCGCCCGGCAAGGTCGGGAACCATGTGCACGAGCAGGTTCTCGTTCTCCAGGGTCACCACGGCGTAAGGGCGCATGAAGTCGTTGAAGTCGCGTTCGTCCCGCGTGAGAGGGCTCGACTCGCTGAGGTTCGTGATGCCGAACTGGCCCAGCCTGGCCACGAAGGCGCTCCACCGCTCCTTGAGGCCGTTCAGATCGTCCGGGCGATACGACTGTCCATCGACCTGGAATCGCTTCTCGCGGGTCAGCCGCACGTAGTCGATCCCCAGCCGTGCTTTGCGCACCCGGGTGCGAACCGCATCGTTCCCGGCCAGGGATTCTGCCTGGCGCAGCAGCTCCGCGGCCCTGTTGACGAAGTCGGTATTCAGATAGGGTGCGCCCGGGCTGTCGTAAATCCAGATGTGGCGCCCCAGCCCGGCCGGCGGCAGCCGCACCTGCTGGTGCATCAGTTCGAAATATTGCAGCATCGGGGCAGCAGCCTGGCCGTAGAAGCCCTGGTGAAATTCGTCGATGGCGCGCTTGACGTCGGTCCTGGGGTCCCACAGCAATTTGGCCATCACATAGGAGCGCAGCTCGGCGTTCTCCGCACCGCCACCAGCCGTAACGGAGCCCTCCATGAAGAGGCCCACGACGCCGTGATCCTTGTACATCGGAATATCGGCGGCAAGCTCGTCGAAATCGGGGAACGGGAGCAGGTAATGCGCGAAATTCGTGTTGTAGTGCCAGATGTAGAGCTTGTCGGTAATCTTCGCCCACGCATTCAGGTTCTTCATGAAGTACGCGCTGTACGCGCACTGCTCGTATGGATGCGCTTCGCATACGCCGATCGGGCACAAGCGGATCCGCACGTTGGCTCGCGGGCGCACTTTGGCCGGCGGGTCCTCGGTATACCAGTAGGCCAGCGTGTCGATCAGCTTGTCGGGGTGCTTCTTTTCGATCTCTGCCGCCAGCGCGTTGACGTAGCGCAGCAGCGGCCCGGAGTGGGTTCCGCCCTCCTCCTGTTCCACGCGCCGGCAGTTGTCGCACTCGCACCAGCCGGTCCAGTCGTTCTGCGAGACCGAAAAGATCGTGGCGTCGGGATGTTCGCCGATCCAGCGCTCCACCGATTCGACGCCCACGCGAAGGACGCCGGGATTGGTGAGGCAAAGCTGGCTGCGTTCGGCACGGCGCTTTCCGTCGATCAACGAAAAGTACTCCGGGTGTTCGCGAAAATACTTGTCCGGAGGCACCAGGGTGTTGAACGAGTGGACAAAGGGATAGTACTGCACCTTGCCGCCGGTCGAGGCGTCGAGCTTCATCAGGACGCCGTTGACCTTGTTGCGCGCCGCCCAATCCCGGTCTGCCGCCTCGCTGAAGAACGGCTCGCGATATTCGAAGGCGGGCTTCTGCGTCTCGTCGAGGGGCGGCACGGCAACCGTGCGCATGCTTGGGATGCGGCTCACTCCGGGCGCGAACCAGCGGCAGCCGAGCCTTTCGAGGAACGTGTACACGCCATACATGCTGCCCCGCAACTGTCCGCCGGCGATGACCAGGTGGGGACCCGCGGTTCTCAGAATAAAACCCTCCGGCCCGAGGTCCCGGAACGGAATGTTCAATCTGAGCGCGCGAAGCGGTCCGCTGTCGCCGACCAGGATCATCCGGGGACGCGCGTCGGTCGAGATCGGCAGGCGTGCGCCGGAAATCTGTTCCAGGAAGGTCTGGAGTTCCTCGGCCGCATGGCGCTCGGAGGGCGAAGCGTCGGACCCGATGACGATCGCGTATCCGGACTTGCCGTTCTGGGCCAGAGTGACGTTGGCCGCGAGCGCGCTGGACAGCAACGCGAAGAACAGCGTAATGATCCGAGCCGGCATTGCGACTCCGATTCTACCAATGCGGCAGCGGTGCGCGTCCGGGGAGGCGTGGAAAATCAGTGGCTGGTTTAAGGTGGAGCACGGTTATTGAAATATGGAGCGGGAGACGGGGATCGAACCCGCGACCAACAGCTTGGAAGGCTGTGACTCTACCACTGAGTTACTCCCGCTCATTCGGGCCGGCGAAGTCTCGATTCGCCGCTGCCAGCCCACCAGCCTTTCCCAATCTACCACGGCTCTCCGCGGCCAGGAGTCCTTCCTACCAGAGAGGCTGACCGGCCGGTCCGCGCAGGCGCAGATTCACTCCTTTTGCGCGGACTTCGGCCGCCACCAGGACATCGCCATTCATACCGGCGACCGGGAAGGCGCTGATCGAAACGGCATCGCCTTCCTGCAGGCGCAAACCGCCCTGCCTGAGAAATCCGGAAGGCGCGAGACGGACCAGACTGGCGACGGCGCCCGCCTGTACCCGTATGTCGACCATGGCGGTGTCCGGTGTCGCGCCCGGAAGGTAGAGGACTTCCACGACGTTGCCGTCCACGGTCTTCAGGCTGGCGGCCCAGTCCGACGGGGTGGAGGTTCCCGCCACAGGGCTGGTCCGGCGTCCTGACGGTCCACAATGGACGCAGCCGGGGCAGCCGCGCTCATCGTCATGGTGGCAGCAACCATGAGCGAGCAGCGGTCCCGCTATGCCGCAGGAGACGAGTGCGGCGATGACGACCTTCGATACCAATCGCATGACTATCTCCTCTTCGCCCGAACTTCGGCGAGCCGAGTCGATAATTACATATGCATGTAATTTACATATATCTTGCCACAGATGATACACTGGAGCAAGAGGTGAATGTAAGGCTCGCATGGCTCGTCGAACCTGTCCAAGGCACGGCAGGGAACATCCCTGCACATGCGCGATGGGAAACCTGTACCGGTTTGTGGAACCGGTATTGCTGTTCCTGTTGAAAAAGAAGGGGCGCTGTCACGGATACGAGCTTGCCAGCGAACTGCGGGAATACGCCCTGACCGACTCGGAAATCGAGATCGCGGCGCTCTACCGGACTCTCCGGCAACTGGAAAAGAACGGGTGCGTGAGATCGGAGTGGGACATCGGGGGCAGTGGACCGGCGCGGAGGCTGTACGTTCTGACCGCTCACGGACACGAGCACCTGCGGGAATGGGTCACGGTATTGGACCACATGTGCAGATCGATGAGGCGCTTTGTGACAGAGGCACAGACGGCCCGGAGGGGAGTTGTTCCTCGCGCGGGCCGGGACGGACGGCGATCCGGAATTGCCGGGCGGCAGCCGGCATAGAGCGTTCTCCAATGCCAGTCTCTTCGGGACCGTGCGGTGCGCCGACACTGGCGGGCCCTCATTCCGCATGCTTTGTTTGCGGCCAAAACAACTCCGGCGGACTTCGGATCCGGTATCGCCGGGCCGCCGACGGATCGATCGAGGCTTGGTGGACACCGAGTCCGGCCTGGGAAGGCTTTCCCGGGATCATCCACGGCGGCATTATATCGACGATACTCGACGAAGCCATGTCTAAAGCGGTCACCGCTGCCGGCCATCGAGCTCTCACCGCCGAGCTGAAGGTGAGATTTCGTCACGCGGCTTCCCCCGGGCGGGAGCTGGTGATTCGGGGTCGGGTTCTCGAAAAACTCAAGCGGCGGATTCGTACGGAGGCCGTGGTGCACGACGCAGAGGGCCAGGAACTCGCGCACGCCTGGGCGACATTTCTGGTGGTTACCGGCACTCAGCCTGCGATGGACATCCGGAGGACGGTATGCCATAAGACGGAATCCCCAATGTCACAGCCAGGCGTTTCCCCTGGTGAACTGCTAGCCGATTTGCCCGGCAAAGGGTGAGAACCACTCACGCGGCTTGGGAACTGGCGGCAGAACTGCTCGCCATCTTCACAGAGGACCATTCCCGGTACGCGGCCACGATCCTCTCAATCAACGGAGCGCCGTGGGTTTCCAGCGACTCGATCAGCACCTTGGCCCGATCCGGCGCGTCCTTCAAGCGCGAAAGGACCGTCATCAGGTCGGGATCTCCTGAGTTTTCGATCGCTTTTTCTATGGCGGCCAGCGGAACGATCGAGTAGCCGAACGTGCCGTCGGAGTTCCACGTGCCCATTTGCTGTACGTGAGATCCGAACCGTTTTTCCAGCCGGCGCAGATCGTCTTCCGCGATGACTATGCCTTCCATGGCTTTACCTACGCCGCGGTCGCAGCTTTCCTTTGGCCGGTGCGGACACGATGAAGATCATGCCGGTTCAGCCAGTGTTGCCAGGCCAGGCTGAGGACGCGAATCACTTCGGAAGCATCAAACGGCTTGGCCAGCACGTCATATACTCCGAGGTTCAGGGCTTCCGCCCACAGGTATTCATCCGCCAGGAGGGAAGTGACTATCAGGAGCGGAGGGTCGGGGAGAAGCGATATCCGGGCCAGCATCTCCTTCCAGGACACCGGCGCGAGATCACGCTCCGCAATCACGATCGGAATTGTGTCCTCGCGCAGCGCCGTCAGTGCCGATTCTACGCCGGTGCACACTCGAAGCGCCCATTTCGACTCGCCGAACAGGCTCCATTCGGAACGGTCAAAGATAGTCCTGAGCGAAGTGTGGTCGTCTCGATTCGGGCTCAGGGACAGGACGGTCACCACACGGGGAGAAACCGTATTCGTTGCGGGTGGTCTTCTCATGGCCGCATCAGCCTTTCTCTGCCTCGGGGGATAGCAGGATTGACGAGCGGTGAGCGGTCAACTGAACGCGCCTTCGTTCACCGGTAGCTATTGGGGACTCAAAGATATTTTAATGCTATCCTTGGAGCCGAACAAGAATCTTTTGGATCATTCGAAAATTCAACGGTGAAACGGTGACGAACTCAGGGAATGTCCGGATGGGCGGACTGATACACTTGGGGTCGTATGACCGACATACCCGTGCTCAACGGGCTGATTTTCGCGGCTCTCGGAATCGTCGTCTTCGTGGTCGCGTTTGCGCTTGTGGTCCGCCTGGCACCGTTGGATCTATGGAAGCAGATTGCAGAAGAGCGGAACGTGGCGGCGGCGATCCTGGCGGGCGCGGTAGCGTTGGGTATCTGCTGGATCGTGGCGGCCACCATGCACTGACCCGAACGGGCCAGTGGTGCAACCGACGAACCGGCTCGCGCGTTTAAACTGTTTATATGCCAAACCGGGGTCTTCCGCTTGTTGTGTGTCTCGGGCTGTGTTGCATGCCAGCCGCTTGGGGCCAGCAGTACACGATCACTACTCTCGCCGGAAACGGCTCGGCCGGATTCAACGACGGCAGCGATCCGACCCAGGTGCAGTTCAACAATCCGAATGCGATCGCCATCGATTCCAAGGGGGTTCTCTATGTCGCGGACACCACGAATCACCGCATCCGCACCATTACCAACGGCACCACCGCCACTATCGCGGGTACCGGAACCCAGGGCTATAGCGGAGACGGCGCGGCGGCCACCAGCGCCACGCTGAACAGCCCGGGCGGCGTCGCTGTCGATTCGTCGGGCACCGTTTATATCTCGGACACCGCAAACAACGTGGTGCGCAAGATCTCCGGCGCCAACATCAGCACCTTCGCCGGCAGCGGCACCGCAGGCTATAGCGGCGACGGCGGACAGGCTACCAGCGCGGGCCTTTACGCACCCACCGGGCTCACCCTGGATTCCGCGGGCAACGTCTACATCGCCGACACGGCCGACAGCCTGGTCCGCAAGGTGGACAAGAACGGCATCATCACCTCGTACATCGGCGGCACCGGCCCCACGGCGGGCAGACTGAACCATCCGACGGGTCTGTGGATGGATGCTTCCAACACCCTCTGGGTGGCCGACAGCAACAACCGGCGACTCATCAAGTACGCAGGGAGCACGTTCACCGTAGTTGCCGGCAACGGCACGGCGGGCTTCTCGGGCGATGGCGGACCCGCCAGCAAAGCCCTCCTGAACAATCCGACGGGAGTCGCGGTGGATGCCGCCGGCAGCGTCTATATCGCGGATTCGAACAACAGCCGGATCCGCAAGATCGCTCCCGACGGCAACATCGTCACCATCGCCGGCAGAGGCGGCTCGGCCTACTACGGCGATGGCGGTCCGGCGACCGCGGCCGGCATGGCATTTCCGCGGAGTGTGACTATCGATTCGAGCGGGAACGTGTATGTCGCGGATACGCAGAATTCAGTGATCCGGCTGCTCACACCCACCTTCCCGGCGATCACCTCCGGAGGGGTGGGCAATGCGGCCAGCTATGCGCCGCGGCTTTCGCCGGGAGCCCTGGCCAGCGTGTTCGGCACCGGTTTCGGCAGCGCCACGGCCCAGCCGGCGGCTCCGCTGCCTGCGTTCGTGAGCGGTGTGAGCGTGCTCGTGAACGGGACGGAGGCGCCGATCTACTACCTCTCGCCGACCCAGATCAACTTTCAAGTTCCCTGGGGCACGGCTGCGGGCACGGGCAACGTTGCGGTGGCGGTGAATGGCGGCAACAGCAATACGGTTTCGGTGCCGGTCGCGGCGGCGGGGCCGGGGCTGTTCTATCTGCCCAGCGGCGCGGCTATCGTTCAGAACCAGGATTACAGCCTGAATGATCCATCGAACCCGGCCCCGCGCGGAAGCACCATCATCGCGTACCTGACCGGTTCAGGCCCGGTGTCGTCCGCGCAAACCGACGGCGCGCCTGCGCCCACCAGTCCCCTGGCGACGCTCAAATCGTCCTACTCGGCCACCATCGGATCCGCCACTGCCCAGGTCTCGTTCGCCGGGCTGGCGCCGGGATACATCGGCCTGGTGCAGATGAACATCGTGGTGCCCACGGGCCTTACGCCCGGAACTTATCCACTCACCATCACGATCGGCTCGGACACGAGTAACTCGGCCACCATCGCTGTGAAGTAACGGCGGGGCGGCTCCCCCGCTGTGCTACCCTCGAACGAGGATGCTGTTCGAAGCCGACAAAGTCATGTTCGAGATCTACCGGGAGACGGAGTATACCGGCAAGTACCGCGTGTGCTATTTCACCGAGCTTCAGGATCACAACAAGGAATCCGAGATCAATCACGCTCTCGCCGGGGAGCACTTCTTCGACGGCTTCATCCGCAACTACCGCAAGGATGAAGCCAAGCAGATCATCGACTCCATCGTGGCCCGCCTGAACAACGGCGAGCGCCTGGACCCGCAGGAAGTCGAACGGGCGCTCGGCGATCACATAACCAGTTAGGCGGCCGGTTGCGCATCACCCGATATCCCAATCTCAGCGCGCCGCAATTTTACGGTTGCGTTGCCGCGTTTCTCGATGCGTTAGCCGGCGAGCTGAATGCGGCCTCGGCGGCTCTGCGGCGCCTGGAGGGCCAGCCCAAAGGTGGAGCTTTCGCCTACGAAATGACGCTCGACCGCCACCGCTACGGAGCGCTGATCGTGCTTGACCGGTGGGCAACCACCGTAGAGGCATTCGGTCCGCACCTGGAGCTGCCGCGGTATGCCGGCATCGTGGAGCACGCCGCGGGCCGTGTGCGTGATGCCCAGCAGATCCTGGAACGCGCCAACCAGCTCATCGACGCCGCCGACCACTATTCGAGCGATGTGCTCGAAGCTTGCCTGGTGGCCTGGCAATTGCTCGCCGCGACGTTCCAGGAGGAGCGCCGGGAGGCCGAAGAATCGGCGAAGCTCGGGCCCTTGCTGCCGGAGGAATACCGCGAGGCCCGGCGCATTTTCGCCGAGGATCTGGCCGCGAGATAGCTTTACGAGGCCGCTGGTATAATGTACAAGTAGATCGGAGAGGTTCCGTGTCCCTTCGTACGTACTTCCGCCTTTTTGCCCACACACAGCTTATGCCGCTATTGGAAAGCGGCGAAGAAACGCTCGTCGGCGGGCAGGCGGTGATGGAAGGTGTCATGATGCGCGCTCCGCACAGCTACTGCGTGGCGGTGCGCAAGAAGAGCGGCGAGATCGTGACCGAGGAGATGCCGCTGGCGCGCATTTCCGAACAGCACAAGATCTTTAAGTATCCGGTATTTCGAGGCGTGGGCACGTTGTTTCAGGCGATGTCGCTGGGCATGAAGGCGCTCAAGTTCTCGGCGGACGTAGCTATCGAGGACGACGCCCGGGAGCAGGCCGGGAACCACGCGGCCGAGGCGAAGCCCGCCAAGCCGAAGAAAGGACCTACCGAAGTGCCGGCTTGGGCCATGGCGATCAACATCATCATCTCGCTCGGCATGTTCATCGTGCTCAATAAGCTGGTGCCGCTTTCGGTCGCCACCTGGCTGAAGGGCTTGTACCCGGCCGTGTTCGAAAGCCGCGCGATGTTCAACCTGGCGGACGGCGTCGTTCGGATGGCCATTTTCCTGACGATGATGTGGGCTCTCTCGCTGTCCAAGGATTTTCATCGCATTTTTGAGTACCACGGCGCCGAGCACAAGGTGGTCTTCAATTACGAATCCGGCAAGCCCGTTACCGTGGAGAACGCGCAGCAGTTCACCACATTCCATCCGCGCTGCGGCACCAGCTTCCTGTTCGTCGTGATCCTGGTGTCTGTCGTGTTCTACATGTTTATTCCGTTTGAAGGTTTTCTGCCCAAGCTGCTGGCCCGCATTGCGCTGCTCTTGCCCATCGCGGGCGTCAGCTACGAGCTCATCCGCTTCGCCGCACGGCGCCGCGGTTCGCTGCTCGCTCTGCTGACGGCTCCCGGCCTCTGGCTGCAGCGCATCACCACCAAGCCGCCGTCCGACGATCAGGCGGCGGTGGCCATCCACGCGCTGGAAGGCGCGATGGCGCTGGAGCAAAAGCAGGGCGGGGAGTTGGTGATCGCGTAATTCGCCATGCAATTCGTTCAGAAGCTCGATCAGCTCGAAAAGCGCTTCGACGAGCTCACTAACCAAATGGCCGATCCGGCCGTGATCGGCGATGCGGAACAATACCGCAAAGTCACCAAGGCGCGCAGCGACCTTTCCGAAATTGCGGGCAAGTATCGCGAATGGAAGAAGGTGGACGACGGCCTCTCGCAGGCGCGGCAGATGCTCGAAGAGCAGGATCCCGACCTGCGCGCGATGGCCGAGCAGGAAGTTGCGCAGCTCGAGCCGGAGCGCGCGCGCATCGAAAACGAACTGAAGATCCTGCTGTTGCCCAGGGACCCGAATGACGATAAGAACGTGGTCCTGGAAATCCGCGCCGGAACGGGCGGCGATGAGGCCACGCTCTTCGCGGCCGAGATTTTCCGCATGTACTCGCGCTATGCGGAAACCCAGGGCTGGAAGATGGAAGTCACTTCCAGCAGCGATTCCAGCGTCGGCGGGCTGAAGGAAATCATCGCCCTGGTGAGCGGCGACAAGGTCTACAGCAAGCTGAAGTACGAAAGCGGCGTTCACCGCGTACAGCGCGTGCCGGTCACCGAGCAGCAGGGACGCGTGCATACCTCGGCCATCACGGTGGCGGTGCTGCCGGAAGCAGACGAAGTCGAAATCAAAATCGATCCCAAGGACATCCGGATCGACACCTTCTGCTCGTCAGGCCCCGGCGGCCAGAGCGTCAATACCACCTACTCCGCGGTGCGCATCACGCACCTGCCGACTGGTCTGGTGGTCTCGTGCCAGGACGAAAAATCGCAGATCAAGAATCGCGCCAAGGCGGAGCGCGTTCTGCGCTCGCGGCTCTACGAAATCGAGCTGGAAAAGCAGCAAGCCGCCCTCGGCGCCGAGCGCCGCAGCATGGTGGGCACCGGCGACCGCAGCGAAAAGATCCGCACCTACAACTTCCCGCAGAACCGGGTGACGGATCACCGCATCGGCCTGACGCTGCATCAGCTCGACGTGGTGATGGACGGTAAACTGGAGCCGATCGTCGAGGCGCTGACCACGCACTACCAGACGGAAAAGCTCAAGCACATCGACACCAACGGCGATAAGCCTGTGGCGTGAGGACCAATGACGCTTCACACCGCACTGCTCCAGGGCACGCGCCTGCTGGAGGATGCGGGTGTCGCGGTTCCGCGGCTCACCGCCGAAGTGCTGCTGGCGCACGCCCTGCGCGAGCGGCGCGAATATCTCTTCGCCCATCCGGAGCACGAGCTGCTGGAGCTCGAGTGGCTGCACTACGGCCGCCACCTGCACGAGCGCCTGAAAGGCCGGCCCACGCAGTACATCACCGGCCGGCAGGAGTTTTACGGGCGCGAATTTCGCGTGACGCCCGCCGTGCTGATTCCGCGGAGGGAGACGGAGCACGTGGTGGAGGCCGCGCTGGCTCAGGCGCGCGGCGCGCGGCGGGTGCTGGATATCGGCACCGGCAGCGGCGCGCTGGCGGTGACGCTTGCGCTCGAAATGAGCGCCGAGGTCTGGGCCACCGATATCTCGCCTGCGGCGGCCTCGCTTGCAATGGCAAATGCCGCGCGCCTTCAGGCGCTCATCCGCGTGGTGGTCTGCGACGTGATGAACGCGATCGCGCCGCAGTCGATGGATCTGATCGTTTCCAACCCGCCCTACGTCCCGCTCACCCAGAAGGAGGGCCTGCAGCGCGAAGTCCGCGACTTCGAGCCGCACGTGGCACTGTTCGCCGGTGACACCGGATTCGAGGTGTACGATCGCATCGCGGCCGACGCGCCGCGCGTGTTGCGGCCTGGCGGGTGGCTGGTGCTGGAGCTGGGTTTCGGCAGCCTGGAGTACGTCAGGAACCTGCTCAGCCCCTGGCAGGATCTGCGCGTCGAGCCCGACCTGGCGGGGATTCCGAGGGTGATTGCGGCGCGCACCCAGCCGTCCCGCAACTCACCAGGTCGCTGAACACGCCGTAGGCTGTCTGCTCCACCCCCGGCTCGATCGACATCGTCCCGAATGTGCCCATCAGGTCCGTGTGAAACAGCAGCAGGTTGCTGGTGCCCGGCGTGCAAGCCAGCAGGTCGTGGCGCGGCAGCACCTCGGCGCGCACCCTCAGCGAAACCCCGCCCGGCGTGCGCCGTCCGCGGCTGATGAGCCGCACCGTCTTGCCCTGCTCGTTGATCTCGCCCAGACGTTCCGGCGTCAGCCGCGTGATGCCGCGCGTGGACACCTGCTGCGGCGTCACGCCGGCATCCATCAGCACGTTCGCCAGCGCCGCGCACTTGGCCGCCGAGTCCCAGCCCTCCACGTCGAACGCGCCATCCGCCTCGGTGATCCCCATGGCGCGCGCCGCGGCCAGCCCCTCCTCGAACGATCCGCCGCGCTCCATCGTTTCGATCACCACCTTCGACGTCGAATTCAGGACTCCCGTGAACCCCAGGACTCGGACTCCCGGCATGGTATGCCGCCAGAGATTGAACACCGGCGCGCCGTCCATCACCGCCGATTCGAACCGGAACGCGACGCCCGCCCGCGACGCTTCGTCGCGCAGCGCCCCGTAGGCATGCGCGATCGGCCCCTTATTCGCCGTTACCACGTGCATCCCGCGCGCGATCGCCGCGCGGATGTGCGAGACCGCCGGCTCCCCATCCACGGGATTTAGCGTGGTCAGCTCGACCGCGATATCCGCGCGCGCCGCATCCAGGAATTCCTCCACCGACGCCGCCCTCGGCCCGAACGCTGCGGCATCCTTCACTCCCCGCGGGTCGATCGCCGTTCCGTGCCGCAAGGTATGGATGCCGGTAATGGTGAACGGAAACTCCGCCTGCCGCGCGGCCAGCAGCTTCGCCAAGGCGCGGCCTACGTTGCCGTATCCGATGAAAGCGAGCTTCAAGAGACAACCGGACAGGCTGAAGCCTGTCCCACACAGTATAATTGTCTTTAAGTCCCTAGGAGTTTCTTCCCCATGCAATCTCGCCGTAATTTCATCGGCAATGTTGCGACCGGCCTTGCCGGCACGCTGGCCGCCTCCAACGTTCTCGGCGCCAACGACCGCGTCCGCATCGGCATCATCGGGCCCGGCGCCCGCGGTACCGAAATCCTCCAGCAGGCGCTGGCCTGCGAAAACGTCGAGTGCATCGGCGCCGCCGATGTCTACACCCGCCGCCTGGAAGACGTCAAGAAGATCGCCCCCAACGCCAAGACTTACCTCGACCACCGCCACCTGCTCGAGGACAAAGACATCGACGCTGTCCTGATCGCCACCCCGCAGCACCTCCACTGCCAACACTTCGTCGATTCGCTCTCCGCAGGCAAGCATGTCTACCAAGAGAAGACCATGGCGTTCACCGTGGAGCACGCCAAGCGCATGCGTGCTGCGTTCCAGAAGGATGCCGGGCGCCACACCGTCCAGATCGGCCACCAGTGGACCTCTACCGGCGCCGTCACCGATGCCCTCAACTTCAACCAGCCCGAGCTCATGGGTAAGATCACCATGATTCACGGCCACATGTACCGGAACACGCCGCACGGCAAGCCGCAGTGGTCGCGCCCCGTCTATCCCGACATGACGCCCGAAAATATCATCTGGCGCAGTTTCCTCGGCGAGGCGAAGGCGGTCGACTTCGATCCCAACCGCTACATCAACTGGCGCTTCTTCTGGGATTACTCCGGCGGCAATGTCTACGAAAACATGTGCCACCAGCTCTCCTTCTGGTACAAGGTGATGGACCTGAAGATTCCCCGCGCGGTGACCATGAACGGCGGAATCTTTCTGTGGAAGGACGGCCGCGAGGTCCCCGACACTATGAGCGTCGTCATGGAGCACGAAGAAGAGCTGCTCTACACCTGGGATTCCGGCTTCGGCAACGACCAGCTCAAGGTCACTGAAGATGTGCTGGGCGACAACGGCACCATTTCCCACACGCCGCAAACCATCAAGTACGTGCCGCAAAAAGTCAATCGCAAAGACGGCAACGAGATGCTCGGCGCCACCCGCAGCGATCCCAAGGCGCACATGCAGAATTTCCTCGATTGCATCCGCGCCGGCAAGCAGCCCAACTGCCCGTTCGAAATCGGCTACCGCATCTCCATCGCCTGCCGGATGGCCGTGGAGAGCTACCGCCAGCAGCGCACCATCCGCTGGGACTCGGCCAAGGAAGAGATCCTTTAAGACACGTGGATTTCGAGTACACCCCGGAACAGCTTCAACTGCGCAAGGCGGTGCGCGAGTTCGCCGAAAGTGAAATCGCCCCGCACGTCATGGAGTGGGACGAAGCCCAGGCCTTCCCGCTCGACGTCGTCAAGAAACTAGGCAAGCTGGGTTACATGGGCGCCATCTTCCCCGAATCGCTTGGCGGCGCCGGCCTGGGCTACATCGAGTACTCCATCATCATCGAAGAGCTCTCGCGCGTCGACGGCTCCGTCGGCATCATCGTCGCCGCCCACACTTCGCTGTGCTCCAACCACATATACAAGATGGGCACCGACGAGCAGCGCCACCGCTACCTTCCTAAGCTGGCCACCGGCGAATGGATCGGCTGCTGGTCCCTGACCGAGCCCGAAGCCGGAAGCGACGCCGCGGGCACGCGCACCACTGCCGTGTTCGAAGACGGCCACTGGGTGATCAACGGCGCCAAGACCTTCACCACCAACGCCCACCACGCCGACATCTGCGTCGCCATGGCGGTCACCGAGCGCGCCGCCGCGCAGCACGGCATATCCGCCTTCCTGGTGGAGAAAAACACGCCCGGCTATCGCTGCGGGAAGAAGGAGAACAAGCTCGGCCTGCGCGCCAGCGCCACCGGTGAGGTCATCTTCGATAACTGCTGCCTTCCGCCGTCGCAGCTTCTGGGCAAAGTCAACGAAGGCTTCGTGGACAGCCTCAGGGTGCTCGACGGCGGCCGAATCTCCATCGCCGCTCTCTCCATCGGCATGGCCCAGGGCGCGTACGACGCCGCGCTGCGCTACTCGAAGCTTCGCAAGCAATTCGGCCGTCCCATCTCCGAGTTCCAGGCCATCCAGCACAAGCTGGTCGATATGGCCCTCGACCTCGACGCTGCCCGCCTGCTCAACTACCGCGCCGCCTGGATGCTCGACCGCGGGATGCGGGTCACCCGCGAATCCTCCATGGCCAAGCTGTTCGCCAGCGAAGCCGCGGTGCGCATCGCCAACGAAGCCGTCCAGATCCACGGCGGGTACGGATTCATCAAGGACTATCCGGTGGAGAAGTTCTACCGCGACGTCAAGCTCTGTACCATCGGGGAAGGCACCAGCGAGATCCAGCGCCTGGTGATCGCGCGGCAACTGCTCAAAAGCTGATGAACTTCGACACACGAGCGCTGGCCCGCATGACCACGGCAATCGAGAACCGCGACCCGCACGCGCTCGCTTCGCTCGACTCGCTCGCCCCCGGCCACGCCCGCGTCGTCGGCATCACCGGGCCGCCGGGCGCCGGCAAGAGCACGCTCGTAGATGCCCTCGCGCGCGAGCTGCGCAGCCGCGGCAAGACCGTCGCGATCCTGGCCGTCGATCCCACCAGCCGCCGAACGGGCGGTGCGCTGCTCGGCGACCGCATCCGCATGCAGGACCACCACGCCGATCCCGGCATCTTTATCCGGTCCATGGCCACGCGCGGCGAACCCGGCGGCATCGCGCGCGCCACCGCCGACGTCGCGCGCCTCATGGACGCCGCCGGCAAAGACTATGTCCTCGTCGAGACTGTCGGCGTCGGACAGGATGAAATCGCCATCGCCGGCCTCGCGCAAGTGACGGTGGTGGTGCTCGTCCCCGGCATGGGCGATGACATCCAGGCTATCAAGGCCGGCATCATGGAGATCGCCGACATCTTCGTAATCAACAAGGCCGACCATCAGGGCGCCGACCGCGTCGAGCTCGAGTTACACGCCGAAGGTTTTTCCTGCCCCATCATCCGCACCATCGCCACCGAAGGCCAAGGCATCCCGGAACTCGTGGGGCAGGTTTCCGACCTGCCCTCCCGCAAGAAGACGTGGCAGGTCGGAAACCTGCCCCACCTCGATCATCTCGGCATTGCCGTAAACTCCCTCGCCGATTCCCTCCCTTTCTATCAATCCCTCGGCCTCACCGCCCACCGCGAATCCGTCCCCCAGGAAAAGGTCGAGGTCGCCATGCTGCCCGCCGGCGACGCGCGCCTGGAACTTCTCGAACCCACCGCCCCCGATTCGCCCATCTCCAAATTCCTCGAAAAACGCGGCCCGGGCCTGCACCACATCGCCCTGCGCGTCCCCGACCTCGCCGCCGCCGTCGCGGCCCTCAAAGCCTCGGGCGCCCGCCTGCTCAACGAGCCCCGTACCGGCGCCGGCGGCCACACTTACGTTTTTGTCCACCCGGCCTCCACCGGTGGCGTCTTGCTAGAACTCATTCAGGAGCACTCCCAGTGAAAGCGGAAATCGGTATCATCGGCGGCAGCGGTCTCTACCACATGCCCGGCTTCGAAGCCCGCGAAGAAGCCACCATCCTCACCCCCTTCGGCGAGCCCTCCGACAACTACGTGATCGGCACCCTCGCCGGCCGCAACGTCGCCTTTCTCGCGCGCCACGGCCGCGGACATCGCATCTCTCCCTCGGAGCTCAACTTCCGCGCCAATATCTACGGCATGAAGAAGCTCGGCGTGGAGCGCATCCTTTCCCTCTCCGCCGTCGGCTCGCTCAAAGAAGAGCACCGCCCCCAGGAATTCGTCATCCCCGACCAGTTCTTCGACCGCACCCGCGGCCGCGTCTCCACCTTCTTCGGCGACGGCCTGGTGGTGCACATCAGCTTCGCCGACCCGGTTTGCCCGCAGATGAGCGGCGTGGTGGCGGAAGCCTGCCGCGCGTCCGGCGTCACCGTCAAGCAGGGCGGCACGTACCTCTGCATGGAAGGCCCCGCGTTCTCCACCAAGGCCGAATCCAACGTCTACCGGAGCTGGGGCATGGACGTCATCGGCATGACCAACCTGCAGGAAGCCAAGCTCGCCCGCGAAGCCGAAATCTGCTACGTCACCGCCGCCATGGTTACCGACTACGATTGCTGGCACCCCGATCACGACGCGGTCACGGTCAACGACATCATCGCCAACCTGGCGAAGAACGCTGAGAACGCATGCAAGGTGGTGGCCGCGGCCGTCGCCGCCATGCCTCGCGAACACACCTGCAAGTGCGGCTCCGCGCTCGCCCACGCCATCATCACCGACCGCGCGCTGGTGCCCGAGACCACAAAGAAGAAGCTGGGGATTCTGATTGACAAGTACTTTGTGTGAGGCCGTGGCGCGCGCGGTGCTCGCGGATTGTGTCGCCGGCCGGCCCCCGGCGGAGCTGCCGCGCGAGCTGATGGACGAAGCCTGCTCCGGCGCGCTGTTCGGCATCCTGGCCGAAGGCCTCGGCGACCGCTTCGAGCCAGTGCTCTGCGACATCTACGCGCGCCTCTTCGTGCAGGCCATCCCCGGCGCCGACTGCGCGCGCTACTTCCGCGTGCGCATCCCGCGCCGCGTAACACTCGAGCCCCGCCGCGTCTTCATTCTCTCCCGCATCACCCTGGGCGCCGACATCGCCGTGACCAGC
Organism: Verrucomicrobiia bacterium; assembly: GCA_035578025.1. Lineage (GTDB taxonomy): Bacteria > Acidobacteriota > Terriglobia > Bryobacterales > Bryobacteraceae > Solibacter. The sequence goes on from DATJYJ010000323.1 coordinate 29,638, forward strand.
GTCCTGATGGACGCCGCCAAG
>DATJYJ010000324.1:0-13773 GCA_035578025.1 Verrucomicrobiia bacterium
GCGCACGAAGACGTAACCGACGGCGTTCATGTCGAGCACCGGGGTGTGGTTGTTGTCGGTGGTCGTCACAACGAACTGGGTTTGGTTGTTGGTCAGATCGACGCGCGGATCGTTTCCGTCAAAGATGAGAGTTTTTGTGACCTGGACCTGGTTGGAAGGCCATTGCGAAATGGGGTTGTCCAGCTTGAGGAAAGAGATATTGATGACGTCGGCTGGATTCTTGGAACTCCATTGCGCCAGGCCATCGGTTCCGGTCTGCTGACCGGTGATGTAGTGGTAGCCCTGCCCCAGCGTCTTCAAATTCACATTGTTCTGGCCGGCGAGGGGCTGATCGTAATCGGGATAGCTGACGGAAACCATAGCGGACATGATCGGATCGGAGAGATTCGTTCCGTCGGGCAGGGTTTCGTTCCAGTTGATCGCGTTGGTTGCGGCGACCTGGATCTTCTGGAAGAACTGGCCGATGTCGATGATGGCCAGATATTTGTTCACGTCAGCTTTGACGGCGGGCATCAGGTCGGAAAGGTCGCCCTGTTTGCCGTCGGTCATGGCGATCGACGTATCGAGGGTGAGAGTCTGCTGCACATGCATCGCCCGCTTCTGGTAGTTCAGCTTCATGGAGACTGAGGCGCCACCGAAAATGCTTCCGAATGGCGTCGACTGCGCCTGGGCGTCTCCTCCATTGCTCGGATTCCAGTCGAAGATGAATTCCTTGACCCAGTTGATGGCGTTGGTCTGCATCTGCTGGCACTGGTTCATGATGATCGTCTTGAGGTCAGCGGGGATGGCGGCCTCGTCGATCTTCATGACGGTGGTGATTGAGCCATTAGTGACGCATTCGGACCAGGCGGCCTGGAACGAGGCGCTGGTAAAGAATCCGCTTGCCTGGATGGCCATCGAGAAGGACTCGTAGGTCTTGTCCATGTCGATATCAACGTCAACTTCGCAGGTAGGTAGATAGAACTGCTCAGTGAGCTGATAGTTAACCGTAAAAGGCGGAGTGGTACCGGCCTTCAGCGAACCGGCGATGATGCCGGCGGCAAATTCGTTGCAGCTCACGAGAAAGCTGCTGATGCCGGTCGCCTCGATGCTTCCCTTCTGCGCTGATTGAGCCTGCAACCAGATGGGTGATGCCGGTGTGCCGCCGCTGGCTGGCGCACCCTGCAAAACGAAAATGGAGACGGCGTTCGCGAGGATGGGGACAATGCCGAGAATGGGATCGACTTCGTTCTGGTGAAACACGGGCATGAATGCGAGCAGGCCGCCCGGTATGGGCGTATCGAATTTCTGACTCTTCAGAGCGTTGGTCGCGTTCTGGATCACATCCGGCGGAATAGCGAAGGTGGTTGAGAAGGTGCAGAATCCGCCGCCGACCTCGACATCGCCCTGGCCAGTTCCCGGTCCGGGGTTGACGCCGATGGTGTCCTCAGAGGTCATGAGGCCCTTGAAGACTGTCATGCCGAAGTCGAAGTCCTGTGGGTCATCCTGCCTCTTAGCCACATAAATTCGTTGGGGCATGAAGTAATACTGCTGGGGCAGGCCATTCTGTTGGAGAAGAACGTTATTAGCGTCGGGAAAGATCTCGAGCTGATAGGGAACTTTGTCGGCACCAGTGGTGGTGACGAAGATGCGGTCGGCGCTGAGAAGTGGGCCGAGCGGGGTGACGGCGCTATCCATGATGCTGTGCCTCCGTAGACACGAAAGATTGGGCCGGCGCGTGATACGGCAGCCGGACAGACTTCTGCCAGGTCTCTTGCGGGCGGGTGAACAGGGACGGGCTGCCGCCGCACACGGAACTACGCATTGCGCTGATGGGGGTACGCAGCGAGCAGCAAACCACCAATCAGAAGAAGCTGCGCTTCCACCGAAAACCTGGCGGGAAGTCCCAGAGGGCTCACGCAGGGCCGGTATCGAGCGGAAAATCAGGACTGCGCAGCCGCACCAGCACAGAAATTCCTCTGGCGCGAAGACCGCAACAGTATATCCGGATGGTGAGTCCTGTAAAGGCTCCGTTTCAGCCTGATCGAACGCAAATTGTCAGGGCTTCGGACCATCCTCCTGAGGGACTTCCTGACCTTCGCCGGGGAAGGGCCATTTGCGCTCGATGGGTTGCATCTCTTCGCGGGTGGCCTTGGGCACGTTGTTGATCTTCAGGTTTTCGAGAACGTGAACGCCGAGTTTTCCGGCGCTGGCGATGTCGACGTCGCCGTCCTTATCCAGATCGACGGCGATGAACTGAGTTCCGGCGGTGGCGGTGCCATTGACGGACAGGTCGTAGCGGACGAAAACGGGGTCAGCTGCGGGATTGGCAATACGCATGGTGGGCGTTGCGCCGGGATTTGACTCGGTGGACCCATACTTCGCCGTGGCGAGCTGCGCCTGTGTCGGGAGCTTGTAGGCGTAGACAACAAGTGGATCGTAAGAGCCCGGGTCGTTTCCATTGTGGCCGCGGTAGCGTTTGCCGGTGATGAGCTCAGGCTCGCCGTCGCCATCGACGTCGGCGAGCAAGACAGCGTGCGACTGCGAGAAAGACTCGTCGATGGCGTGGCGGATCCAGAGAGGCTTGTCAGGCGTGCCGGCCTGCTCAAGCCAGTAGAGCCCATAACCGTGGCCCTGGCCGTAGATCAAGTCCATCTTGCCGTCGTGATTCACGTCGTAGCCGAGAATGGGGAAACCAGTGTCGCCGATGTCCCAGTCACCATGCCACTTCCACTGGTCGTTGTCGGCCTCGATCTGTTCGAACCAGCCGTGAGTGGTGAGGACGTCGGCCTTGCCGTCGCCGTTGATGTCGGCAACACCGATGCCGTGGCCGTCCTGCTCCTTGCCGCCGAGATGGTGGACGCGCGGCTTGTCCTTGCTGAAGTCGATCCAGAGAACGCCGGAGCGGTTGTAGTGGGCGAGAGCAAGGTCGGGCTTGCCGTCTCCATTGATATCGAAGAAGGCTCCACCCTCGGTATCGTAACTGTCAGTGATCTTTTCTGCCTTCCACTGAGTGCCAGCGACGGTGGCCTGAGGGCCGGGGTTGCGATACCACCAGACGCCGTTGGAGATCCAGCCGGTGGTCACGACGTCGGGCAGGCCGTCATGGTCGACGTCGACGATCCATTCTCCGCAATCGGAGACGAACTCACCATGGATGCCGACGGTGCGGAACTGGTGCTGCTTCCACACGCCGCCGTTCGCGCCGGGATTCTCGTACCAGTAGGCTCCGCTGAGCAGGTCTGGGAAGCCATCACCGTTCATGTCGAGCAGCGAAATTCCTTCCGCGTGGTCGGTGCCGAGGCGGTGCTCGAGGAAGGCAACACGCGGTTGACCGCCGGGTCCGTTCCCGGGATGCTGCATACGGTATTCGGTGGCGTGGGTTGGATCCTGTGAATATGCGAGGGGTGAAAGCAGAAGAAGGAATGGGATGAGGCGTTTCATGAATTACTCCGAAGATATTTCCTCAGGGGCTAAAGCCCTTGAGTTATGCGGTCCCAGTGCGACACGGCTGAAGCCGTGCCCTGATACAAAACTGTTGTTCAGTCCCCCGAAAGTCCGGATACAGGTGAGACCCAGGTCCACAATCCGGACCTGGGTGCCTGGCATAAAGCTCGGGGCGATAACGAAAAGTAATTGGAACAGTTACGCTTTCTCGGTCACCTTCATGGTTTCGGGATTCCAGTGGACAACGGTGCCCTTCTCTGCGCTGAGATTGCTCAACAGGGCGGCACCGGCAGCGCGGAATCCAAAGGTTGCATCTTCAACGACGGGCTGGCGGCTTCGCACGGAGTTGAAGAAGTTGTGGAAGTGATCGTAGCTGTCGGAGTATCCCGCGGGCGGAGCGAACTTCTCGATAGCCTCGGGCACCGGGCCGCTGAAATGCTCGATGGGGTATTTCTTGCGATACGCCTCGAGGTATTCCTTCTGCATGGCTTCGGTGAAGGTGGAGATCGTGTAACCGGGCTCGGATTCGCGCGGCACACGGTTCACCGTGACGCTCTGGCCGGCAATGATCATCTGGCCTTCGGAGCCGACGAAGATGAAGCCTTCTCCCTCTTCGCCGCCATCGACGAAGTTGACGCGCAGACTGAGGTTGAAATCCTCGGGATAGTCAAACAAAGCGAGCAGCACATCGTACACGTCGCGGCCGTCCTTCCAGTAACGCAGGCCGCCTGTGGCCATGGCGCGCGTGGGGCCTTTAGACCCGGTGATGAAGTGCGTTCCGCTGAAGAGGTGGACAAAAAGATCGCCGGCGACGCCAGAGCCGTAGGCTTTCCACTTGCGCCACTGGAAGAAGTGTTCGGCATTCCAGGGAATCTTGGGAGCGGAGCCAAGGAACTGCGGCCAGTCACAAGTCTCAGTAGAGGCGTCGAGCGGGATGGAGTAATCCCATGCTCCGATGGCGGAGTTGCGGTCCCACCATGCGGTGACCATGTTGAGCTTTCCAATCGCTCCGGAGGCAAGCAGCTCTTTGGCTTTCGCGTAGACGATGGAGCTGACGCGCTGGCTGCCGACCTGCAGAATGCGGTTGGTGGAGCGCGCGGTCTCGATGATCTCCGGCCCGTCGGGATAGATGTGGATCATCGGCTTCTCAAGGTAGACGTCTTTACCGGCCTTCATGGCGTCGACGGCCACGGTCTTGTGCCAGTGGTCGGGCGTGGCGATGAGGACGGCGTCGACGTCTTTGCGGGCGAGGATCTCGCGGTAGTCGCGGGTGGTGAAGATATCCGCTCCCCAGAGTTCTTTCGAGTGGGCAAGGCGGCCATCGTAGCAATCGGCAACAGCGACAAGCTTTACGCCAGGGACCTGAATAGCGGTCTTGGTATCGAACTGTCCCTGAATGCCTGCGCCAACGAGCGCAAGCTGGATGTTGTCGTTCGGCGAGGCTGGCGCTGGTGCGCCCTGTGCAAAGGCCGGTTCAAGACGAGTGGTGACAGCTGCAGCGGCTGCGGTCTTGGCGGCGGCCTGAAGGAAGGATCGGCGGTCAAGCATGGACTAAGGGTTCTCCCTAAAATAATGTGTCGGATGTTTTCGACAGCCTGGACGTGCGGGGCTTAAACCGTTATCAAGATACACCCTGCAAGGGCGAAAGAGGCCATTGGGACCGCGAGTCCTCACCGACCGAGGTAATTCGTCCTTGATATCGCGTCTCGGGACCGCTATATATTCCGATTGATCGATGTTACCCGGTCACCCCGGGCGAGACTAAGTAAGATCATGCTGAGAATGGTGTAGACGGCGAGGAAACTGAATGGCAACTGAACCGATGAAGGAGATGAGTGATTCCGCGAAGCCGTCGGTTTTTCTCGCCTTTCCGTTCAGGGAACGTGATGAGTGGATAGGGCTTGTAGTTCCCCCGTTTTTAAACCACTATGGCTGTGATGTGCGGACCGGCGACCTGTATCCGGCCCAGCAGATCGATCGCGCGGTAAGAGATGACATTGCTCGATCTGATTTGCTGGTAGCGTTCCTGACCAGGACAGAGCAGCTTAAGAATGGCAACTGGGTACCGAGTGAGTGGGTCATCTCTGAGATCGGGTTCGCGATTGGGAAAGAAATCCCTGTGGTCTTAGTTCGCGAACTCGGAGTCTCCACGGAAATCGGCATTCTGGGCAACGTTCAAGTCATCAACCTGGATGCAGAGCACGAGGCGTTTACGGCATTCGTTGGCCTTCGCACCGCAATCAGGAATCTGTTGTTCAAAGGAAAGCAGGAAGACGGACTGGCGATCTGCCACTTAGCCAAGCCCGGCGAACTCGTGGGCGAAACGCAATGGTCGGATTTCTGGGTCTGGATCAGCGGCTCCAAAAAAGATCTGGATTCTATCGCCGAGGTGACTTACAGGTTCCCAGCCGGTTTCGCTCCCGAGGTGGAAGCCGGGGATCCCCTGAAGGCGTTTGGAGTTTACGGAGAGACCGACTCACCCATTACCCTCAAAGCGCAGATCAAGTTCAAGTCGGGCAATCGCAAGACGGTCAGCCACAGGATCGGAACGTTCGCGCCTGGCATTACTCCGATTCTGCTGGGCTCTTCGTTTCCGGCCAACTGATCTCCACAACATTCTGAAACTAAAATCCTGGTTCATTTGTTGAGCATGTTCGCAACGGCAGCGATGGTCTGGTCCACAATGTCCGGGTCGTCGCCGAAGCCGCTGAGCCAGAGCACATCGGGCTCGCGGCGAAACCAGGTGAGCTGCCGCTTTGCGTAGTTGCGGTGCCGCTGCCGCGCCGCGGAAATGGCTTCGGGCAGCGTCATCTCACCGCGAAGAACAGCATGGGCCTGCTTGTATCCGAGAGAGTCGAAAGCGCGGGGCGATTCGCCGTATTTCGCGATGAGGCTGCGGGTCTCGTCGATAAGGCCTTCGTCAAACATAGCCTTCGCGCGGGCGTTGATGCGGGTGTAGAGTGCTGTTCGGTCGGGATCGAGTCCGATGCGCAGCAGCCGGAAGCCGGTGAGCGGATCGCGTCCGGATTTCCATGCTTCGGAGATGGGCTGGCGCACTGAGAGTGAGACTTCGATGGCGCGGATGAGCTTCGGCGTGTCGTTGGCGTGAATGCGCGCCGCGGCAGCGGGATCGAGTCGGGCAAGGATGTGGCGCAACCATGGCGATCCGCGTTTGCCGGCGGTCTCTTCGAGGCGCGCGCGGAGATCCGGCGAGCGCTGCGGCCCAACGAAAAGCCCGGCAATGAGAGCGCGAAGGTAAAGGCCGGTGCCTCCTGTGACGATGGGGAGATGACCGCGTGCTGCGATGTCGCGCAGGGCGGCGCGGGCAAGACGCGAATAGTCTCCGGCGGTCGATTGCTCATCCGGAGCATAGACGTCGATTAGGTGATGCGGAATGCGAGCGCGCTCGGCAGGCGTGGGCTTGGCGGTGCCGATCTCCATCTCGCGGTAGACGGCGACGGAATCACAGCTGACGATCTCTCCGGATAATTTTTCAGCGAGGGTGAGGGATAAGGCGGTCTTTCCGCTGGCGGTGGGGCCGAGGAGGATCAGGGCCAGGGGATCGGTATCCCGGGATGTCACCAGCGCCACCAGCCCGGAGGAAAGAGCACGTGGCGATCAGCGCGGAGGAGTGCGATAACGAGAATGACTGCTGCAATGATGAGCAGTCCGGTGACCTGGCGGCGGAGCATAGGTAGAGAGTACAGCGAAACGCCTTAGCGGCAAGCGCGCGATCAAGATATGGTGAGCACGGTTTCCGGTTCGGGATTCGAAGCCGCCGGAGCAGTGAAGGGCAGGAAGATGGTCACGATGGTGCCGCTGTTTCCGCTCTCGGTGCTGCTGGCGACGGTGATCTGGCCGCCACGGTTTTGGATAAGTTGGCGGGCTACCCAGAGTCCGATGCCCGTGCCGAGCGCGCCTTTTGTGGTGAAGAAGGGATCGAAGATCTTCGGCAGGTGTTCGGGATTGATTCCCACGCCGGTGTCGGCGACCAGGACCTGGATGCCCTCCCCTGTGGAGCCTGCGAGTTTGCCTATGGAAAGGCGCAGAACGCCGCCACGCTCCATGGAGTCGATCGCGTTGGCGATGACGTTGGAGAAGACCTGGAGCATTTCGCCTTTGCTTACGAGGATTTTCTGCAGATCATCGAACTGTCTTTCGACGGTGATTCCGGCTGCGGTCAGCTTGGCGTTATATACCGTCAGCACGTTCTCGATCAGGCTGTGCAGGTGAAGCTCTACCGGCTGGCCGCTATCGCGGTAATAGCCCAGCGTCTGCCTGGCGATCTGAGAGACGCGATCAAGCTCCTGCTCGGCGGTGAGCAGATATTCGGCTGCCGGCTCGGTGGCTGGAGTGCTCCGCCGGGCCAGGTAAATGAGGTTCATCAGCGACTCAAGAGGATTGTTGATCTCGTGAGCGATGGCGGCTGCCATGCGTCCGGTAGCGGCCAGTTTCTCGGATTCAACAATCAGCCGCTCGATGCGCTTTCGGTCGGAGATATCTCGGGCGATCTTCGAGGCGCCTATCACGTTCCCCTTCTCGTCCTTGATGGGCGAAATGGTTACGGAAACCTCGAACAGCTCGCCACTCTTCTTCATGCGAATGGTCTCGTAGTGGTCGATGCGCTCGCCGGCACGCAGCTTGCGCAGGATCTCAGCCTCCTCGCCGCGGAGATGTTCGGGAATCAGCTGCAGAATTGACTGGCCGATCATCTCATCGGACCTATACCCGAACATGCGGCGTGCGCCTTCATTCCATGTGCGGACGACGCCGTTCAGGTCCTTGCTGAAGATGGCATCATCGGCAGAGTCAACGATAGCGGCGAGCCGGTAGCGGGTCTCATCCTGGCGCTTGCGGTCGGAGATGTCGCGGAGTATCTTCGACGCTCCGATCACGCGGCCAGTCGCGTCTTTGACCGGCGAAATAGTGACCGAGACGGGAAAGCGCTCGCCGTCTTTTCTAACGCGCGTAGTTTCGAAGTGGTCGATTCGCTCACCCGCCCTCAGTTTGCGGAGAATACCCTCTTCCTCGTGCCTGAGATCCGGAGGAATGAGGCAAAGAATCGATCTGCCGACGATTTCTTCCGGGCTGTAACCAAAGACGCGTGCAGCAGCCTCGTTCCACGAGGTGATGATGCCGTTGAGGTCCTTGCTGATGATGGGGTCGTCGGACGAGTTGACGATCGCGGCCAGGTGGAAGCGGGGGTCGAGCGGCGGTGGTGAAGAAGCAGGCACAGATTTAGGCACAACGAGGATTGCGGCAGACAAGACAGACCTCAATCGGCATTTCGGCACAGCAACCTGTTCTGTTTCGATGCCACCGACGTCCGGCCGGGTTTTATGTTACTGCATCCAAACGATGATTCGGTGGGCTTTTCGGCCGGCTTACCAGGTCCCAATACGAAGAACGGCGCCTGTCGTGATCCGCAGCGTGTTCTGGCCCTGGATGAAGTCTGCATCTCCCAGCCAGGCGTGGGTGTATTCGACGTTGACCATGCGCCACGCAAAGGCGCGGGTCACCACCCAGTCGAATCCGCTGCCGAACGCGAGCGACGGTCCGTACCGGGAGAGCTCAACTGAATAGTCGCTCCGCTTGGGGTAGTGCTGCAGAGGGCCATCTCCGTCATCCCATTCATTGAGCAGCTTCTTCTTCAGCTCGGGGTTGAGGATCTCGTGGGTGACACGGCGGCCGCCGAACATCATTTGCAGATAAGGAGATACGTGGTGGGCGGCGAGCGGGGTCCAGCGCACGCCGCCGCCCCAGAAGAGCATGTCGCCGCTCTGGTTTGAAGCGGGCATGCCCATGATGAGGCATCCGCTTACTTCTCCCATGAGCTGGAAGTACGGATTGATGCGAGACGCGCCGGAACCGCCTCCTCCTACGCAATTATTCGGACCCTTCGTATTAAGGAAGTGCTCATAGACGGGAAACGCCGTCAGCTCGATATCCGCTTCTTTCGGATACTCCCTCTCAAATACAGGCCCCGGAGGCTTTACGAACACGAACGGCTTTTCGCCGCCGGCTTTGTATTCGGCGACGAGTTCCTTCCGCATCTGATAGTCCTCGCCGGTCAAGGCCAGACGGGTCGTGCGGCGCCAGGGATAATGCAAGGCCATCGCATTCGCCGTGGATCGGCCAGGGTTGAGGAAGCCTCGAGCCAGGACGATGAGCAACCGGTTGGTGGTGCGATTCTCGAGTCCCGTGATCAGGTAGCGATCCGCAACGTCTTCGGCGAACATCGCGACGGTGCCGAGCGTTGCGGTGTCGACCAGACAGATGAATCCGGGAGAGGCGTGAAGCATGACATTGCCGATCGAGGCTTCGCTGACCGGGCCAATTTTCCACTCAGTGTGCCAGATTGCCGCCCACGCCATCGAGTGCAATAAGCTCATGTAGTACACACGGCCGTCACCGTACTGAACATTTCGATATCTCGGATCGTTCTGGCGGTAGATGAATCCGAAAGCCGAGCCCTGGATCGGGTGACTGGCGTAGGGCGCCATGAAGCGATCGCTGTCGCTCCAGCCGCGCAGCTCGCCGACAGAGTGGAGGTAATTGTTCAACCAGGGGCCGTTGAACATTGCATCGCGGGTTCCGGCTTCGGTGGTGAGGTCGAAAAAGTGCCCGATGCCGATAAGGAACAGAGACTGACTAATGGCGTCTTTCCACTGGACCTTCGTTTCCGGAGCCTGTTTGGCGTTGGAAACCACCATTGCGGTTGAGTTCGAGCCGGCTATTGTGCTTCCCGGGCTCTCCGGCAGATTGATGGAGTCCGTGTTGAGATTGCTGCCGGTCTGTTTCCCGGGATGGTATTGCATCCCGAAAGTGCTTAAGTCGGGATCACTTACAGGATGATCAGGCAGTTCCGCACTCGAGGATACCGGGGCAGATGGTTCAACTCCAGGAGCGGCGGGCATTCCGTAGGAAGGTGCGATCGGTGCCGCTTCCAACGGAGACTGATCGGGCTGGTTCTGGGCGAAGGCCGCCGCGAAACAGGCGGTAAGAAAAACCAACAGTATGAAGGCAGAGCCGGTCCATTTGGGAATGAACTGACTTTTCCTTGCCATATCACAGCGCTCCATGGAAACCAAAGAGAATTACTGCCGGTTCACCCTCCCCGGGTGAGTCCAAGGGCAAAGAATTCACATCCACCCGCGATATCAGCTTCGCGGGGCGACACACAAAGTGAAACTGTCATTACTGACAGGGCCGATCTTGATTGGCCACTTTTGAGAGCCGACAGCGGGGGGTGCTATTGCAAGAACTTGGATAGGCCGCCGAGGTTACGGGCAGGGTTCCTCAGTCGACATGCGCTCAAACTGTTTTTTAATAGTACGCGAACCACCTACCGCGTTTCAGACGAAATTTTCGGCGAATTTGTTTCAGGAGCGGTCAGTGCGGCCGTTTGCTGGATGTGCTCGCGAACCAGATCGTCGATGTCACCGATCTTGTCGTGTATAAGGTTGAGCTTGCGCGCGAGGTTCTGGATTTCTGATTCGGCGCGGCGGTTCACATCGAAATCAAGCTCACTGCGGAGGCGGTCCTTCTTGTCCTGCCGATTCTGGCTCATCATGATGACCGGCGCCTGAATGGCGGCGAGCATGGAGAGGATGAGGTTCAGCAGGATGAACGGGTAGGGGTCCCAGGCACGCTTACCGAGAATGACGTTAATGATGCTGTACACGACCAGGCCGATGAGGAAGGTGATGATGAACGTCCATGAGCCACCGAGTCCGGCGACAACATCGGCGATGCGTTCGCCGAAGGTCTCTTCCTCGTCGATGACGGTATTGGGGTTTCGGCTGGCGCGGATACGAACCAGTCGCTGAGAACCGTGGAACTGACGGCCGAGAACGGCCAGCATGTCCATGCCCGCCAGAGGTTTCTTGCAGAGCAGGGTGGAAATGTCATCGCGGCTGACCTCGACGCAGACAGACTCTTCGAGGGCGATGGCATTTGTCTGGTGCGGAGTCTGCTCAAGCATCGAAGCAAATCCGAAGAACTCGCCGTGGCCGGGCTGGTCGACCAGGACCTCCTGCTGATCTTCGTCCACCGTGGTGACCTGAACATTGCCCGACATAAGGACGTAGGCATGCCGGCCGGGATCGTCAATCTTGTAGATGCGCTGGCGGGCTGCAAACTTCTTGACCTCCACCTGGGAAGCCAGGACGGCCAGCTCCTCGTCGTCGAGCAGGCCAAAGAGCGGGACGTGTTTCAACTCCTGTGGATCACACGGCATGGGTCACCTCTCGGGCGGTGGGGTATCGAGTGAGGGAACTCGGAGGAACGATACCAGACAGCAAATTGAGAATGCAGGTGAATTTCCGGCATGAAATTCCGGCGATGGCGCGGCGGCTGGCGCGACCCCGCGAGATGTTGCATTCATTTATCCTCGAAACATGCATTTCCCTTCAGTTCTTTTTGCCGGCGGTCTTGCGGCATCCCTGTGTTTTTCCTCATTTGCTCAGACCATGGATCAGGGCTACGGGTCACAACAACAAACTGCTTCACCCGCGCCCGCCGCGCAGTCTCCGGCACCTCAGTCATCAACCCCTCAGTTAAAACTTGAGAGCCTGCCGCCGGATCCGCGTACCCCGACTCCCGAGGAGCAGGCCGCAGCAGAAGCGGCGCGCCAACGGGCGCAAGTCGCACGGGTAGCTACTGCCATGGCGAACTGGGGGACAAAGGCATCGTCTCCAGGTATCACGCTGACGATGAAGGAAGTAAAGCGGGAAAAAGTGGCTTCGGGGACGATGATCACTTACCGGCTTACGGCCAACGGCTTCGCGCCGGGCACCCGGTTGACCCTGCTCCGTTGGCCCTTGAATCAGGGGATTACGGCTGCGATGAACGGCATCGTGCTCGATGCCTCGGGGACCGCGGTTTGCGGACCACCGTCTCCCACGGTGAGCGCACCAGCCGAGCCGGCGGCAGAGCCCGATACCAAGACGGCCGCTGACACCGCCGCTGGCAGGGGTTCCAGTGCGTCACCAGCGCCGGCCGTGCCCGCCTGCACCAAGACGATGCAGCCGAACGCTCCGGTGGAGATTTCGGTAACCGTCGCCAGGGGCGAGGCGATTCGAGTTGGCCTGCTGGCCGAGGATCGGAAGAGCGGAGCCGCCTCGAGCGTGACTCCCTTTCCTATCCAGGGTGAGGACAAGGGTTGCAAGCTACAGGTTCTGCTGGGTGCAAAGGATGCCGAGCTGGTGTTGATCGAGGGCGACGGGTTCAAGCCGGATGCTGCCTTCACCGCCGGGACCGAGACCTATGGCCAGAAGACCTCGCTGGCGGCAAAGCCCGATGCTCAAGGGCATTTTGTTGCGGCCATGACTCCCTATGTGCAGGGCCACGACAGCGGCGACACAGTGGTCTATTACCAGAGCGACACCTGCACACCGACGGTTTCGTTCCACTGGGGCAAGGGCAGCTACAAGGCGGAGTAAGAGCCGTCCAGCGATTGATCACCAGGAATGACGGTTCAGGAGATCGGGTCTAAAGGGCCCGGCCGGCAGCGGCGCCGGAGGCCCAGGCCCACTGGAAGTTGAATCCGCCGAGGTGGCCGGTGACGTCGACGACTTCTCCGATGAAGAAGAGGCCGGGGATGCGGCTTTCCATCGTCTTTGCGGAAAGCTCGGAGGTCGAGACGCCTCCGGCGGTGACTTCGGCCTTAGCGAATCCTTCAGTGATCTCGGGCGTGATCGGCCAGTGGTGCCAGCGGCGCTCCCAGTCTTCGAGCGCATGAATGGTCCAACCAGCAGGCGGGTCGATGTCGACAAGGCGATCAGCGAGACGCTGCGGAAGAATCGTTCGGAGATGAGCGCGGAGCGTGGGCAAGCCCCGGTGCAGAGATGAGTTGGGAGTGAGCAGCTGTTGCGGGGCGAGGTCAAGCGACAGTGGTGTGCCGGACTGCCAGTAGGAAGAAATCTGCAGGATTGACGGGCCGCTGAGGCCGCGGTGAGTGACAAGCATGTTCTCGTCGAAATGACGGCGGCCGATGGAGGCGATGACGCGGGTGGAGACTCCTGAGAGATCGCAAAGGCGTTGCTGATCGGCAGAGTTGAGCACAAAGGGAACGAGCGCGGGGCGAGGCTCAACGACTTTGAGACCGAAATGGCGGGCGAGATCGTAGCCGAAGCCGGTGGCTCCCATTTTAGGGATGGATAGACCTCCGGTGGCGACGACGAGCGCGGGCGCACGGAATTCGCCGGTCCTGGTGAGGACGTGGAAGGCGTCGTTGCGACGGACTTCTGTGATGTTTGTATCGCAGAAGAGAGTGACACCGGCTTTGTCGGCTTCGGCGAGAAGCATGTTGAGGATGTCGCTGGAGGCGCGGTCGCAAAAGAGCTG
>DATJYJ010000325.1:0-59785 GCA_035578025.1 Verrucomicrobiia bacterium
CAATCGGAATTGCGGAACCTAAATGAGCGAACGTAAGAAAATGTAAGCGCCGGAGGCCCGCCTCAGGAACACACCTGTTCCCGCGCCGCGCGCGTGGCCAGCACATCGCAGCGGTTGTTATCGGTGTGATTGGCGTGGCCCTTGGTCCAGGTCCAAGTGGTTTTGTGCCGGTTCACCTGTTCGTCCAGGGCTTGCCACAGATCCTGGTTCACCACGGGCTTTTTGGTAGCGGTCATCCAGCCCTTGCGCTTCCAGCCGTGGATCCAGGTGGTGATGCCGTTCTTCAGGTATTCCGAATCCGTCACCACTTCCACCTCGCAGGGTTCTTTGAGCGCGCGCAGTCCTTCGATCGCCGCCCGCAGCTCCATGCGGTTGTTGGTGGTGTGCGGCTCGCACCCCCAGAGCTCCTTTTTCTTGTCGCCGTAGCGCAGGATGGCGGCCCAGCCACCCGGGCCGGGGTTGCCGGAACAGGCCCCGTCGGTGATCAACTGGACTTTCTTCACCGGGCGGGCACTGCTTCCGCGGCGGCGAAGAACCCGTCCACGCGGTCCAGGATCTCTTCCGCGTCCCGCGCCTGATAAATTGATGCGCGAAGCTGGGCTCCGTGCCGGATGCCATGCGTGAAGTACGTCGCGAACTGTTTCATCTTCCCGGTGGCATCCAGCTCGGCACGGTCGACCAGCATGGTGTAATATTCGCGCATCATCGAATACCGGTCGCGATCGTCGGGCTGCACGTACGTTCCGGTTTCCAGGTACTGGGCGATCTGGCGGAAGATCCACGGATTCGAGCTCGCGGCCCGGCCGATCATCACCGCGTCGCAGTCGGTTTCCCGCGCCATGCGCACCGCGTCCTCGGGCGTCACGATATCGCCGTTGCCGATGACGGGAATCTTCACCGCCGCCTTCACCTCGGCGATGCGCGTCCAGTCGGCCTTACCTGCATATCCCTGCTCGCGAGTTCGCGGATGGAGGGCGATCGCCTGGAGCCCGCAGTCTTCCGCCAGCCGGGCCATGTTCACTGCCACGAGCTCCTGGTCGTTCCATCCGGCGCGGCACTTCAGGGTCAGGGGAATCGAGATGGCTTTGCGCACTTCGCGGAGGAGCCGCTCGACGAGCGGAAGATCGCGAAGCAGGCCGCTGCCGCCGTTGCACTTGACCACTTTGTTCACCGGGCATCCGAAGTTGATATCCAGGACGTCGAACCCGAGGTCCTGGCATACCCGCGCGGCGTCGGCCATCACTGCCGGATCGGAGCCGAAGAGCTGCGCGGAAATCGGGTGCTCTTCAGGCTCGAATGCCAGGTAGCGCTTCAGGGTTTTGGTAGGCTTGCGCGCGCCACGGGCGGCGCTGACGCCGTGGGAGCTGGTGAACTCGGTCATGATCAGCCCGCAGCCGCCGAGGTTACGGATGAATCGCCGGAAGACGGTATCGGTCACGCCGGCCATGGGAGCCAGCACCGTCGCCGGGGCGATGCGCACCGGACCGATTGAAAACTCTGCGGGAAAGGCATTCATTGCGGCGTTACATCCAATTCTACCGTGCCGTGGCGCGAAACCGTCTGCGCTCGTAGTCCGTCCCTTAAGCCAGGATGAAACCGCTGCACATCGGACTTCTTCTGGCCGCCGGCGCCGCGGGGGGCGCCCTGGTCATGACGATCGCACAGCGCCACCAGGCTCCGGCCGCTCCGGCGCAGGTAGCCCAGGTGCAGCCGCAAACGCCCGCTGTCCCGCCTGCCGGCGCGCAGGCGGTAGTCCCGGCGCGGCCTTCCGTACCGCCGGCCGCGCCAGAAATCACCCAGCCCGCCACGGCGGCCGCCCGCCCATCCCCGTGGGAAGCTCCGAAGCCGGGCCGAACCCACACGCATCCGGCGCCGCCCAAAGCGGGGCCCGCGCAGGCCGTCGTGCGGCCCAATCCGGAGCCGGTTGAAGCCGTGCCTCCGACGGAGCCGCCCACGGCGCCACCCACGGTCCAGGAAACTCCCGCGGCACCGTCAACTCCACCCGCGCGTGTCGAGCCGGAGAATGCGACTCCGCCTCCGCCGCCTCCGCCCGAGCCTCACAGGGCTACGCTGAACGCCGGGATTTTAATCTCGGTGCGCCTCATCGACGGGCTCAACGCGGAGCGCAACAGACCCGGCGACACCTTCACCGCATCTCTCGACAAGGAGCTTGTGGCCGACGGTTTTGTCGTCGCCGAGCGAGGCGCGCGGGTGGAGGGCCGGGTCACCGACGTGGATCCCGGCGGCCGGGTGCGCGGCGTCTCCACCATCAGTGTCGCTCTCACGCGCCTGCACACTTCCGACGGGCAGACCGTCGCCATTCAGACCGACCCCTTCCAGCGCCGCGCGCAGGAAACTCACGGTGAGGACGCCGCCAAGATCGGCGCCGGAGCCGCGATTGGGGCGGCGATCGGGGCGATTGCCGGCGGAGGCAAGGGCGCGGCCATCGGCGCCGGAGCGGGTGGCGCCGCGGGCACCGGCGCGGTTCTGGCCACGCGCGGCAAGCCCGCTGAAATCCCCACGGAGACGCACCTCAGTCTCCGGCTGACGGCCCCGGTCACGCTGACCGAGCGACGTTAGGCCTCGAGCGGCAGCCTGCGGATGCGCCGCCCGGTGGCATCGAAAATCGCGTTCCCGATGGCGGGCGCGATTCCCACGATGGGCGTTTCGCCGGCGCCGGCGCTTACCAGGTCCTTGCGATCCAGCAGCACGCTCTCGATGACCGGCGCATCGGCGAACCGCGGCACGCGGTATCTGGACAGGCGGTTGTTGAGAATCTTGCCGTCGCGGAACTCGATGCGCTCGAAGAGGGCTCCGCCCAGTCCCATGACGATGGCGCCTTCCACCTGGTTGCGCAGGTGCTCGGGATTCACGATGGCTCCGCACTCGAACGCAACAACCGTGCGCAGCACCCTGGTAGTGCCCGTGTTGGCGTCCACCGATACCTCGGCGCATGTGGCCACGTAGCTGCCCTTCTCGAAGCCGGCGCCGATCCCGAACCCGTGTCCCGGCGTCTTCTGGCGGGCGCGCCAGCCGAACTTGTCGGTGGCGGCCAGGATCACGCCGCGCAGCCGCTCGTCGGTGGCATTCTTCAGGCGGAAATCCAGCGGGTCCATCCGGATCGAGTGGGCCAGCTCGTCCATCCAGGATTCGCGCACGAAGTGGTTGGCCGTCGCCGCCAGCCCGCGGTAAGACCCTTGCCGCAGAGGCGACTTCGACTGATGATACTGCTCCTTCTTCGCCGGAATGTGATAGGGCGAGCCGAGGGCGCTCGGCCCCGAGTTGTAGTTGTGGAACTCCCAATCGGTGATCGTGCCGTCCGGCGCCACTTTTCCGCCGACCTCGATCAGCCCGCCGGGCCGGAAGTACGCCCAGGTCAGCTCTTCGTCGCGCGTCCAGTTGCGCTTCACCGGCCGGCCCACGGCCCTGGCGATGCGCGCGGCTTCGATGGCTGCGTCGCCGTTGTGCTTGCCGCCGTAGCCCGAGCCCGTATCCGGCATGATGACGTGCACGTTCTCCGCGGAGATCGCGAGCTGCTGCGCGAGCTCGGTGCGCACGCCGAACGGCCGCTGCGTGCCGGTCCACACGGTGAGCTTGTCGCCATCCCACTCGGCGACCGCGGCGCGCGGCTCCAGGGGCACGTGCGCGATGTACGCCACCGTGTATGGTGTCAGCCCCGGGCTCGCAGCGCCGCCGCCCGCGTTTTGTTTGAAATACTCGAAGACATGCTGGCTGTCGGTCTCGGCCGTCACGGGCTTCCATTCCGCCTTTAGGGCGGCCACGGCCTGCTGCGCGACGTCCGGCGCCGGCGCAGCCACGCCGACGAAGTTGCCTTCGCGCACGACCTTCACACCCGGCAGCTTCTCCGCGGCGGACGAGTCCAGCGACACCAGCGAGGCCCCGAACTGCGGCGGGTAAAGGACCTTCGCCCACATCATTCCCGGGCGCTTCATGTCGTACGTGTACTTATGCGCCCCGGTGACGATCTCGCGGCCGTTCACTTTCGCCAGGCTCGTGCCCGCGATCTTCCAGTCCGCCGGGGGAGCCAGCGTCACGCTCGGGGGAATCGCGTGCGCGAGCTTCTCGCCCTTCGTCAACTCGCCGAATGTCGCCGACCGTGCGCCGGCGGTCACCTTGCCGTCACCGAACGCCAGGGCGCTGCGATCGACGCTCCACTTCTGCGCGGCCAGGTCGAGGAGCATTTCGCGCGCCGATGCCGCGGCGCGGCGGATCTGGGGCCACATGCGCGGGGTCGTCTGGCTGCCCACGGTTCCCTGGTCGAACGGCGTGAGGGCAGTATCGCCCATCACCAGCCTGATGGAGGCAGGGGGCACGCGCAGCTCTTCCGCCGCCGCCTGGGTCAGCGACGTGCGCGCGTTCTGACCGACCTCGACCTTGCCCGTGTAGACCGTGATCGCGCCGCTCTCCGCGATGTGCAGCCACGCGCTGACGTCCGAAGGCATGGCGCCGCCGCGCAGTTGTCCGCCGGTCTCCTGCGCGTAGATCGGATCTTCATCGGCGGTGATCAGCACCAGGATGCCGCCGCCCAACACAGTGAAGAAGTCCCGGCGTTTCATGCGCGGCCTCCTTTCGCAGCGGCGGCGCGAACCGCGCGCACCACGCGCGGGTACGTCCCGCAGCGGCAGATGTGGCCGTTCATGCCGGTCACGATTTCCGCCTCGGTGGGGTTGGGATTGCGCCGAAGTAGAGAGACCGCACCCAGGATCATTCCCGGGGTGCAGTACCCGCATTGCAGCGCATCGGCCTCCAGGAAGGCCTGCTGCATCGGATGGAGCCTGCCCTCGGGCGCCAGGCCCTCGATGGTGACGATTTTCTTTGTCCCGACGGCAGCAACCTTGGTGAGGCAGCTCTTGGTGGCAACGCCGTCGATGAGGACGGTGCAGGCCGCGCACTGCCCTTCGCCGCATCCGAATTTCGTGCCCGTGAGGTCGAGATCGTCGCGCAGGACGCTCAACAACGTGCGATCCGGATCGGCATCGATCCGGTGCATGGAGCCGTTCACGTGGAGTTCGGTGACTCTGGCCATGCACCAATCTTACTCCGCGGGGAGGTTGCCGAACCTGTCCCGCCATCCCATGGCACGGGCGGATTTGGATTAATGCGCAGTAACGTTAACAACTATTCAGCCCGGCAACGTCGTCACAACGCGGCGCGTTCCTCAAGGTAGAGAGGGCAGTGAAATGAAGAGACTGGTATTGATGAGCACGATGGCGCTGGGCGCCGTTCTGAGCGGATGCGCCGGCAGCGGATACGTAGCGTACGGTCCGCCACCGCCTCCGCGCTATGGCTTCGTCGGAGTCGCTCCCGGAGTCGGATACGTCTGGACCGCCGGCTTCTGGGACCGCCGCGGCGGCCAGTGGGTTTGGAGCGAAGGACGGTGGATGCGTCCTCCGCACGCGCACGCCGTGTGGGTTGCTCCGGCGTGGCGGCAGGAGCACGGCGGGTGGCACTTCCATCGCGGCTATTGGCGCTGAGCGCCGCGTCACACTCCCGTGGCTGCGCCGGAACCGACCTTCGTTTGTGGCGCCGGTCCCGCATATTCGGGCTGCAATTGCATGGGCCCGCGCCAGCGCAAATAGGGAATGTTCAGAATGGCTCTGAGCACCAGGTAGATGACGATGGCCGCGACCACGGGTCTTCTCTGATCCGGGAAGTTGGCGATGGCAACCGCGATGGCTAACGCAGAGTGCCGGGAAGAAGTGGCCAGCGCGAGGGTGGTGCGGTTGACGTCATTGGGACCGCCGAGGAAGTGGCCCGCGGCGGTTCCTATCGCCATGAAGATCGCGAAGGCGGCGATCGTTTTCGCTCCCGCGAGCGTAACGATCGTGCGCCACTCCAGCGCGAGCAGCGGGACGACGCCGGCCAGCATCACGACGGCACCCGCCAGCAGGAGGATTCGCACGATCTTGCCGAGGACCGGCAGGTAGCGGGCCGCGAGCATCCCGGCGGCGAGAGGAGCAAGAATCGATCGCACTACCAGGAGCGCTACGTCGTCCGCACCGTAGCTGGCCTGCCGATGGAAAGCCCAATCCATGAATTGAAGAGTAATCGGCACCAGCGGGACCGCCAGAACGGCCTGTGAAACCAGCAGGCCCAGAGCGTATTCAGTGGATGCGCCCTTGCTGAGGTGGATCCGCAACAGCAGAGGCGGCACGGGCGTCATGGACAGCACCGCAAGCGTAAGCGCAACCGCCGGAAGCAACGAAAACGTCTTGATCAGCACGACCGCCGCGACGGGCGCGATGATGTTTCTCGCGGCAATCGAGCGCCACAGCAAAGCTGGATGCCGGAAGAGATAAGTCGCGTCGCGCCAGGTGCAGGCCGCTCCGATCGCAAATACCTGCGCCATGATGCTGATCATCAGTATCAGCGGCAAGTATCGAAGCCATTCGCGCATACCACGCTCGCGGCGCGCCTTTACACGCGGCGCTGTGGCTTCGATGCACGGGCGGGCGTCCCGGATTTACTTCTTCGTCGCCGTCCAGGTAGCCTTGTCGTCGAAGCCCGCGTACACGGCGGTTCCTTTCATCGACGTGGCACTCTCGATCGTGCCTTTGTAGGCGATTTTGATGGTCTGGTCGCCTGCACCTCCTTCGAAACCGAATTCGATGGTGTTGCCTTTCACCGACCCCGTCAGTTTGGCGTCGCCGAATATCTGGCTGTGAAACGTCCCGGTGAGCTGTTCACCGTTCTGGCGCAGTTCCACCGTCGGCGTACCTGAACCCTGGCTGGTCTCCACATTCAGTTGCCAAGTGCCGGAGACGTCCGCCGCGGCAGCAATTGAGGCAAAAAGCACGAACGCGCAGATTGATTTGTACATGGCGCACCCCGCCATACTCTAGCTCAGTCTGCGTGGGCTTTGCCAGCATGGCCGGGCTGGATGGCCGGGTGAACGGCTGGGACCGCGCGCTTGACGATGCCCAGGAGTATCCGTGGTCGAGCTCAAGAGGCCGCCTAGAAAGGCGGCTGCGGCCAAGATTGGCCACCCCACATCTTGTGACACAGCGGTATTGGCTTACGCCGCCAGCTTCGAGGGAGCCTGCTTCCACACCCGCGGCGCCGGCGCCGCCTTCGGCGTGAGCACGCGATATCCGCGCCAGGTGAAGTAAGCGCAAGCCGGCACCCACAACAGCAGCCCCACTCCCAGTAGCGGCCCCGCCGGGCTCGCGCTGAAGAACAGCGCGCCACCCTGCAGCAGCAGGTACAGTCCGAACGCCATGGGCAGATAAAACTGAATTTTCTTCCGAAACATTTCCGAGTGCTCCTGGCAACCATCATGCGGCTGCCGGGCGCTGCGCACCAGGGAACACGGTACCGCTGACGACCCATAACTCCGCCCACAAGACCGGGCGCTAACGGATACTAACCGTGGATAATACGGCCGGCTAACAGAACCGTCACTCGTCGCGCAGAATCTCCAGCGGCTTCCTCCCCAGCACGCGGAAACTCGCCAGCCAACCCGCCGCCGTGGCGGTCATCGCCGACACCAGAACCGCCAGCCCGTTGGTCAGTGCGTCCGGGCGGAAGTGAATCTCCAGCAGGCGGTCCAGCACCAGAGCCGCGAAGCCCGAAGCCAAAGCCGTGCCCATGATGCCGGCCACCGCGCCCAGCGCCAGAAACTCGATGGAGAAGACCCAGGCAATGCGCCGCCGGGTCGCGCCGAGCGTCTTCAGCGTCACCACTTCGCGCATCCGGCGGAACCGAGTCCCTGCCACGCTCGACGCCACCATCACCGCGCCCGCAAGAATCGTGAATGCCGAGATGAACCGGATGACGGCCGCAATGCGCTGCACCACGTCGTCGATGATCTGCATCACGTCCGCCACGTTCACCACTGTCACTGTGGGGAATGTCTCGTAGACCACGCGCTGCAGAGCCGCGACATCGGCGGGCCGCACGCGCGCGCTCCCATAGTAGACTGCCGGCAGGCCATCCAGCGGACCCGGATTGAACAGGAACTCGAAGCGCCCGGTCATGCGGATCGATTCCGTCCGCTCGATGCAGGCCACCCGGGTGCGGATGGTGCGGTTCCAGATGCTCCAATCGATCGTCGCGCCAGGCTTCAGGTTGAGGATCCGCGCCGCCTCCTCCTGCACGCAGACCTGCGGATCGCGGTCGCCCGGTTTCCACCACGCGCCCTCCAGCACCATGGCGTCCGGGGGCATAGCATCCACGGTGGTCACCGACCGCGTGCGCAGGAATCGCCGGACGTGCGGCTTGTCCTCCAGCGCCTTTCCGTCGACCGCCGCGATACGGGCGGCCACGGCGAAGGCCACCTCCGGCGCCTCTTTCACGCCGGGCTGCCGCCGGATCAGCTCGCTGACCGCGGCGCGCTGGTTCGCCGGGATATCCAGGAGGAATACGTTCGGCATCCCCGGCGGCGCGCTCCCGCGAATCTGCTCCACCAGCGCCGTCTGCACCAGAAACACCGTCAGGGTGAACATCACGCCTACGCCCAACGCGACCACCGCCGACTGCGCCTGGTTGCCTGGCCGGTACAGGTTCGCCATGCCATGCCGGATCGTGCCCGGCATTCGCGGACCCGCGTATCGCAATGCCAGTCGGCACCCGCGCAGGACGAGCCATCCCGCCAGCCAGAGAAGCCCAACCGCGACCGCCAGTCCGCCGGTAAAATATGCCGCCGTGATTGTCCGGTCGCGCCAATCGCCTTCGGTCAGGGTCAGCGCCACCGCGCCCGTGCCCAGCAGGATGGCCGCCCGGGTCAGGATCGCCGCGCGCCGCCCCGCCCTCGGCGCCGCCTCGACATCGCGCCGGAAGACCAGCGCCGGCCGGATGGCGCGGATACTGAGCAGGGGCGGTAGCGTGAACAGCAGTGTCACCAGGCAGGCCACCGCGATGCCCTGTGCCGCCGGCCAGGCATTCCAGTAAGCCGCCGTGTCGATCTGGAAGTACTTCGCCAGGAATCCCGGAAACACCGCCGCCACGGCAACTCCGAACGCCACGCCGATCACGCCGCCGCCCAGCCCCAGCATGAGCGTCTGCGCGGTGTAGATGCGAATGATCTGCCCGGAGCGCGCCCCGATGCACTTCATCACCGCGATCGAATCCAGCTTCTGCTGGAGGTGGCCGTGCATCGCGCTGGCCACGCCCATGGCACCGATCACGAGCGCGATCAGCCCGATCAGGCTCAGAAAAGTGGTGGAGCGGTCCAGCCCGCGCGTAATGATGGGATGCGTCTCACGATAGTCGGCCAGCGTGGCTTCCGGAAATGCCAGCTTGAGAATCCGCCGGACCTGGGAGACGTCCGGTTTGCCGCCCGCCGGCAGCGCGAAGAGGTAGCGCTCCGAAGCCCGGCTCCCCACGCCGATGAGCCCGGTGCGGTCGAGTCCCTCGCGCGTGATCATCACCCGCGGACCCACGTTGAGACTGCCGGTCATGCGGTCGGGCTCGGAGACCACCGTGCCCGCGATCCGGAAATCCTGTCCGCCGATGCGCAGCGTATCGCCGGTGGCCACGTTCAACCGCACCAGCAGATCGTCGGAGACCACTACGGTCGATGCGGTCAGCGCATCCCGCAGGGCCTGCGGCGGGTTCAAAGTTACCGTCCCATAGAAGGGATACACCTGCGGATCGACCGCCTTCACCGAAATCAGCAGCGGGTTGGGCGTGGCGGCCGAAGACGCCATGGTGACCGTCTCCGTAATCCACGTCCGCCGCACCCCGCGCGCCTGCAACCGGTCGAGCGCGGCCTGCTGCCGGGCGTCAGGCAGGGCAAAAACCCGGGCAGTCATGTCGGCCGCCATGAGGGTGCGCGCCTGGGCCAGCAGCATGTGACGGAACGATCCGCTGAACCCCCGCACACCGGTGAGCGACCCAACCCCCACGGCGACCGCCAGTACGACGAACAGAAACCGCGCCCGCGATGCACGCATCTCGCGCCAGGCAATCCGCGCCGCCGCCCCCCATGCCAACTGCGACGTCATTTTCCGCCTTCCCTGCGTTCCCCTCAGCGTCCCGGCGTCCCGGCGGTGAATGCAGGCGCGCGCGGTACTACCAGCCGCGACACGGTTGCGTCCGCTTCTTCATCGGACTCGTCTCCCTGGTCTTCCAGGTACATGTGCGCGTAGTAACTCGCCAGCCCGCAGATCACGGCCATCACCAGCATCAGCCCCAACCAGCGCAGGCTGTGGCCGTTCCAGCCGCGCTCGCCGGCCACCGCGGCGATGGTCGCACGTACGATGGCGAAGGCGATCCCCATGCCCAGCCCGAGCTTCAGCCACCACGGGAGCAGGTCGAGGTGCGACTGGCCGCCAACCTGGCTCCAGGCCACATAGACCGCGATCAAGGCAACCAGGAACAGCGCCGAGTATGCTAATCGAAGCAAGGGCATCGGAACTTTCATCTTACGTTATCCTGGAATTAGCAGACACGATGCAGCAGAACACTCCTGGGTTCCTGCGTTCCCGCTATCAATTTCAGAACGCGTTCCGGCTGGCAATGGATTCCATCCGCGCCCACAAGCTGCGCAGCTTTCTCACGCTGCTCGGCGTGATCATCGGCGTGGCCAGCGTGATCCTTGTCGGCAGCGCCATCGAAGGACTGGGCGCCTACGCCGAACAGAGCACCGCCAAGGCCTTCGGCTCCGAGTCGTTCCTGGTGGCGCAGATCGCCGCCACGGGCCGCCTCAGCCGCCGTGAGTTATTCGATAAGCTCAAGCGCAACAAGCCCATCCGCACCGACGACGCGCGGTTTGTCGAATCCCTTGCCGGCGACAAGGTGCTCTTCAGCCCCTACCGCCAGCACATCTCCGACGTCAAACGCGAAAACCTGATCTGCGAGGATTCATCCATCATCGGCGTCGGCTCCGATATGGCCCGCATCCGCGATATCGGGGTGGTGGACGGCCGCTTCTTCACCGAGCAGGAAGAGCGCAGCCGCAACTACGTCGCGGTCATCGGCGATACGGTGCGCACCACGCTCTTCCCGGGGGGCTCGCCGCTCGGCCAGATCATTCGCGTGGAAGGCGTGGAGTTCACCGTGATCGGCGTACAGGAGCGGCTCGGCAGCTCCTTTGGCCGCGATCAAGACAACTCCATGTACATCCCGATCACCGCCTTCGACCGTCTCTACGGACCCGGCACCGGCTTCGCGTTGTTTGGCCGTCCGAGGCCGGGAAGCGGTCTGGATCTGAATGGCGCCCTGGATGAAACCCGAGTCGTGCTGCGCACCCGCTTTCACGCGCGTCCGGGGCAGCCGGATAATTTCGACGTGCTCACGCCGGACGCGATCCGCGGCTTCATCGACCAGGTGCTGGGCATGATCGCTGCCGTTGTGGTCCCGGTCACTTGCATCTCCCTGGTGGTGGGGGGCATCGTGATCATGAACATCATGCTGGTCAGCGTCACCGAGCGCACGCGCGAAATCGGCATCCGCAAGGCGGTCGGCGCGCGGCGCGGCGATATCCTGATGCAGATCCTGATCGAGGCGGTGACCCTCGCCGCCGTCGGCGGCGGACTTGGAGTTGCAGCCGGAGCCGCGGTGACCGAGGTTCTCGGGCGCGTATTCGAGCTCACGCTTCGCGTCACCCTGGGATACGTTCTGTTGTCGGTGGTTGTCTCGACGGTCGTGGGAGTCGTCTCCGGCTGGTACCCGGCCGCGCGCGCGGCGCGCATGGATCCGGTGGTCGCATTGCGCGCGGAGTAGATCATGACCATCAGCCCCGGACAAAACATCAAAATGGCCATAGCCGCGGTGGGCGCGCACCGCTTCCGCAGCCTGCTCACTGTCCTGGGTATCGTCATCGGCATCACTACGGTGGTAACCGTTGCCTCGCTGCTCACCGGCCTCCGCCAGGGCGTGGTCACATTCTTCCAGGAGCTCGGCCCGGACAACATCTTCCTCTTCAAGACCTCCGGCGACCCCAGCCAGGAGCCCCCGAAAGAGCGCAAGCGGCGGCCGATGAAGCCCGAGTACGTCGATTACATCCGCCGCTGGTGCGTCAACTCGGTCGCAGACGTCGGACTCCTCCTTTACATCCCGCCCGTGGTGGAAGGCCAGCCCATCATGGCGCGCGTACCCGGCTATGAAACCGAGAACATCAATCTCAACGGCCTGTCTCCCAACATGGCCGAGATCTCGCCCCGCGACCTGGATGCCGGCCGATTTTTCACCCCCGAGGAAGACCAGCGCGGCCTGCACGTGGCCGTGATCGGCTCCAATGTTGCCGGCTCCCTGTTCCCGGCGGGCGACGCGGTAGGCCGCACCATGATGATCGACGGCGCGGAGTACACCGTGATCGGCGTCTTCGCCAAGGCCAAGGGCGGATTCTTCGGCGAGAACGGCCAGGACAACAACGTCAATATCCCGCTGCGCACGGCAGAGATCCGCTATCCGCAACTGGACCGGTTCATGATCACGGCCAAGGCGCGGCCGGGGATGCGCCAGGACGCCTTCGACGAAGTGCAGGCTGCCATGCGACGCATTCGCAAGCTGGCCACCGATGCTCCGAACGACTTCGCCATCTCCACCCCCGACCAGATCATCCAGCAGTTCGACCGCATCACCGGCCTGATCGGACTGGTGGCGATTGCCATCTCCGCCCTCGGACTGCTGGTGGGCGGAATCGGCGTGATGAATATCATGCTGGTCAGCGTCACCGAGCGCACGCGCGAGATCGGCGTCCGCAAAGCAGTTGGCGCGCGCAAACGCGACATCATCGGCCAGTTTCTGGTGGAAGCCATGACTCTCACCGGCGCGGGCGGCCTTCTCGGCATCTTCATCGCCGTGCTGATTACTCTGCTGGTGGGTGCGCTGGTGCCCTCGCTGCCGTCGAGCGTGCCCGGATGGGCGCTGATCACCGGCTTTACTGTCTCGGTCGCCGTCGGTGTCTTCTTCGGTGTGTGGCCGGCAGTGAAAGCCGCCCAGCTCGATCCGGTGGAAGCCCTCCGCTACGAATAGACATGGCGCTGCTCGAAAGCTGTGCCGGTCTTCGCAAGAGCTACGGTTCCCGCGTGCTCTTCGAAAACATCTCGCTGGGCATCAGCGAGGGCGAGCGCCTCGGCATGATCGGCCGCAACGGCGCGGGCAAATCCACCCTTCTCAAGATTCTCGCCGGCCAGCTCGAACCCGACGCCGGAGAGATCTCGCTGCGCCGCAATACGCGCGCCGGGTACGTGCCGCAGGAGGCAGAGCTGCCCCCGGACCGCACGGCTCAAGAGATTGTGGCCGAGGCGATCGCCGGTGAACACCTCGACGACCTCGAGCGTGCCGCCCGGATTCACCAGACGCTCGGCCGGGGCGGCTTTACCGACGCCAATTCCACCGTGCGCGCCGAGGAGCTTTCGGGCGGATGGCGCCGCCGCCTCGCAATCGCCCGCGAGCTTGCGCTCCAGCCCGACATCCTCTTCCTCGACGAGCCCACCAACCACCTCGATTTCGAAGGCATCGCCTGGCTCGAGCGATTGCTTGCCGGCGCGCCGTTCGCCAGCGTGGTGGTGAGCCACGACCGTTATTTCCTGGACAACGTAGTCAACGAAATGGTCGACCTGGACCGCGCCTATCCGGAGGGCCTGCTGCGCGTGGAAGGCTCCTACAGCACGTTCCTGGAAAAGAAGGAAGAGTACCTGCTCGCGCAGTCCAATCGCCAGGAGGCGCTGGCCAACCGCGTGCGCCGCGAAGTGGAGTGGCTGCGGCGCGGCCCCAAGGCCCGCACCGGCAAATCCAGAGCACGCATCGACGAGGCCGGGCGCCTGATGCGCGAGCTGGCGGATATCGAATCGCGGCAGACCCGCGGTGTTACCCGGATCGACTTCTCCGCCACCGATCGCCGCAGCAAGCGCCTGCTGGCCGCCGAAATAATCGCCAAGCAGCTCGGCGGCCGGACGCTTTTCCGCGATCTGACTTTCACGCTCGGCCCCGGTACGCGCCTCGGCCTGGCCGGCCTTAACGGCACCGGAAAGACCACTCTTCTGCGCATCCTGAACGGCGAACTCGGTCCCGATGAAGGTACGATCGAACGTGCCGCCGGCCTGCGCACGGTCTACTTCGACCAGGCGCGCGAGCAGCTCGACCCTGGCCAGACCCTGCGCGATGCCCTCGGCGCGCACGGCGACACGGTGATCTTCCGCGATCGCCCGATCCACGTCGCCGGCTGGGCGAAGCGTTTCCTCTTCGATTCGGGCCAGCTCGACCGGCCCGTCTCCAGCCTTTCGGGCGGCGAACAGGCGCGCGTCCTCATCGCCCGGCTCATGCTTCAACCCGCCGACCTCCTGCTGCTGGACGAGCCGACCAACGATCTCGACATTCCGACGCTGGAGGTGCTGGAAGAGAGCCTGCTCGAGTTCCCGGGCGCGCTCGTCCTGGTGACGCACGACCGCTATCTGCTGGATCGTGTCTGCACCGCCGTTCTCGGCCTCGACGGCCGGGGCGGAGCTCAACTCTATGCCGACTACTGGCAGTGGGAGCAGGTGCGGCCGGAGCCCGAAGAACGGCCGGCTGCGACGGCCCCGCCGAGGCCGGCTTCCAGGAAGAAGCTCTCCTATCTGGAAGCGCGCGAATTCGAGCAGATGGAATCGCGGATTCTAGAGGCCGAGTCTGCCGCCGAATCGGTGCGGGCGGAGATGCAATCGCCGGAGGTTGTCTCCGACGGGGCACGACTACGCGACTGCTACGAGCGGCTGCAACAGGCGGAGCGGCTCATTCACGATCTTTATACGCGATGGGCTGAACTGGAATCGAAGCAGTAGCGCGCCTGCGGCGCGGGGACAGGCTAAAGCCTGTCCTACGGAGCCGTTGTATGATCAAGCCAATGCGCTGGGTGATGCTGCTCGTGATATTGTCGCTTTCCGGCCAGGAGCGCCGCGACCTCCGCATCGACTCCGTGCCGGCGGCGAACCCTCTTCGGGACGCCGGCAGCCGCTGGGCGCTGGTGATCGGCATCTCTTCCTACCGCAATGTACCTCCGCAAGCGCAGTTGAAATTCGCCCACCGCGACGCGCACGATTTTGCCGACTTCCTGAAGAGTCCGGCGGGCGGCGCCATTCCGCCTGACCACATCCAGTTCCTGGCCAACGAGCAGGCTACGCTTTCGCAGATTCGCGCCGCGCTCCACGGCTGGCTGGCCAGGTCCACCGGCCCGCAGGACATTGCATACTTCTTCTTCGCCGGCCACGGCGTGCTCGACGACCAGGACCAGGGCTATTTTGTCGCGCACGATTCCGACCCGCAGAACCTGCACGCCACCGCGCTCCCGTTCGCCGAGGTAGATGCCGCACTGACCGGCCGCCTGCGCGCCAACCTCGTTGTGATGATCGCGGACGCGTGCCACACCGGCCGCCTCGGCTGGTCCACCTACCAGTCCGGCGGGCCGAGCCGCGCCTCCGAATCGCTGGCGCACATGGGACAGGGCGATCGCTCTTTTCTCAAGCTGCTCGGCTCCAAGCCCAGCGAATCCTCCTTTGAAGATCCCCAATTGGACGGCGGCCACGGGGTCTTCACCCACACCCTGCTGCGCGGCCTCGGGGGCGATGCCGACCGCGACGGCGACCACGTGGTGCGCGCCTCCGAGGCCATCGACTATGTGTCGCGCCGCGTTCCAGAGCTGACGGATTCGCGCCAGCATCCGCGCGTCGCCGGCACCTTCGACGCGCGCCTGCCGCTGGCCGTCACCGAAGCATCGCCGCCCACCGCTCCCACGACCCGGCTCGACATTACCGGCCCGCTGCGCACCGCGGTCTACATCGACAATGTCTTCCGGGGTGCCATCCAGCCCGGCGGTCTGCGGATCGAGCCGCTGACCGCGGGCACGCACCGTTTTGCCGCCGAATTCGCGGATGGCTCCGATCTCACCGGCTTCGTCACGCTCCACGAGGCTCCAGCCCAGTTGGCCGTCGCTCCGCCGCCGCCTTCACCGCTCAAGCAACTTCGCGAGCGCATCACCGCCGGCAACATCCTGGACTCTGGCGGCGCCTGGGATTTCTACCGTGCCCACACCTTCGCCGGCGCGGACGCCGCGCCCGCGGCGGGACTCATCAGCGGCGCGCTCGAAGAACTCGGACAAGCCTGCGTCTCCGACTACGTGCAATCCACGGCTTCCGGCCTCAAGCGCGCCATGCTCGCCCGCGCCGTGGATGCCTTCGGCCGTCTCGAAACGCTCCGCCCCGACGATCCCGGGATCGAAACGCGCCGCCTCTTCTGCACCGGCCGCCTTCAGATCGCCGAGAACCGTTTCGCCGAAGCCGCCCGCACCCTGGAGGCGACCCTGAAACGCGACCCTCAATTCGCTTGCGCCTACAATGCCCTTGGTGTCGCCCTGGGACGCACGGGCCGGCAAAAGGAAGCGCGGCAGGCCTTCGAGACGGCGGCGAAACTCACTCCCGAGTGGGGCCTGCCGCCCTTCCAGATCGCGTCTCAATTGGTGGCCGCGGGCGAACCCGCCAAGGCTGTCCCGTATCTCGAAAAGGCCGTCGCCTACAACCCGCGGTCGGTGACCAACCGCTGGAACCTGGTCCACGTGCTGCGGATTGCCGGCAACTCCGGCCGCGCGGAGAAAGAGGCGGCCGAGCTGATTCGTCTCGACCCCAACTATCCCCCCGCCTACACCGAACTGGGGCTGGTCTACGAATCGCAAGGCAACGCCGCCAAGGCGGCGGACGCCTACGACACCTACCTCCTCCTCGCCCCAAACTTTGCGGACAGCGCCGAAGTCCGCACCCGCGCCGCCCGCCTGCGATCGAGGCAGTAGCGCCCGCCCAAACGTGTCCCCCTCAACCAACTGACTCATGTGGGCCTTATTGCTCTGAATCCCAATCCGGTAAACTGGAATCAAATTACCATCGCGTCGGATTCTGCACTCAGGGCGATTATGAATTCCTATCGATGCATGGCTCTCGTCCTGGCTCCCGCAGCCCTATTTCTCTCAGGCTGTTCGTCGGAGGCGCAGCCAAAGCCGGCGCAGGCGGCCGCTCCCACGGTCGAAGCGATCACCACGGCGCTCAGCGACGCCGACATTTACACCGACTACCCGGCGCAGACCTACGCGCGCAACATGGTGGACGTGCGCGGGCGCGTCGAGGGCTACATCGATAAATGGCTTTTCCGCCCGGGACAGGAGGTTCAGGCGGGCCAACCTCTTTACATTCTCGATCTCCGTCCCTTCCAGGCGCAGGTGGAGCAGGCGCAGGGCAACCTCAAGCAGAGCGAGGCCGACCTGGAATTCGCCCGCCACCAGGTGTCGCTGCTGCAAGCCGAGGCCAATCTCGCCGCCGCGCAGGCCAATCTCATCAAGGCCGAGCAGGATTATGAACGCCTCAAGCCGCTGGTGGAAAGCGACGCCGCGGCCAAGCAGGACCTGGACGCGGCCACTGCCGCCCTGAGCGCCGCCCAAGCCTCTGTCCGCGCCAATCAGGCCAACGTGGAGCAGACCAAGCTCAGCACCCAGACCCAGATCCAGTCCACGGAAGGCAAGGTCAACGCGCAACGCGGCGCGCTGGATACCGCCCGGCTCAACCTGCAATACGGGACTATCGTCGCCCCGATCAGCGGCCTGATCGGCGATACGCTGGTGCCCGTCGGCGGCCTGGTCACGCCCAACGCCAGCCAGCCCCTGACCACCATTGTTCCCCTCGATCCCATCTGGGTGCGCTTTCAAGTGAGCGAATCGCAATACCTTGCGATGAAGGGCGGGCCGGCGAACGGGGCGCCGCCGCTGGAGCTGATCCTGGCCGACAATTCGCGGTTTGCCTCCACCGGCAAGATCGCGAACACGCTGAACCAGGTGGATCCGCGCACCGGCACGCTCGAGGTACAAGCCGAATTTCCCAATCCGCAGCACCGCCTGCTGCCCGGACAATTCGCGCGCGTCCGCTATGTCGCCGAGCATCGCAAGGGCGTCATCCTGATTCCGCAGCGCGCGGTGCAGCAGAGTCAAAACCTGCAGATCGTCTACACGCTGGATCCTTCCAATAAGGTGGAATCCCGCCCCGTGAGGACCGGGCCGCGCGTCGGCGAATCCTGGCTGATCGAGCAGGGCCTCAATCCCGGCGACCGAGTGATCGTGGAGGGCCTGCTGACCGTGCGCCCCGGCCTGGTAGTCAATCCCGTCCCGTTCAAAGAAGCGCCGCCGGCTGCAGGCCGCGCCCGGACGGAGTAACGCATGGCGAAGTTCTTCATCGACCGTCCGGTGTTTGCGATGGTCATCGCCATCGTCATCGTCATCCTGGGCTCCGTGGCGATCCCCAGCCTGCCGATCGCGGCGTACCCGCAGGTGGTGCCGCCGCAGGTGCAGATCATTGCCAACTATCTCGGCGGCAACGCGCAGGACCTGGAAAAGACCGTCTCGCAGCCCATCGAGGAGCAGCTCGTCGGCCTCGACGGCATGCTCTATTACCAGTCCACGGCCGCCAATAACGGCCAGCTCACGATCAACGTCACCTTCAAGCTCGGCACCAATCCCGATATCGCCACCGTCCAGACGCAGAACCGCGTGAACGTCGCCCTGCCGCGCCTGCCTCCGGAGGTGCAGCGCCAGGGCGTCACGGTCAAGAAGGTGTCCACCGCCTTCCTCATGGCGGTAAGCCTGGTCTCCAGCGACGACCGCTACGATTCGCTGTTCCTCACCAACTACGCGCAGATCAACCTGGTCAACCAGATCGGCAGCCTGCTCGGCGTCGGCGACTCGCGGCTCAGCTCGCAGCAGGTCTACTCCATGCGGGTCTGGCTCAATCCCGACCGGATGACCGAGTTCGGCGTCACCGCCACGGATGTGAGCAACGCGGTCGCCGCCCAGAACCGGCAAAACCCCGCGGGCGCTATCGGCCAGCCGCCCGCGCCCAACGGCACCGATTTCCAGTACGCCGTGTTCGCCCCGGGCCGCCTCACCGACCCCGGCCAGTTCGACGATATCGTCATCCGCGCGCGTTCCGACACGTCTCTGCTGCGCATCCGCGACATCGGCCACTCCGAGCTCGGCGCGCAGACTTACAGCGGCTTCAGCCGCCTCAACGGCCGCCCCTCGGCCAACGTGATCGTCTACCTCTCCCCGGGCGCCAACGCGGTTCAGACCGCCGATTCGGTCATCAAGTTCATGGAGGAGGTCAAGAAGAGCTTTCCGGCGGGAATCAGCTACATCGTTCCCTACAATTCCACCATGTTCGTGCGCGCCGCCATCAAGGACGTGCTGGTGACCCTCATGGAGGCCATCGGGCTCGTGATTCTGGTGGTCTTCATCTTCCTTCAGAACTGGCGCGCCACACTGATTCCCCTGCTGACCGTGCCGGTGGCCGTCGTGGGCACGTTCGCACTGTTCCCGCTGCTCGGGTTCTCCATCAACATCACCAGCATGTTCGGCCTGGTGCTGGCCATCGGCATCGTGGTGGACGACGCGATCGTGGTGGTGGAGGCCGTGCAGCGCCACATCGACGACGGGATGGCGCCCGCGGCCGCGACCGCCCGCGCCATGGAGGAAGTGTCCGGGCCGGTGGTCGCCATCGCGTTCATCCTGGCCGCGGTATTCATCCCCGTCGCCTTCGTCGGCGGCATCAGCGGCGAAATCTACAAGCAATTCGCGATCACCATCGCGGTCTCGGTGCTGCTCTCCGCGTTCAACGCCCTCTCGCTCAGCCCGGCGCTGGCGGCGCTCCTGCTGCGCCCGCACAAGAAATCGCGGAGCTGGCTCTCGCGGCCCTTCGATTGGTTCAACACCGGCTTCGGCCGCGCCACCGGCCACTACCTCTCCGGCGTGACGCTCCTCATTCGCCGCTCGGTTCTCGCCGTGGTCGCGCTGGTCGCCGTGACTATCGTCACCTACGGCATCTTCAAGGGGCTGCCCACCGGCTTTCTCCCGACGGAAGACCAGGGCGCGTTCTTCGCCTCTGTGCGACTGCCCGACGGCGCCTCGACCGAGCGCACCGACGCCGCCTGCCGGAAGATCGAACACGTGGTCAGCACCGTCCCCGGCGTGGCGACCTACTTTGTGATCGGCGGCCTGGATATCGCGACAGGCACCTCCAATTCCAACGTCGCCACCATCATCGCCACCTTCAAACCCTGGGACGAGCGCAAAGCCAAGAACGAACAGCTCGACGCGATTCTGGCCAACGCGCAGCGCGGCTTTGCCACAGTGCCCGAGGCATTCAGCTTCGCTTTCGGCCTGCCGCCCATCCTCGGCCTGAGCCCCACGGGCGGATTCCAGTACATGCTCGAAGACCGCGCGGGCAGCGACGTGGCCACGCTCTCCCGCGCCGCGGACACGCTTGTGGCCGCCGCACGCCGCCGTCCGGAGCTCGCCAACGTGATCAGCACATTCCGCGCGTCGGTGCCCTCTTACAGCGTCGATATGAACACCGACAAGCTGCAGACCATGGGCATCGGCCTGGTGGATGCCTACAACACGCTCCAGACCTTCCTCGGCGGCCTCTACGTGAACGACTTCAATCAATTCGGACACACGTGGCAGGTGCTGCTGCAGGCCGAGCCCGCCTTCCGCCGGCAGCCCTCGGACATCGGCCGGTATTACGTCCGCAATTCACAGAACCAGATGGTGCCGCTCTCCACGCTGGCCACCGTCGCGCCCGCGGGCGGTCCCGATGTGATCTACCGGTACAACCGGTTTCGCGCGATCCAGATCCTGGGCGGTCCCGCGCCCGGCTATTCCAGCGGCCAAGCCAGCAACGCCATGGAGCAGCTTTCGGCTTCGTTGCCTCCCGGTTTTGGATTCGAATGGACGGGCACCACTTACCAGGAAAAGCAGGCCCAGGGCAACGAAGGCGCCATCTTCGGATTCGCCGCCGTCCTGGTGTTCCTGTTCCTGGCGGCCCTTTACGAAAGCTGGTCGATTCCGTTCGCGGTGCTCTTGGCCCTGCCGCTGGGGATCTTCGGCGCGCTGCTTGCGACCATGCTGCGCGCCTACGCGTACGACATTTACACGCAAATCGGCATCGTGACCCTGATCGGGCTCGCCGCCAAGAACGCCATCCTGATCGTGGAATTCGCCAAGGACAGCCACGAGCAGGGCAAGAACGTGCGCGACGCGGCGCTGGAGGCCGCGCACCTTCGGCTGCGTCCCATTCTCATGACGTCGTTCGCATTCATTCTCGGCGTCCTGCCGCTGGTGTTTGCCACGGGCGCCAGCTCCGCGGCGCGCCGCTCGCTCGGCACCGTCGTGTTCGGCGGCATGCTGACCGCGACGCTGCTCGCCGTCTTCATCGTGCCCGTGCTCTTTGTGCTGATCGAAGGCTTCGTCGAAGGCCGGGAGCCGGAACCATCGGGCGGACCGGCGCCGGAGGTGGCGCAATGAACCGCCTTCCCGTGATGGCGGCCGCCACCTTCGTGCTCGCCGGCTGCACCGTCGGCCCGAATTATCATCGCCCGCAAGTCGCCGTTCCCAACGCCTACCGCAACGCGCCTCCGCCCGGCACCGACCCCGCCGCTTCCATCGCCGACACCAAGTGGCAGAACCTGTTCGCCGACGATACGGTGAGCCGGATGGTGACCAAGGCGCTCGCCAACAATTTCGACCTGCGCATCGCCGTCGAGCGGGTCCAGGAAGCCCGCGCCAATCTGGGCATCAATCGGGCCAACCAATTCCCGTTCCTGGACGCCAATGCCAGCCTCACCGGCATCCGGCAGTCCACTCTGGGCGCTTTCACCTTCATTCAACCCAACACCAACCTGAGCGCCACCTACACGACGCTCGGCGTGGCGCTCAACTGGGAGATCGATCTCTGGGGCCGGCTGCGCCGCCTGACCGAGGCCGCGCGCGCCAGTTACCTGGCCAGCGAGGAAGGCCGTCGAGCCGTTGAAATTTCTCTCGTGGCCGACGTCATCGACAGCTACTTCCAGTTGCTCGAATACGATTCCGAGCTGGAGATCAGCCGCGAGACCGAAGCATCGGCCCGGGACAGCGTGCGCCTGGTCGAGCTGCGGCACCAGAGGGGCGCGGCCTCGGCACTCGACGTCCGCCAGGCCGAACAACTGCTCTACACGGCGACCGCGCGGATCGCCGCCGCGCAGCGCTCGATCGCTCAGACCGAAGACCAGCTCAGTCTCTTGCAGGGCGAAGCGCCTTCGACGCAGGAGCACGGCCGCAAACTCGAAGACATCGCCATGCCCGCCCAAGTGGCGCCCGGGCTGCCCTCCGCGATCCTCGAGCGCCGCCCCGATATCCGGCAAGCCGAAGAGAACCTGGTCGCCGCCAACGCCCAGATCGGCGCGGCCCGCGCGCTCTACTATCCGCAGATCGCGCTCACGGCCTCCGCCGGCGGACAAAGCCGCTACCTGCTGGATATCGCCACCCTGCCCGCGCGCACCTACAGCGTGGCGCCCTCGGCGGTGCAGGCCATCTTTCACGCCGGCCAGATCCGAAGCCAGGTTCGGTTTTCCGAGGCCCAGCAGCGCGAGATGCTCATCACCTATCAGCGGACCATCTACACGGCCCTGCGTGAAGTCTCCGACGCGCTGGTCGGATTCGACCGCCTGCGCGAAGAGCGCCAGCAGCAGGAGCACCTGGTGGCCACGCTCGAAGACACGGTGCGCTTGTCCGATATACGATACCGCGGCGGGCTCGACAGCTACCTGCAGGTTCTGGATGCGCAGCGCAATTTGTTCTCCGGGCAGTTGACATTGGCGCAGCTTCGCCTGGCCGAGCGCATGGCTGTGGTGCAGGTCTACCGGGCTCTCGGCGGCGGCTGGTCTTAACGCAGCGCGCCTGCGGCGCGGGGCAGGCGAGGCGCCTACCCTACAAAAACGTCCAGCTTGTAGGCCGCGATCGAGTTGCGGTGGAAATATTTTTCCGCTGCGACCGGCCCCTGGGCCATGAAGTATTCGTGCACCACGCGGAAGACGGTGCGGTACGGCGCCCATTGATCGCTGTTCGGCCAATCGCTGCCGTAGAGCACGCGGTCTTCGCCGAAGAGGCCGCACACTTCGTCCAGGCGGTCGCGGTAGAACGCGAGATCTTCGGGCACGCGCCCATCCAAGCGCCGCAGCACCTGCGATATCTTGACGTAGACCTGCGGGCGTGCGGCAAGCTCGCGCAGATCGGCCCGCGCCAGCGACGGGTCCATCTGGGGCAGATGATCCATCACGACGCGCAGACCGGGAATACGGTCGGTGACCGCGATCGCCGCCCGGATCAGCGCCGGGTCCGGGTTGGCCATGTCGAGCGCCAGGCCGGATTGCGCCAGCAGTTTCAGGCCGTCCACGAACCCCGGCTTGCCCATGTCGGATCTCAGGTCGCGGCCCCAGAGATTGCCGTAGCGGATGCCGCGAAAGCGCGGGTTGCGGTGAAAGCGCGCCAACTGCCGGGCAAACTCAGGGTCTGCCGGGTCGAGATTTCCCACCGTGCCGACGATGATTTTGTCTTTCGCGGCGAGATCCAGCACCCACTGGTTGTCCTCGATCCACGGGCTGCATTCCACCTCGATGGCGCCGGCGATGCCCAGGCCTTCGGTGAGCGCGCGGTATCTCGCCGGCAGCGCGGGCCGGTAGAGCACGGCGTTGTCCTTTGGCGGCCAGGGCACGCCCTGCGGCCTTCCGGGATCGAACAGGTGGATATGGGTATCGACGATCGGTATGCCGGCAGCCCGGGCCGCGGCCGCGGTGCCCGCGATTGTGAGAAACTTCCGCCGATCCATCACGCCTAACCATATACCATGTGATGAGGAGGATTGGCCTATGACGAGCGGAAATTTGCCGCGGCGTGAGTTTTTGACCATCGGCGCGCTGATGGCGAGCAACCTGTTTGCCGCCGACGAGCGCTCGGGCGACATGATTTATCGCAAGCTGGGGAAAACCGGCGAGCGCGTTTCGGCAATCGGCGTGGGCGGATATCACATCGGAGTGGCGCCGGACGAGAATGCCTCGGCGAAGATCGTCCGCACCGCCGTGGACCGCGGCATCAACTTCCTGGACAACTGCTGGGATTACATGGACGGCAAGTGCGAGGTCTGGATGGGCAAGGCGCTGCGCGACGGCTACCGCCAGAAGGTCTTCCTGATGACCAAGTTCGACGGACGCACGCGCGCGGCGACGGCGCGCCAGATCGACGAATCGCTGAAACGCCTTCAGACCGACCGCATCGACCTGATGCAGTTCCACGAGAACATCCGCCTGGAAGATCCCGACCGGTTTTTCAACGACGGCCCGGCCGAGGCCCTGCTGGACGCGAAGAAGGCGGGCAAGATCCGCTACATCGGGTTCACAGGGCACAAGGATCCGATGGTGCACCTGCGCATGCTGGAGCAGGCGGCGGCGCACAACTTCCACTTCGATGCGGCACAGATGCCGCTCAACATTCTGGACGCGCAGTTCCGCAGCTTCGCGCACGAGGTGGTTCCGAAGCTGGTGGAGCAGGGAATCGCGGTGCTCGGCATGAAGCCGATGGCCAGCGGCGCCATCGTGGAAGCCAAGATCGCGACGCCGATCGAGTGCCTGCACTACGCGCTCAATCTGCCGACCAGCGTGGTGATCAACGGCATGTCGAATTTGCAGGCCGTGGACCAGGCTTTCGAAGCCGCGCGCACTTTCAAGCCGCTGACGCCCGCGGCTCTGAACGCGTTGCTGGCGAGGACGCGCGAGGCCGCACTGTCCGGCAAGTACGAGCGCTTCAAGACCAGCTCGAATTTCGACGGCACGGCCCGCCGCCCCGATTGGATGGGATGACATGCGCTTCTTCCCTGCTCTCCTGTTGGCCGCGATTTGCAGCCGCGCGGCGGACGTCACCATCGGAACCGCGACCGCCCGTCCCGGACAGCGCGTCAATGGCGCGATCCAGGTGCCGCGCGGTGTGGATGCCGCCACCGACGTGCCGGTGATCGTGATCAACGGCGCGCGGCCGGGGCCAGTGCTGGCGCTGGTCGCCGGGGCTCACGGCACCGAGTACGCTTCGATCGTGGCGCTGCACAAACTCGCACGGTCGGTGGATCCCGCGGGTTTGACGGGCGCCGTGGTCATTGCGCCGCTATTGAACACCGCCTCGTTCTCGCAGGTGGTGCCGCACCTCAATCCGGTGGACGGCAAGAACATGAACCGGTTCTATCCCGGCAAGCCCGATGGCAGCCAGACGGAGCGCGTCTCCTGGGCGGTGACCAAACAGGTGATCGAAAAGTGCGACTACCTGATCGACCTGCACGGCGGCGATCTCGACGAGAACCTGCGGAGCTACGCCTATTGGGCCGACACCGGCAAGGACACGCTCGACGCGACAACGCGCGGCATGGTGCTCGCCTTCGGATTGGATCACATCATCATCCAGCGCGCCCGGACGGCACCCGCCCCGGGAGCGCCGGTCACGATCACGCGGTACGCGCAGACGATCGGCAAGCCGGCGATCGCCGCCGAGGCCGGCCACGCGGGCACGGTCATGCCCGAAGATGTCGATGCGCTGGTCGAAGGCTCGCTGAACGTGATGCGGCACCTCAAGATGCTGGCGGGCACGGTGTCGCCCATCGAGCGGCCGGTGTGGATCGCCAATGCCACCGTGGTCGCGGCCGATCGCGAGGGCGTCTTCTATCCGCTGGCCAAACCCGAGGCCTATGTAGCGAAGGGCATGCGGATCGGGTATGTCACCGATTATTTCGGCGAGAAGGTCGCGGACGTTACGGCCCCGGTCTCGGGCGTGATTATCTACATCCGCGCCATACCGTCCTTGAAGAAGGGTGACAACCTGGCGGACATCGGCGAAATTGTGTCGAATCCCTGACGCGCCGCTACGCCAGCACTCCCTCGATCTTTCTCCGCAGAGCCGCGCTCAGGCGCGGATTCGTTCCGCCGGTCGCGATCGCGATCTGCACCCTGCCGCGCGACAGGCGCGCCGGGGTCAGGAATCCGCACTCGGCCGCCGAGTCCGCAATATTGGCGAAGATGCCGCGCTTCTTCGCGGACGTCGCAATGCGGTGGTTGACGGCCCGCTCGTTGGTTGCCGCGAACACCAGGGCGGCGCCGGCAAGGTCCGCGGTACGAAACTCGCGCGCGATCAAACGCACCGGCAGGCGCTGGAACTCCGGCAGATGCTGGGGCGCGACCACCGTGACGCGCGCGCCCGCGTCGAGCAGACCTTTCACTTTGCGCAGCGCCACGGTCCCCGCTCCGGCCACGAGGACCGGACGGTCCTTCAGGTCCAGGAAGATCGGGTACCACCTGTTATCATGAGGATTCATGTCCGCTGCCATTCCCACTGTGGTCATTGTGGGCAGGCCCAACGTTGGAAAGTCAACCCTCTTCAATCGCATCACCGGACAGCGGCGCGCCATCGTAGGCGATGAGCCCGGCATCACGCGCGACCGCATCCATGGGACTGCCGAACATGACGGCCGCCGCTTCGAGCTGATCGATACCGGCGGCATCGTTGTCGCCGACCAGGAGTACATCCCGGCGCAGATTCTGCGCCAGGCCGAAGTTGCGCTGCGCGAGGCGGCGCACATCATCTTCCTCGTCGATGGCCGCTCCGAGATCACCGGCAGCGATCGCGACCTGGCCCAGATGCTGAAGAAACTCGGCAAGCCGGTCTCGCTCGCGGTCAACAAGATCGACACGGCTAAGAGCGCGGACCTGGCGCACGGATTCTACGAGCTGGGCATTGCGGATGTATTCCCGCTCTCGGCCGAGCACGGCACGGGCGTCGATGCGCTGCTCGATCGCGTCACGGAAGGATTCCCCGAAGGCGAACAGGCCGCGCCATCCGAGGGCATCAAGGTGGCCATCATCGGGCGGCCGAATGTCGGCAAGTCGACTCTGCTGAACGCACTCACCGGCCAGGAGCGGGCGATCGTTTCGCCGGTCGCCGGCACGACCCGCGACGCGGTGGACGAGTCCGTGATCCGCGATGGAACCGAGTACATCTTCATCGACACCGCCGGCATCCGCCGCAAAGGCAAGACGCACCTCATGGCGGAGAAGCTCAGCGTGGTGATAGCGCGGCGCAATATCCGGATGGCGCACGTGGTGCTGCTGGTACTGGATGCGACCGAAGGTGTGGTCGGTTTGGATACCACGATCGCCGGGTACGCGCACGAGGGCGGGCGCGCCCTGATCCTGTGTGTCAATAAGTGGGACGAGGTGAAGGGTCAGGGCGGGCAGAAGAAGAGCGAATTCGAGCGCCAGATCCGCGACTCATTCAAGTTCCTGGACTATGCGCCCGTGGTGTTTCTTTCGGCGAAATCGGGGGCGGGGCTGCCGAAGCTCTTTCCGCTCATCCGCGAAGTCTATGAATCGGCCTCGCGGCGCATTTCGACCGGAGAGCTGAACCGCTTCGTAGAGCAGTTGCGCTTCGAAGAACGGAAGATTTATTACATAACCCAGCACTCCATTCGGCCGCCGGCATTCGCGGTATTCACCGACAAGGGTCCGCAACTGCATTTTTCGCATGAGCGTTACCTGATCAATCAGTTGCGGCGGCGGTTCGGTTTCCAGGGCACGCCGATTCTGCTGCAGACCAGGTCGAAAGGCGGCGGACGGAGTCCCCGCCGCGAGCGTTAGCGCCGGTTTCCGCTCTACGGAAGGAATTGCCTTTCGGGTTCAGCCACTTTATGCTAGGAGAAGCAGTCGCCATGAAAGCAATCATTTCCAAATCAGGAGGGCGGACGCATGTGGAATAAGAAGCGGGAAGAAGAACCGCGGCAGCCACAGAAGCCTGCTTATACTCCTCCCGCTCCGCCGCCTACCCCGGCGCCGGCGCC
This sequence comes from Verrucomicrobiia bacterium, assembly GCA_035578025.1. Classification (GTDB taxonomy): domain Bacteria; phylum Acidobacteriota; class Terriglobia; order Bryobacterales; family Bryobacteraceae; genus Solibacter. The sequence continues at coordinate 27,654 of DATJYJ010000325.1, forward strand.
CAATCCCATCGAAGCAAGGAAGGAGACAGCACCCGTGTCAAGCATGCCCCCGGCCAGATTCGAACCGGAAAATCGTGGTGGTGCGGCCACCATCGGTAAGGCGGTTAAAGTTTCGGGCAACATTTACAGCCGCGAAGATCTCTATGTCGACGGAGACATGGACGGCACCGTGGAAGCTCTCGAGCACAAGCTCACCATCGGTCCCAACGGGACGGTGAAGGCTACCATCAAGGCGCGCGAGGTCGTGGTGCTGGGCGCGATCCAGGGCAACGTGGAGGCCACCGACAAGATCGAGATCCGCAAGGATGCCCGCCTGACCGGCGACATCCGGACAGCCAGGATCATCATCGAGGACGGGGCGTATTTCAAGGGGAGTATCGATATCGTCAAGCCCGAACCCAAGCCCGCACCGAAGCCGGCACAGCAGCAGCAGGCTGCTCCGGCGGCGGCTCCGGTGGGCGCCGGCGCGCACCAGCCGGCGGGAGTCGAGGTGAAGCGGTAAGCCGCGGATAGGCCGATGTTCGAGCCCCTGAAGGGCCTTTTTCGCGGACAGCGAAGCGGGCCGCAAGGAATCGGGCCGGCATCGGCCTCGCCGGGAGTGCGCTCGCCCTTCGGCGGTCGCGGCTCCGAGGCCGTCAGGACGCGTCCCAGCCGCGGGCTTGAGGAGTTTTTCACCCACATCCGCGACACCACGGGCCTCACAATCCTCGATTTGGGCGGCGCCAACCAGCAGAACGTGAGCTTCATCACTGGCCTGGGTCATCGTCTGTACAGCGAGAATTTCGTGCAGATTCTGCACGAGACGTTCGGCGTGGAGGACACCACCGACCAGTCGAACCCGGGCCAGATCGAGTATTTCCTGAAGCAGACGCTGGATTACGAGGACGGCTACTTCGACGGGGTGCTGATCTGGGATACGCTGGAGTACCTGAGCCCGGCGCTGTTGATCGCAGTGATCGAGCGGCTCCACCGGATCGTCAGGCCCAAGAGCTACATGCTTGCGTTCTTCCACGCCGACGCCAAGCTCGATGCCGTGCCGTATTATACGTTCCGCATCCAGGAAGTGAAGACGCTGGAACTCACGCAGCGGGGGCAACGGCGTCCCGCGCAGTTGCACAACAATCGCAGCGTGGAGAAATTGTTTGGCAAGTTCGAAAGCGTGAAGTTCTTCCTCACCCGCGAGCAGTTACGCGAGGTGATCGTCAAGGCCTGAGCGGCAGGCAAATTCCTCACCGCGGAGGCGCGGAGCCGCAGAGAAAACGCAGAAAGTTGTGCAGCAGATACGCTAGCGATACTTGCCGTTCAAGGCGTTCCAGCGCACCCGGAAAAGGTCCAGATAGGCCTTGCCACCGAGCAGCAGGCTGACCTTGGTGCCTTCCACGTTGTCCCAGCGGACCGGCACCTCGATCGACTTGCAGCCGAGTTTGCGCGCGATGAACAGCACCTCGACGTCGAAGCCGAACCCGTCGAGCCGCTGGCGCGAGAAGATCTCCTTCGCGGCGCGCGCTTCGAAGAGTTTAAAGCCGCACTGCGTGTCGCGGAACGGGAGACCCGTGACGATCCGCATGATCACGTTGAACAGCCGGCCCATCAGCTCGCGTGCCCGCGGCTGGTGGACGCCGACCAGTGAGCGGTCGACAGCGCGCGAGCCGATGGCAGCCTTCGCCCCGGCGCGCGCGGCGGCGTCCCAGAGTTTTTCCAATTCGCCGATGGGAGACGAGAGGTCGGCATCGGAATAGAGCGCCCACTCGCCTTTGGCCTCCAGCATGCCGTGCTTCACCGCGTAGCCCTTGCCGCGGTTTCCGGGGTTCTCGAGCACGCGCGCCCCGGCTTTCCGGGCCACTTCCACGGTGGCGTCGCGCGAGCCGTCGTCCACTACGACGATCTCGGCGAAGTCCCAGCGCGAGGCCTGGAAATAATCGCGAATCTTGACCAAGGTCGCCGGTAATCGCTCCTCTTCGTTGTAGGCGGGGATGATAATCGAAATGGATCGGGTCAATCGAAGTTTTATAATAACTTAGTTACCCTGCTGGTTCGCGCGAGCACCTGGGCCGGCGCGTGCCTCTAATCACAAGGAGTCCCATTGAGTCTGGAAGACGAGCTGTTGAAGCAGCGCCTGGAGCGCATTCGCGAGATCGAAGCGCTCGGCTACCGCCCGTACGGGCGGCGCTACGAGTTCACTCACACGGTGCCCGAAATTATCGCCGGGTACGGCGCTAAGACAGCCGAAGAGCTGACGCCCGAAATGCGCGTGCGCGCGGCCGGCCGGGTGATGACGCTGCGGCACATGGGCAAGGCCGGATTCGCGCACCTGCAGCAGCTCGGCGAGCGCATTCAGATCTACGTCAAGAAGGACGCCGTGGGCGAAAAGGATTTCGCGCTGTTCAAGATGCTGGATATCGGCGACATCATCGGCGTGGAGGGATACCTGTTCCGGACGCGCACCGGCGAGCTGAGCGTCCACGTGGAGAAGATCGAGTTCCTGAGCAAGACGCTGCTCAGCATGCCGGAGAAATGGCACGGGCTGGAAGATGTGGAGACGCGCTACCGGCAGCGCTACCTCGATCTCATCGCCAATCCCGAAGTTCGCAAGGTTTTCGTGACGCGGGCGAAGATCGTCGCCAGCCTGCGCCGGCAGCTCGAAGCCAAGGGCTTTGTCGAAGTGGAGACGCCGATGATGCAGCCGCTCTACGGCGGAGCGGCGGCGCGTCCGTTCACCACGCACCACAACACGCTGGACGTCGACCTCTACCTGCGCATCGCGCCGGAGCTGTACCTGAAGCGCCTGATCGTGGGCGGAATGGAGCGCGTCTACGAAATCAACCGCAACTTCCGCAACGAGGGGCTCTCCACGCACCACAATCCCGAATTCACCATGCTGGAGTTCTACTGGGCCTACACGGATTACAGCGGCCTGATGGATTTCAGCGAGGAGCTGCTGCGCCAGGCCGCGATCGATGCGACCGGCGGCACGGCAGTGGAGTTCGAGGGCTGCCGGATCGATTTCGGCAACATGAAGCGGTTCACCATGCGCGAGGCCGTAGTGCATTTCTGGGAAGGCGAAGGCAAGCCGGCCGCGGAGGACGTGGCCAACGACGAGTGGCTGCTCCGGCACTCGACCAAGCTCACCCCGGGAGAAGCCCTGACCGATATCTTCGAGCGCGTGGCCGAAGCCAAGCTGATCCAGCCCACGATCATCTACGAATACCCGGTGGAGACCTCGCCGCTTTCGAAGAACAATCCGGACAACCCCGCGTTCGTCGACCGCTTCGAGATCTACGCCGCGGGCATGGAGATCGGCAACGCCTACACCGAGCTCAACGATCCGCAGGAGCAGCGGCGGCGCTTCGAGATGCAGCTCGGAATGCGCGAGCGCGGCGACGAAGAGGCCCACCAGATGGACGAGGATTACGTACGGGCCCTCGCCTACGGGATGCCGCCCACCGGCGGGGAAGGCATCGGGATCGACCGCCTGACCATGATCCTGACCGGCTCGCGGTCCATTCGCGACGTCATCCTGTTCCCGCTGCTGCGGCCGGAAGGCCCCATCGACCTGGTGGGCAAACTGCGGGAACTCGACAAATTGTGAACACCCGCTTCGAGCTCTTCGTCGCCAGACGCTACCTGCGGGCGCACCGCAGGGAGCGCGTGATCAGCGTCATCACCGCGATCTCGATTCTCGGGGTGGCGGCGGGCGTGACGGCGCTGGTGGTCGGGCTGGCGGTGACCAACGGCTTCCGCACCACTTTGCAGCGCGACCTTCTGCGCGCCATGGCGCACATCAACGTGATGGAGAAGGAGCCGCTCAACGGCATCGAGGACTGGCGCGCGATGGCCGAACGCCTGCGCAAGGTGCCGCACGTGACCGCGGTGGCGCCGGCGCTCTACGCGCCGGTTTTCCTTTCGGGCACGGTGCAATCCAAGGGAGCGATCCTGAAGGGGATCGACGTCGGCGACGAACTGGCGATGGGCGACACGCTGCGGCACCTGAAGAAAGGCTCGATCGACCTGCTGCGCAACCCGGACGCCTCGCCGCCGGGAATCGTACTCGGCTCGCGGCTGGTGGAGGACACCGGAATGGTGCTGAACTCGCGCATCAACGTGATCAGCCCGCAAGGCGAGCTGACGCCCTTCGGTGTGCGGCCCAACTACCGCTACTTTCGCGTGGCCGGAATCTTCGAGACCGGCTTCTTCGAGATCGACGACAACTGGGCGTACGCGTCGCTGCTAGCGGTGCAGAAGGCGTTGTCCCTGGGCGACGTAGTCAACCAGATCGAGCTCAAGGTGGACGACCTGGACCGTGCCGGCGAAATCGCCAAGGAGGTGGAGAAGGCCGCGGGGCCGAAGTACACGACCACCACCTGGATGGAGCGCAACAAGCAGTTGCTGGGCGCGCTCAATATGGAGAAGCTGGTGACCATCCTGGTGATCGGCCTGATCGAGCTGGTGGCCGCGCTGAACATTTTCATCACGCTGGTGATGATGGTGATGGAGAAATACCGCGATATCGGCATTCTGATGTCGATGGGAGCGAAGCACTCGCAGATCCGGCGGATCTTCATGCTGCAGGGCGTGCTGATCGGGATCGTGGGATCGGCGATCGGGCTGGTGGCGGGATACACGCTGTGCTTCGTGGCGAAACGGTACCACTGGCCGCCGCTGGACCAAACCGTGTACTCGATGGCCTACGTGCCGTTCGAGCCGCGCTGGGTGGATGGGGTCTGGATCGCCGGTCTGGCAATCCTGGTGAGCTTTCTGGCGACAGTTTATCCGGCGCGAAACGCGACGCGAATCGCGCCGGTTGAGGTGTTGCGGTACGAGTAGGCGCCGCTACTGTTGCGGCGGCGGCTGGTCGCTGAGGGTGAAGTTGACGTCGATTCGGGTCAGGACCTCGACGGGCTGGCCGTTCAGCAGGGTTTGCTGATAGGTCCACTGCTGCACCGCCTCCGTGGCGGCGGCCACCAGGAGCGGATGGCCGGTGATCACTTGCAGGTTCTTGACCGCGCCATCGATGCCGATGAGGGCCTGAAACTGAACCACCCCGGAAATACGCGCCTGCTTCGCGAGCGGCGGATAGACGGGCCTTGGCTGAGAGATCAGCTTGGCCTGCTGGACGTTGCCGCCGATGGTGAGCCGCTTGACGTTGGGGTCGCTGTTGGGCGGGGGAGGGGCAACCGAATCGAGCATCACGGGTCCGAGCGTGCCTGTCCCGGCGCCGGGCGCCATGATCATGATCCGGATGTCGCCCTCTCGGCTGAACATGCGGCCCACGGTGAGATGCTCGTCGTAGTCGTGAACGGCTTTGACGATGTGATCGAAGGAGTCTTCCGCCAGTACGTCTCCCTGACGCGCCGGCAGCCGCGCAAGCAGATCGTTGCGCGCCTGGTCCGACAGGCCATTGATCACGTAGCCCGACAGAGTTTTGCCGGCGATGCCGGGCGCAGCGGAGCCCTTCCGTGCCGCCATCGCGCTTGCCGAGGGAACCGATCCGACGATGCCGCCGACGACTCCACCAGGCACTCCACCCACGACTCCGCCGGGCACGCCGCCGATAACTCCACCCGCCGGCGCGGGCGTCTCCTGCGGCGTGCTGAAGGTGATATTCACGCGGCGGGTCAGGCCGGAATTGTCCATGGCGAAATGCCATTGCAGGACGGATTGCAGCGCGGCGCGGCGGAGTTCCTGCGGGCCGGCGATCACGCGCGCATCCGTCACGTTGCCGGACGAATCCAGGGTGGCTTCCACGGTGACCACGCCCTGCACGTGCGCCTTCAGCGCGGCCTCGGGGTAGATTACACCGGTGCGGTGAATCACGCTGCCGCCCCCGAAATCGACCGTGACGCCGGGACCGTCGGCCACGGCCTGCGGAGAGGCGGAGAGCGGGAGCGTGGCGGTCACGAACCAGCAGGCCGCGGCCAGAAAAGTCAGCCCCGCGGCCAGCGCGGATATTCTTCTCGTCTTGGACATACGAACCTCTTTCAGAATGGATAGGACGCGTTGTTTCAGGTGCCGCTTGCGCAGGAACAGGGGCGCAGGGGCCAGGTCGAGCCGCGGCTCTACGCCGGCGATGGCGAGCAGGGCGTCGAGATACCCGTCCCGCGATCTGGTCAGCTCGATGACTTCGTGATCCACCGCCTGCTCGCGCGCCAGGCCGATCTCGCCCAGGAGCCACCAGACGGCGGGATGAAACCAGAAGATACCGCGCACGAGCTCTTCGGCGAGCGTGAAGAGCCAGTCGCCGCGGCGCACGTGCATGATTTCGTGGCAGAGAATGGCATCCTGCATGTGCGGCTGGAGATCGGGAAAATGAGCGGGCAACAGGACCACCGGCTTGCGGAACCCGAACGTGACCGGGCTGGCCACATCGGCGGAGAGACGGAGGTCGGCTTCCACACCCCAGGAAGGAGCGGGATCGAGCGGGTTCGACTGCAGCCGGTATCGGCGCAGGCGCCAGAATCCCACAGCCAGCCAGACCAGGCGCGCGGCGACGCCTGCCGCCAGCGCACCGAAGGCGAGCTCGCCCGCGGGAAGGCTGCGCCTCGGCACGGGTGTCATCGGCATGGGGGCGAGCGGGGCATCGGCCACCGGCACAGAGGGAGCGACCGGTTCCTGCCTGCGAGGCGCGAACCACGGCAGCAGCAGGCACGCGGCCAGCAGAATCTGCCAGAATGCCAGGCGCGCGCGGGGAGCCCGCAGGCGGAGCACGGTGGGGATGAAGGCCGCCAGGCCAATCAGCAGCCCGATCTGCAGGTTGTAGGTGATGAAGTTGTCCCAGAGCAGGCGCCAGTTCACGATTTCCTCCTCAGGCGGGCGATCTCCTCGAGTTCTTCGGAGCTGAGGCCGTGTTCCTCGACCAGGTGAAGCAGTAAAGGCTCGGCCGACCCGTTGAAGACGCGATCCACGAAATCGCGGACCATGCCGCCGATGACCTGCCGTTTGGGTTGCGCCGGGCGGTAAACGTAGGCGCGGTCAGCGAGGGTTTTCTTGAGGTATTTTTTCTGTTCCAGGATCTTCATCATGGTCATGACCGTGGTGTAGGCGACCTTGCGGCGTTCGAGGAGGGCCTCGTAGACGTCGCGGACGGTGGCGGAGTCGCGCTCCCAGACGATCTTCATGATTTCGAGCTCCTGCTCGGTGAGGGTGGTGGATCGCCGTCGCATACTAATTAATTAGTACTAAAAGCATGCGATGTCAAGAGGGAAAATTGGGTGACTATCCAAACACGCTCCCTGGCGCGCCGGCAGGTCAGTGAACAGAAGGGCTCCGCCGTGTACGCGCGATTCCCTGGTAGCAGCCGGGCCGGTCGCAGCCATGGTCCAAAAAGCTGTTTGGTTGTGATTTCCCTCACGGGCTCGTTAACTGCTTCTGGCTTTGCTGATTTCCGGCTCTTGACTCATTCCCGGTAGCGGCGGCTTTGACCGTTCCGTTTCTGGTGGCCCGCCGCCGTCTGCCGATATCTCTCTTGGGCTTTCCATCGCGACCATTTCCGCGCCGCCCTCCGGCAGCGCTCGCTGCGATAGCGTTGCCGCGCTTGCTGGGGATGAAAGCGCTGCTCGCCGCCTTTCGGCAGACAACACCGCGTGGGCGGCCGGCGGGCCGCCGTAGGCGAAAGGGTGGCACAATGAAGCAGATGAGGCAAAAACTGTTCGTGGCAGTAGGTTGTCTCGTATGCGCAGTAGTCTGCTGGAAGGGTTTTCTGGTGTTCGAAGGGACAGAGTTTGGAAGTGGTTCGCTTGCCGGCAACCAGGTTTCAGCGAGTTTCTTGTTTATGCTGGCGCTGGCTCTTGCTTTCAAATACCCTAGGTCTGCCGCAATATCCGCTTTGGTCGCCTGCGTTTTCTCTCTGCCGCTGTACCTCTACCTTGTATTTCCACGTCCCTTTCGTCAAGTGTGGCCAGGTGAGTGGAAAGTCTTGGAAATGCCACGAGAGGCGTTCGTCTGGGATGGATGGTGGATTACCGGAATCCTCTTCACCATATTTGTGGCATGCCTCTGCGCCGGAATCCTTACAAGTAGCATGGGTGTTTGTAACTCACCGAAAGTTGCGCCCCTAGGAACCCTGCGGTAATTGTCGCGGCGGCCGCGTCGCCGGACATTTGGACTTACCTCCGGCCCCTTCCGGGTTCATTACTCCTGGGAACGTCGTCCAGCCCTCTGCGAATCGCGATACGGTTCGGAGATGCCCTTCAAACCTCAGCTACAAACCCATGGGTCAGTTTTGGAAAGCAGACGTGGGCTATTTCTCGAAAGCGCCGAAGCAGCCATGCTCCGGCTGCGCGTTCGGTAACACTCGTAAGGGCGCAATGAAGGCACCTTTATCGACTTTGACGGATCGGGCCATCAAGATGATTGTACGCTGGATGGCTGTGGGATTTGTGGAACCTTGACCTCACCGTTCAAGTTTTCGAACCGCCCGAAAATGTCTGTGAGCATATTGTTCAGAAGCTTCGCCTGGGTCCACGACATCCTGACGGCTACGCGTTTTTCCACTATAAGCGTCTTTGGAGATTCAGCGGTGGCTTCGTCGATCTTCGTAAGTTCCCCAGATGTAAGCTCCAGATCGTTGGGAGTCCATAGAGAAGTGACCTGATTTGAGTACGCTCGGTAAATCTCTGTTTTGGACTCCACCCACTCTGTCTTTGTACCTCGATCACTGGATGGCATATTGGCTTCCCTCACTTAGTCCCACAGGCTTGCGCCATTGATCAGCCGCGCCATACTCGTCCTTCGTTTGAATTCGCCGTTGGTATCTCCGGTTCTGCGGGGAGTGTGCCGGATTGATCCGGTAATTTTGGTGCCACGGTGATGCGCAAGTCCAACGCCCGTAGAATTCCAAGTAGATTGGCATAAGTGGGGTTGCCTTTCTTCCTTAGCATTCTATAGATGGACTCCCTGGCAATGCCAGCGGCTCCAGCGACTTTCGACATCTGCCTGGCATCAGCGACATCTCTCAGTGCCACCAGGAACATCTCATCGGAATCCGCCAAGGCTGCGTTCAAGTAGGCCGTTGCCTCTTTGGGGTCCGCGAGATCTTCCAGCAGGCTGTCCCGATAAGGCCGTTTCCGCTTAGGCATTGTATTCCCTCCAACGGTCCTTGGCGTTCTGGATCTCTACGTCTTGATCGTTCTTTCGGCTGCCGCCGAGAAGCACAACCGTATCTCCGTCTTCACCGAAATACACGCGATAACCTTGCCCTACGTCAATCCGAAGTTCATGCACGCCTTCACCCACCGCCTTGCAGTCTCCGAAATTGCCGTCCATGACGCGATTCAATCTCAAGCGTATCGCCTGCTTCGCCCTTTCATCCCGGAGAGCGCGAAGCCATCTTTGAAAGCAATCCTGGTTCTATGGGGATACGTAGTTTTCGACTTTCCGCCGCCGCGCTTCCACTGTGAGTCTTCCTCAAGTGCCTTCAATGATATCCGCATAAAATCGAACCCTACGGTCAGAATCTGCTAATCGATAACGAATGGTGGAAGCGGCGGGAGTCGAATGCGCAAAACGCCGACCAGACGTTCGTTGAGTTCAAGGCCACTAGGCCCGGCGAGGTGCGACGCTTCCCATACTGTGATTTATATATCACAGATCCAGGATACATCGGAATCCCCCGCAGCGCAAATGGTTTAGAGCGATGTCCGCCCAGCTCGACGTCCGGTCCGGAGTTCGGCACCTCTTCAGGCGCCGCAATGAGCCCCCTCGTATTTCATGTGCGACCGCAGGACAAACGCCCCGATCACGAGCAGGAAATGTGTTCTCTGCTTTGCGCAGGCCAAACACGCCGGAGGCCGCCGCCTACCGAAGGGTAGCCGGCGGCCCCCGCGACCTGCGCCACGAGCTTTCAGATCAGGACATTAAGGATCCAATCCGCTGGCGCTACCGATAGGAACGTACTGAGGTAGCTTACTGCCACACACCCTCGCAGTCAACCGACAAGAATGACTAAGCCTTGGAAATAGTCCCGCCGTATTAGCAGGGCTGATGGGCATAGTCCTGCTAACTGCGCGGCGTCTGGTGACCCATGAGCGGCAAAATCCGCCGGTAGCAATACGGGTCTGCATGCCACTGCCCGGTGCTCGCCAGCGACATGGCCTGGCATCCGCCGCCGCATTCGAGCGCCACCTCGCAATCCCGGCAAGCGCCGTTCATATCCGGGCGAGTGAAACTCCTCAGCGCCGAGAATGCGCCGGGGCGGAACCAGATGGTCCAGAGGTCATCCCGGCGAAGGTCCCCTTCGACGATGTGATCGGGCCAGGAAAGACAGCCCTTCACCCGGCCGTCGCTCATGATTCCGCAGGTGGTCCGGCCCGCGGTGCAGCCTTGCCAGCCGAACTCTTCGAAATCCAGCGGGCTGAAATACCCGCAACTGTCTGCCGGGACGACCTCCACACCTTCGTGTTTCGCCCTGGGACGCAGCCTGCGCGCAAATTCTCCCATGGCGAGAAACTGTTCATCGGTCAGGCGCAGTTCCGGGCTGTCCTGGCTCCGCCCGGTCGGGAACAACGGCTGAAGCTGCCACTTCCAGGCTCCGATCGAGCGAACCAGCCGGTAGGTCTCCTCGAGCATTTCGATATTCAAGCCCGTGACCGAGGTGATCACGCTCAGGTCGAGGCCGCTCCCGACACAGCATGCGGCACCGCGGAGGGTCCTCTGAAAAGCGCCCGGAACGCCGCGGAGCGCGTCGTGCGCCTCCTCCAGGCCGTCCAGGCTGACCGCCACGGATTTCAGGGCGCAGGCCTTCATGCGGGTGACGGTCTCCTGGGAAAGAGAGAGGCCGTTGGTCACCACTCCCGTCTTGATTTCCAGGCCGCGAAGGCGCGCCGCGATGTCCTCCCAAAACGGACTGAGCAGGGGCTCGCCGCCCGTGAAGATCACCTCCTGCACCAGCAGCGCCGGGAACTGATCGCAGATAGCGAGCGACTCCTCCAGGGTGAGCTCGCGTCCTCGGGGCGCCCCCGCGGACGACGCGCAGTGGCGGCACCGGAGATTGCAGGCCAGGGTCAGTTCCCAGCCGACGACGAACGGAAAGCTTTCGAAAGCCACTGGCACCTCCTGGCCTGCAAACGGCGGAGCCGGTTCGGCCTATCTCCCGGCGGCCCGATAAGCGGTCTGCAGCGCGATGTAATCGCCGGCCCGCATGGTTGGCTGGCGGCCGGCGGCGACGTCCTCGGCGATGTTGATCACCGCCCCGGCAATGCCCGCGGCCGGCGCCACGCCCTTTTCCATGTACTGTTGCACCTGGGCGGTCACGAACTTGTTGAAACCATCGTCCTTGCCAACGGCGACGCGGTCAAACCCGTTCTCGAGCTCAGGGTGCTGCCTGAAGATATCGATGATCAGGTAGGCAACCCGCCACCACCACGGCTCGTTCTTCAGAGCCAGAATCTTGTAATGCAGTTGGAGTATATCCGGCATAGGAATCCTCTTGGCGAATCGATCGCCGTCTTGGAATACGCCGCTGCCGGCCTGCAACCCGCGTGCTCAGCCGGCAGCGGCGGATTCTTCCCCGTCCTCCGCGCGGGTCGGAATCACGTAGTGCAAAGCCGATGTTCAGACGCCGTATTTGCGAACCACCGCTTCAATCTGGGCTAGGAGGTCGCGTTCCACGCCCAGATAGTGGGCCGGTTCCGGGATGCCCGGGCCGACGCGTTTGAAGAGGTTGCCGATCTCGCGCAGCGCAAGCTCGGCCCGCCCGGCGCGGAAGTGTGCGGGCTCCATGACCTCGGGCCGCACGCGCAATGCCTGGCGCGTGGCCGCGATGCGTTCGGCCAGTTGCAACTCGGGATAGACCTCGTCGATGGCCGAGATGAGAATCTTTTCCTCCGCCGCGATCGTGACCGAAGGCACAAACCAGTGGGCCGGCTCCTGCACCTCGGGCCGGACGCGAGCCGCGCCGCCGATGCGCTCGACCACCTCTTCGCGGAGGTAGTGAACCGGCTCCAGCCAGTCCTTGCGGAGCTTGAGCTTCAGGGCGTCGTACCAGATCAGGTACAACTGGTATTTGCCGACAGCAATATCCTGCCATTTGTGGGCGGCGGGAGCTCTCACGGCCTCCATCAGGGCCCTGTCGAAAACACTGCCCTGGAGCGCCTCGGGCACGCTCCACTGCGCCGGCTTGCCGGCTTCCCCGAGCTCCAATGTCGCCGGAATGGTGGTCGACACAACGAAGCCGATCTCCCGGGAAGCGTGATCGAAGGCCCGGTCGATTCCATCCTGGAGCTGGGCGCGAATGAGTTTATAGATTGCGATCAGGTCTTCGTATTGCTTCACGATTCCGGGATGCGCGGGCTCGCCCCACGGGAAGCCGCGGGTCATGATTCTTTCGTTCATAATTGGCTCCTCCAAGCTTCAGTTAGAGTGCCCGGCTAAGATACGCCGGACACCGGTTGTTCACGACGTTCACCAAGGTCTCGACTGAGCCGGGCTTTGAATACCTCGTAGGGAATGGGCACCGGGGTGAGGCCAAGAGGATCGAACGGATTCACACCGCCCGCATTTTGAGAATCCGGCGAGGCCGCGAAGCTGCGAGCGGTGTAGACAGGCAGGTCCGGAATCTCGACCGGGCCGGATTCGCGGCAGGCATAAGCGGATTCGAGCCAGTGCAAAATGCGCTCGCCACGGGCCAGCAGTTCCGTGCTGCGCTCATCGACGCGCTCGCGCAGTTCTCCGGCGAAGGCGCGCAGGCGAACCTGGTCCGACGGATCGGCCACGGCCACAAAGTCGTAAATGCGGCAGATGCATTCGTACGTGTCGAGGTTGGTCAGTTTGATGAAGTTGCGCACGGCGGCGCGCAGCGATTGGGTAAGGGCCTCCGGATGGAAACGGCGCAACAGTTGAAAATAGAAATCCACCTGCATGTTGAAGTAATGCAGGCCGTAGTCGCTGAAGTTCCGATTGAAGAAGGCGTAGTTGGCGACCTGGTGGAAGGCCTCGCAGCGCGGGTCTTTGATCCGGTAGTCGAACCCGAAATAGTCGCCCAGCAGCCTGCCTTCCGCGGTCAGCGCGGCTTCCAGCCCCGTGCCGGCGTAAGCTTCGGCGCGGCAGAAATTGAACGGATTCTCGATGTGCCGCTCCATGAAACGCAGGTTGACGAGGATGTCGTCGAGCGTGGTGTCCGGCTCGAACATGAGCAGGTTGTAGGCGATGTGCACTCCGAAGTCGTTCAGAACCTCGAGCGCATTCAGGATCTCGGTGACGCACGATTTGCGATTCAGGTGGCGCAGGCCGTTTTCCGACGCATTTTCCACGCCCAGGAAGACCCGAAATAGGCCGAGCTGGTCCAGCACACGGATCGAGCCGTAGTTGATGCTGTCGGGGCGCGCTTTCACGGCGATTGCGATGGGCCCGATGCCCGCGCCGGCCAGCCGGGAACGCAACTCCTGGAAGCGCTGCTCCGCTTTGACCGGATTCGGGAGGAAGAAGTTGTCGTCCTGGAAATTGAAGATCCGGACTCCGTGGCGGAAATAGAGATCTTTCATCTCCGCGACGATGTTTTCGATACTGCGGATCCGGAACTTCCGGCCGCCGCCGCGCTGGTACCATGCGTTGATGCTGCAGAATGCGCAGTCGCGCCAGCAGCCCCGGCTGGTCAGGACGCTGGCGATCGGCTTATCGAAGTAAGCGTGAAAAGTAGTACGTTTAGGAAACGCGAGCGCGTCAAGGTCCTCAGGGTTTCCCCTGGACGGGTTGGTTGCGATGGAGCCGTCGGGGCCGCGATAACACAGGCCGGGAATCCTGTCGAGATCGTCCAAGCCGGCAGCCAGCGCGCAGATCAACTCCTCGCCCTCACCCAGAGCGATGGAATCGAATGCCGGATAGTCGCGCAGCAGGCGTTCGCAATTGAACGAGGCGAAGTGGCCGCCGCCGATCAGGTGGCCACGGTACCCGGCTTCCCGCAGAGCCAGTGCCAGGCGGCAGAACTCGCGCCCGCGGCCGGTGAAGACCATCGAAAGCCCGGCTATGTCAGGTTGATCCCGGAGTACAATGCGGACTACCTCCGGGATCTCGTATTCGGTTGCGAAAGGAATAATATCTGCCTGATGGCCCGCCTTTTCCAGGGCCGCGGCCATGTAGCGAAGCCCGAGATTCTCTTCGAGCTCCGCCCCGATCAGGGAGACTCTCAAATCGACACCTCCCGATAAATCAGGCTGGCGTTCGATTCGTATGTATCATGAATATCAAAATAAAAATACCTGTTTATCTTTTGATATTTGGGCGGGTGTGTCAAACAGGACAGTCGCCATACATGCCGGTGCTACAGTTCCTTCATGGAGAGGAACCGGCCGCAATCCACCGCTCAAAGATACCTGCCGCTTGCCCAATGGCTGGGGGCGGAGGCGGAACCGGTGCGTTCGTTTGTGCGGCAAGTGGTGGAGACGCTCGAGCAGGGCCGGCCGCCCGAGGCGGAATTCGTGGAAGCGATGGTTGCGGCACGTCATCGGATTGCGGGCGCGTGGCAGCCGGCTGCCGCGCCGGCGAATGAACTCGAGCGAGCCCCGGCGATTGTCGCCGCGTCCTTCAACTTCGGGCCGCGGCGCGATGCGGCGGCCGGCCCTTACGACGAGTTCAACCGGCGGCTCGCGCAGTGCGGCGTCCCGGCAGACCGGCAGATTCCGGAGCAGTATCATCCCCACTACCACTTTCCCGGCGGGTCAAACCAGGACATCGCGGACGTGATCGCGGACCTCTGCGGCAGGCTCGGCCCGAAGGACATCTGGGGCCAGATCGAGGTCATCGAGGCCCTGCGGCTCAGCCATGGGCTGGCGATCCCCGACGAACGGGCCGCGATTCCCGCGGCCGCGTACCTCAGCACCACGGACGTGCCGAAGCAACTCGTAAAGCGCGGCCTGGCCGACTACGCTTCGATCATCGCGGTGGGGCATCCCGATCACGTGCGGCGCGTGGCGGCGGGTGTGGAGATCGTCGTGAACACGGCGAGGGCGTCCCGCGGTCTGGCACCGGCGCGCGTGCTGATGCCAGACGTAAGCCGCGTCCGCTATCATGCGGACGGCGTGCAGCCGTGGGCCCGCGATGAACGCTATCGCGAGCACGAGTGCGCCGCCCGGGTCAAGGCGATGTACCTCGGGCTGATGCGGCTGGACCACCTGGAGTAATGGCGTCCCGGGTGACAATATCAGCATGCGGACACCCGCGAAAACGTCGGCAAGCTCACGCTCATGTGGACTTACCACACCGGCGCGCTGCAGCCCTGAACCGCGCTCAATGAGAAGGCTGCTTTCGAAGCCACGCCGATCCTGGTGGAAGGCACCCTGTACCTGAGTACGCCTTTCAACCAGGTGATCGCTCTCGACCCCGCGACCGGCGTTGCGCGCTGGACCTACGATCCAAAGGTGGACCGGGCCCACGGCTACTCGGAGGTGACCTCGCGGGGAGTTGCGGCGTGGAGCGATTCCAAATCCGCGGAGGGCTCGCCCTGCAAGCTGCGGATCTTCGAGGGCACCATCGACGCGCGGCTGATCGCCCTCGACGGCAAGACCGGCAAGCAATGCGCCGGCTTCGGCTCCGCGGGCACGGTGGACCTCACGCGTGGGGTGGTCTACGGTCCAGAGTTCCGCGGCGATTACCAGGTGACCTCGGCGCCGGCGGTCGTCGGCGACGTGATAATCACGGGCTCGTCGATCGGCGATAACGGCGCGGTGGACATGCCGCGCGGCGTGGTCCGCGGCTACGATGCCCGCACCGGCGCGCTCCGGTGGACCTGGGACCCCATTCCATGGGCCGAGAAGCAGCAGGTGCGCACCGGCGCCGCCACCGCGTGGTCCACCATCGCGGCCGACCCGGCGCACGACCTGGTCTTCATCCCGACCGTGTTCGTCCTCGATCGCGCGACCGGCAAGCCAATGCACACCGTCGAGGAGCGGGCGGTCCCAAAGAGCGACGTCGCCGGCGAGGCGGCGTCAGCGAGCCAGCCGGTGCCCGCGTGGAGCGCGATGGTTCCGCAGAGGCTGACCGCGGACGACGTGGGGGGCGCGACACCCGAAGCGCGCGAATGGTGCCGGCAGAAACTCATGACGCTGCGCAACGACGGCCTGTTCACGCCGCCGAGCGTGCGCGGCTCGATCGCCTTACCCGGCAACATCGGCGGGGTGAACTGGGGCAGCGCGGCATGGGACCCGGTACGCAATCTCCTCGTGGCCAACACCAACCGCGTCGCGGCCATCTTCCAGGTGATTCCGCGCGAAGACATGCAGTCCGCCTTCGATCACGCCAAAGAAACAGAAACTTCCTGGGGCGGCGAATTCGCGCGCCAGCGGGGCACGCCCTACGGCATGCACCGCGAGTGAGCCTTCTACTATCAAGCCGGAACATTTTCGCCCGGTGGATCGTAAAGAGAGTTGAAGGTATGATAATCGGAAGTGAGCCTATGGCACGTACCGCCAGCGCCGAGTGGATCCTGATGCTGGCGGCTCCGCCTGACCGGGCGCGAACGCTGGCGGCGAACCTGGCGGCCGCGAATGCTTACAGCCCCCCTGCTTCGTTTTGGGCCTCCGTGGTTCGTACCACGGTCCTCTCGGCCGTGCAGGAAATCCGCACCTCCCCGCGCAGGATGGCGGCTCTGGTGCTGGCAGCTTACATCGCCGGGATGGTGCTCGGCACCGCGTTTACGGTCGTGCCCGATTGGCTCCTCCACCGGCCGCAAGACGGCTCCCTGCTTTCGGCCCCGTTTATCAGGGACGCGGCGCAGGCCTGTTCCTCTTTGTTCGGGCTGTGGGTCTGGAGGAACCTGTTCGGACCGCTCCTCCTTGGCCTGTGCGTGGCATGGATTTCCCGCGGCCGCGAGTTGCTGTCTCTGATCGCGGTCATGGTGTCCCAATTCATCGCTTCCATAGCTGTGCCCATGTACTCGGCCCACCTCGGATTCCTGGGCATCGCGACCGTGGTCATCGATTCGCCGTGGAACTATCTCATGGTTCTGCTGGGCGCGATCCTGGTTCGCCGGTCATTCCTGTGGAAGCTACACTGAGGCTGATGGCCTCGGTTTTGGTTCGGATCGCCGCCGCGCTGCTCACCTTTCCAGCTTTCTCCCAAACAGCCGTCACTATCACGGCCCACCCCACTGCGCCGGGCGCGGCCATCGCCCCCGGGTTCATAGGCCTCAGCTTTGAATCCGGCTCGCTTACCTCTGCCACCGCGTTTCCCGCCGAAAACCCGGTTTTTCGCACGATGCTCGCGCAGATCGGCCCCGGCCTGATGCGCTTCGGCGGAAATTCCGTCGACAAACTTACCGGCTGGCAGGCCACGCCGCGTACCGCGTCGACGCCCACGTCGGTCATGGCCTCAAGCGATGTGGACCGCATTTTGGCCCTGGCGCGCGCCGTAAATTGGAAAATCCTCTACTCCGTCGGCCTGGGCACGGCGGACGCGGCGTCGGATGCCGACCAGGCGCACTACGTCGCCGCCAATGGCGCCGATGTCCTCTACGGATTCGAGATCGGCAACGAGCCCGATCTGTACCACAGCAACGGCCTGCGGCCCTCTGCTTACACCGTCAACGACTATCTGGTCGAGTGGCAGACCTACGCCAACGCGCTGCGGACGAAAACGCCCGGCGCGGTTCTCACCGCGAGCGCCGCTTCCGGATCCATCACCACCTGGACCGCCGCCGTCGCGTCCAAGATCGGCTCGCAACTCGCCCTGCTCACCCAGCACCTGTACCCGCTGGCGCCCAGTAACCTGTACCCGACGGCCCCCAACGTCGCCTCCATCCCCAACATTCTCGGAGCCGCCACGCTGGCCACGGAGAACACCGCGGGCGGCCAGGTCTTCACCGTTGCTCAGGGAGCGGGACTCTCCTGGCGCATGGCCGAAACCAACTCCTGCTACAACGGCGGCGAGAAGGGCGTCAGCGACGTTCTTGCTTCGGCGCTCTGGGGCATCGACTACATGTTCGCGCTCGCCGAGCACTCCTCCGCCGGCGTGAACTTCCACGGCGGCGGTAGCGGCAACTACACCCCGATCGCGGTCAGCGGAAATACCGTAACCGCGCGCCCGCTCTATTACTCGCTGCTGATGTTTCACGCCGCCGGGCACGGGCGCCTGGTGCCGCTCGATGTCTCCGCCGGCGGGGTCAATCTCACGGCGTATGGGGCGCTCGATTCCGACGGCAGCCTGCGCCTCATCGCCATCAACAAAGACATGGCCCGGGACGCCGCGCTGACCATCACGCCGGGCTCGGGCTACCAGACGGCGCTCTCCATGCGGCTCGCCGGCACTGCGCTCGATTCCTCAACCGGGACCACGCTCGGCGGCGCCGGAGTGGCGGCTGATGGAACCTGGCTCCCAACCACCCTGGAATCCGCCCGCTTCTCAGGCGCCACTTACGCCACCCGACTGCCGGCAGCGAGTGCCATCCTGGTCCATTTCGGAAACGGCTTGCTGTCCGCTTCGAACGGCGCGAGCGGGCAGGCCGAAGCCGCCCCCGACAGCTTCGTTTCCGCTTACGGACAGGGACTCGCCATCACTGATGCCGCGGCGCGCACGCCTGCCTTCCCCTCCACGCTCGCCGGTGTTTCCGCCACCGTGACCGATTCGACAGGCGCCGTGCGTCCGGCGGTGCTGTCCTACGTCTCGCCTCCGCAGGTCAATCTCGTGGTCCCCGCCGGTAGCGCAACGGGAACCGCCACGCTGGCTATCGGCGGTGCGTCCACGACTCTCCGCATCGGCCCGGTCGCGCCGGGTTTGTTCCAGCTCAACACCGCGCGTGTTGCCGCCGCGGCCGCCGTGCGCGTTCCCAATGGAAAGGGCGCGCAAGTACCGGTTCCGGTGTTTGATTGCTCCAGCGGCGCGTGCCGCGCCGTGCCGATCTCGCTCGACGCACAATCCACCGTGTACCTCAGCCTCTACGGAACTGGAGTCCGGCACGGCGGCACCGTGACTGCCATGGTCGGCGGCGTCTCCGTGCCCGTCACCTACTTCGGAACTCAAGGCACCTACCCCGGGCTCGACCAGATCAACATCACGCTCCCGGTGAGCCTGAGCGGCTCGGGTGAGGTCGATGTGGTGGTCACCGCGGACGGCCAGTCCTCGAACGCGGTCCGCATTGCCGTGAACTAGTGGCCCCCGAAGAGGCCTCCCAGTTCGTGGCGCGCGTCCTCGTCCATGAAGCGTTTCATCTGCGCTAGGGTCATCGTGCCTTCCAGGTAGATCACGCTCAGCTCCCGCTCCGCGGCTGAAACGATCAGACAGCCGCTGACTTTGTCGGACTGTGCGTCGATCCAGATCTCGGTGGTTTCGCCGTCTTCCCTGGCACTGAGGACCTGCGACCAGCGGCTCTGCGCGGCCACCTGCTTCCGCAGCGGCTCCAGGTCGCTTTGCGAGTAGGCTCCGGCCTTATTGAACTCGTACTCACGCACGTGGATCGCCTGCACGCCGCTGAGTATGCCATTGAGATCGGCATCGCCGGCGGCGCGCATCGCCAGGCGCAGCAGCTTGCTATCGAGATCCACCTCCGTCTTACCCGACGCTTTGGCGGCCAGTGCATCGAACTTCAATTCCAGTTTTTGAGCGGTAGCAAACGGCGCGAGGCACAGCGCGGCGCACACTGCAAGGGGAGCGAATCTCACGGTTACCTGCCTTTCTGCAGGCTGGATACGCCAACGCATCCCGGTGGGATGCACTTTCTTGCTACTGCCGAAACTCCAGCCGCAGCCGGGCGCCCGGCTTCACGTTGAGGGTCCGCTCACGAACCGTCGAGCCGAATTCCGCTGAGATTCGATACAGTCCGGGCGCGAGTGCCAGCTCCATCGGGGGCTGGCCCGCGACGGCCGTGCCGTTGACCTTCACCGCGGCGGCGCCGGGGGCCTCCACGAGCACGTTGCCGCGGACCAACTCCAGCGCAAGCTCCAGCTCGGCGCCTTTGGCCGTCACGCGTACTTCGCGAACCTCCTCGCGATACCCGTCCAGGCCCAGCCGCACGATATAGGCCCCGGCCGCGGCCTGAATGGTGCACGGCGTCTCGCAAACCGGCTCCGCCGCGCCGCCCACGAAGACTCGCGCTCCAGCCGGCTGGGTGGACACCTGCATCGACCGATGCAGTTTTGCACCATCCGAGATATCCGCCGTGGTCAAGGTGTGCTCGCTTTGCACCGCGGATACCTCCGGCGGACGATTCGCCAGGAGTTGCTGCGCCTCTTTCCACGGGTTCTCGCCCGCGATGCGCGGCGCAGCCAGGTCCGGAGGCGTCGCGGCCGCCGCATCGCCGGGAGCAGTCGAGATCGCGGCCAGCAGCAACACGGGCTCGGTATCCTGGACCAGCTTCGGCAGGGGCCGCGCCAGCAGCTCCATGTTGGTGGTATCCACCTGCGGAATCATGTCGGCCAACACGACCGGCTGCGTCGGCCCCGCGTCGCGGAAAAACTCTCTGGCATCCGGCGCGGCCGCTTTGGCGGCGGGCTCGATCGGCTCCAATTCTTTGAGCATGGCGCCCGCCAGCGGCGCGAGCTCGGGATCGCCGCTCTCTCCGAGACGGACCAGTATTGCGGATGCGCGCGCCGTGTCGTCATGCAGAAGCCAGGCGGAGGCCGCCTCCATCCCATTCGACGAGCGGGCGGGAATCACCGCCCAGGCGTCTTCGTAGAGCGACCCGGCCTTCTCGAGCTCGCCCCGGTCGGCGGCGGCATCGGCGGCGGCGCGCGCGGCATCGTAGCGCAATTCGCGCTGCGCCGCGTCGAGGGCCTTCTGGAGCCGCGCCTTCAGTTGCGGATCGGCCGCGTTGGCCACCGCAATCTCCAGGAACTTGGCCGCAACATCGTACCCGTGGCCGTTGCCGTTGAGTGCGGCCATCAATGCCGGCGCCTCCCAGCGCTTGGGGTCGATGCGCCCGACTTCCGCGATGGCCTGCATGGCATCCGCCGTTTGCATCTTAGGCAGATTCTGGAGGACCGGATAGAGCGCTTCGTCGTAGCGGCGCTGGAGCTTGCCCGCCGGGCTGGCCTCCAGCGCGCAGATCCTGCGCAGCCGCTCGATCGAGGGCGCCGCCTGCTTGCCCACTCCTGCCGAGTCAAGGCGCGCTGCCTCTTCCAGCGCTGCCAGCGCATCTTCCCATTTCTCGCCGATGGCCGCGATCACTCCCAGGTTGTAGGCCGCCGCGGCGTAGGTACGATCGAGAGCAAACGCCTCGGCGAACCCCTGCATCGCGGCGCGCACATTACGCGACGATTGCAATTGCGCGAGCGTCGCCTGGAAACGATGGCGGGCTTCATCGCGCGGGCTGGCGTATGGCGAAGCCAGGTCCGCGGGCGCCAACGGAGCGACATCCACCGCGACCACCGGCACCGGCGCCAGAGCAGGAGCCACGGCCGGCTGCTCAGCCGGAGGTGTGGGAAGCTGCTGTGACCAGAGCGAGCCGCTGATCAGCGTAATGGTCCAAAAGCCGCGCACCATGATTCCTCCTATCGCTTGAGCGTCGCGCACGCGCCCGAAAGCTGGGCGATCTCCGCCTGGATGCGCGCGATCTCCTCCTCCAGCTCCTTTTGCCTTTGCGCATCGATCCGCGGGGCGTGCTTGGCCGGCGCGGGCACGCCCGAGAGCACATCGGCAAGCTGCTTGCTCTCTTTGCTGTCACCGCTGTCCGCAGGCGGCCGGCTCGCGGCGCTCGCGGCCTTTGGCGACTGCTTATACCAATCGCCGGCGAGGGCCATCGGGTCCGCCGCGTTGGTCCGCTCTTTCGCCGGCCCGGGCGCGGAGGCTTCTCCCGCTAGCTCCGCCTCGTCCAGCCGCAGGCGCCCGCGCAGATCGGCGATTCGCGACGTCACCTCCGGCGGACAGCCGTCCTTCTGCACGCGCACCAGGTTTCCGTCGCGGATGGCGTTGAGGTCCTGCAAGGACGTGGTCAGCGAATCGAGGGCATCCACGGTCGCGCGCGGGTCGTTCTGAGCCTGGCGCCCCGGTGATGGAGTTTGAGTACTGGCCGGGACCGCCGGAACGCCCTTGCTCCGCAGCGTGCGCTCGTACTGCTCGGGCGTCGCGCCGCCGGAATCCACGAACGCTTTCTGCTGCGCGGCGCTCATCCTCTGCCACATGGTGCGGTACTGCCGCAGCAGATTGTCGATCGCATCCGGCTGGCCGCTCGACGACGTCGTGCCGGGAGGCGTCGTGCTCATCGTCCGCTGCGCCGCCGCTTGCGCGCATGCGCTACGGGAGGCGGACACCAGCACCGCCAATGTCACGAGCGCCCATGTAATCCGGTGTGTCATGTCAGCGCTTCCCTTTGTCCGCGGTCTCGTCCAGGAATTCGATCTTGCGCGAGCGGCCGTCCAGCGACGTGTCGCCATCACAGTCCGCCTCGATCAGCACGCCCTGCTTGTTGTACTTGTACTGGATGTGCGAGGTCTTGCCGGCTTGCGTGATCGCCTCGCTCACCAGGCGGTCGCCCGCGTAGTTCATGGTGCGCGAGTACACCACCGTTCCCGCCGCACCCGATCTGGCGGTAACACTCATCAGCCGCTTCCCCTCCCACGCGAAATCCAGCCGCGGCGAGTTCGGCTCGTCGAGCTCCCAGGCGTGCCGCACGCGCCCTTCATCGTCGTAGTCGAGCTCGAAGAGGTGGATGGCGTCCCACGCGAACGGGTGGAAGTAGTGATTGCCGGAGAAACCGATGGCCACGCGCTTGCCCGTCACCTGGTAGGTGAGCTGCGTGTCCAGCCTCGGATTGTTCCACAGCGTGAGAGTCCCGCTGGTAGAGCCGCCCTGCGGATCGTTGTGGATCGAGTAGTTCTGCTCGGGGTGCATCTGGCGCAGCGCGGTGAGCTGGCTCAGCCCGAGGGCGCCTGTGCCGGCGAATCCGCTCATGCCCGGCATTCCGGCCGAGATTCCCGCCACTCCGGATGGCATCCGACCCATGGCGCCGAGTCCCGCCAGGCCGCCGGGCATGCTCATGCCGCCCATGCCGCGCATGCTGCCGAGTCCCACCAGCCCTTTCAATCCGCCACCGGCGAGCATGCCGCCAAGGCCCGCCATCGACCCGAGCATGCCGAACCCGCCGAAGCCGCCGAAGCTCGGAATCCGGATCGGGATGGTCTGGCTCTTGACCACCGTCTTGTCGCGGCCCACGTTGTAGACCTGCGGCATGTCGTCGTAGTAGTTGAAGTAGAAATCGTTGGTCTCGCGCCCCGTGGTCTTCCAGTTGACCGGCATGCTGATGCCTTGCGAAGCGCTCGCCACGCCCAGCGCCAGTTTGGCGATGTTCGACCCCGTCTTCTTCTCCTCGTACTTCGTGTGTACCGATTGCAGTTGATTGCCCGTCCACTCGTAGTTCACCGTGAGATGGTCGGAGGCCGAGATGCGCACCACCTTCGCCTGGAAGGCCAGGCTCGCGGGATCGTAGAAGACCCCGGGATCGAGCGCGACCCCCGAGAACCAGCTCACCGGTCCTTTGCCCCTGGCGGGCGGCGGCGGATCGCTCTCCGCCAGTTTCAAGAGCCGCATCGCCGCCATGCGCCGCTCGCGGACGCCTTGTGTGGAGTCGGTCAGATCGAGATACCGGTGCAGCAGTCCACCCGCATCCTGGCAGTGCCGCAGCAGGCACGCGCTCACCCCGGCCTGGTAGAGAAACTCGGGCTCTTCGTTGTCCAGCTTCAGACCGTTGGCGGCCGTTTGCAGCGCGGCCGCGAAGCGCTGCCCGGCATAGAGGTCTTTGAGCTGGCCCCGTTCTTCGGTGCGCGAGTTTTCGAGCTTGTATTGCACCTTGGCGCGCAGCTTCTCGCCTTCCGCGAAGTCCTCCTGAGTGAGGGCCACGCCGGCGTAGAGATCGAGCAGGGCCAACGCCATTCCCAAATCGCCGCGCGAGAACGCCAGTTGCGCCTGCATGAGCTTGATCCGGGGCTCGTCTTTGTCGATGCTTTCGGCCTCGTGGAGCGCCTGCTCGGCCTCCTGCTGCTTGCCGTCGTTGGCGTATTGCTCGGCCAGGAGCAGCCGGCGTTGCAGTTGGACCTGGGCGGGCGAGCGCGGATCGATGCCGCGCCGCGTCTCGGCGAACTTCTGCGCCGAAAGCCGCGCGATTTCGAGCCGAACTTCCTCGAGCAGTTCCCCGGCGGTTTTCAATTCGGGGTTGCGCAGTTGAGCCAGCCGCAGGTGGCGGATGGCGCCCGCGTAGTCGCCCTCTTTGCGCAGCCGCCGCGCCGCATCCACGTGCGCCACCGCGCTGTCGTTGAGGTGGGCGCGCCGCGCCGTGGCGAGGTCGGGGAACGACTTGTCGTAGCGCTCGAATTCCCGGTACGCGGCCAGAAACGCATCGTACTGCTTGCCGGCGTGGAGGGCTCGCAGGATGGCGACCCTGCGATCCAGCAGCTTCCTGGAGTCGACGGCCTGCTTGCGAAGGGCGGCCAGCGCGGCGTCGTTAGGAAACGCCGCCTCCGCCGCCTTGTTCAGCATCAGGCACTCTTCGAGCACGGTCACCGGGGCATCGCCATCGGACCATTGCGACAACCGGCCCGCCAGGCCGGAGCGGAGAAACCCGCGGATCTGGTCGGCGGAACCGGCGGAGGGATAGGCCTTCACCGCCGCCGGAAGCGCCTCGAGCATGCGGCGGAAGGCTTCGGGATTTTCGACCCCGGGAACCTTGTGCACCGAAACGTCCGTGGCCAGCCGTGCAGCCGAAGCGGCCGGGTCGCGGCCCGGGAAAACCAGGTAGAGCTGGGCGAACGGCATCGGCGTCGCGACCTTCTCCTTGCGATCGCTCTTCATCGCGATGGTCGCGCCGCGCCAGATCTCCGCGGAGGATTGTGCCGTTTTCGCATTGGTCGATTCCGGCAGAAGCAGCGTCCAGCCGTTCGAGTCCGCCGCCCGCGTGTACAGCTTGCCGTCCGCGCCGCGCGCAATCAGCGCCAGGTTCTCCAGCGGCTCGGCCGGAAGGTGTCCGATGACCTTGGGATCCCAGGAATCGGCCTGGCCGGCGGGCGCTGTGGCCATTCGTACCTTGGTCTTGCCGTTGACCGAGACCTCGTCGGCCTCCTTCAACGACCAGTTGCCGTTGACCTCGCGGGTGACAATCAGGAACTGTGCGCCGTCCAGAGAAATCGCAGCCAGCGCGAGTACGGCGAGTTTCCCGGTCATGCTCCCCTCCCGTCGTCACCAGATGATGCAGACCGGCCCCGGATATTGCCGTAACCATGATAAAAATGGTGCAGCCGATGAATACCCAGGGGGCAGCCGGCCGGCCGGAGGGAACGCTGGATCAATGGCTGCGCG
Organism: Verrucomicrobiia bacterium; assembly: GCA_035578025.1. GTDB lineage: Bacteria > Acidobacteriota > Terriglobia > Bryobacterales > Bryobacteraceae > Solibacter. The sequence continues at coordinate 52,857 of DATJYJ010000325.1, forward strand.
AACCCGACCCGGAACGGGCACAGGTCCTGCTGGACGACCTCCTTGCCCGGCACGCCGAGCCTCTGGTCCGGCGGATCGTGGGGTTCAAGCTGGGCTCTTCCGCCGACTTCTCCCGGCTGCCCCACGCCGATGTGGAGGATGTCTGTCAGAATGCTCTCTGCCAGCTCCTGGCGCGCCTCGAACGGATGAAGTCCGGAGACGGGTTCGCCGCCGTTCGCGACTTCAACGCCTACGCCGCCGTCACGGCTTACAACGCCTGCAACGCGTACTTCCGATCGAAGCGGCCGGCCTGGCTGAGTCTCTCCATGAAGGTGCGTTACGTGGCCACCCACTCGCCGAAATTCGACCTTTGGGAAGGCGCGGAAGGCACGGATGTCTGCGGGTTTGCGAGCCAGCGCGGGCGCGCGGCCCTCACCGACGCGGCACTTCTCGGCCGCGCCTGCGACGAGTTGCGCCGGCGCGTCGATGCCAGCCGGCTTCCGGTGGCCGAATTGATCGGGCAGCTTCTCAAGGCAGCCGGAGCTCCTCTTCTATTTGACGCACTCGTGGATGCCACTGCGGAACTCTCGGGCGTCAACGAGGAGCGGGCCCAACCGGTGGACGAATCCGCCGACGACCACCCCTCCGCGGACGCGCAGCTCATTCACCGCGACTATATCCGCCGCGTGTGGAAGGAAATCGGCGCACTGCCACTGGAGCACCGCAAGGCCCTGCTCCTCAACCTCAACGATTCCGCGGGCGGCGACATTCGGCTCTTCGACAGCTTGGGCATCGCTTCGGTCCGGCAGATCGCCGCAATCCTGGAGATGGACGCCCTGGACTTCGCCCGCCTCTGGAACGACCTCCCGCTCGACGACATGCGGCTCGCAGAACTCCTCGGAATCAGCCGCCAGGACGTGGCCAACCGCCGCAGCACGGCGCGCAAGCGCCTGGCCCGCCGCCTTCTGGAGGCCGGCCGTGAGAATTAGTTCGACCGCCGGCAATCTGTCGAAAGACTCCGCATCCTTGTACAGTAGGGTAGGCCTCCCGGCCTGCCCGCGCGCCCCAGGCGCGATGGGGAACGTATGGAGCACCTGACCGAAGCGCAAATCGCATCCTACCGCGCGCGCTCATTGTCCGCGTCCGAGATGCTCGATGTCTCCGACCACCTGGCGGAATGCGAGGCGTGCCGCGTCCTCGTCTCGCAGGACGCCGGGCTGGCAGTGGCCGCCGCGTCACTCTATACCCGCCTGCGTTCCGAATCCGAAGGGTTCTCGCACCTGACCTACGACGAGCTTGCGGCTTACGTGGATGGCGCCGCCAGCGACGCCGGGCGCGTGGATTGCCATATCCGCGATTGCGCGTCCTGCGCGGCATATTTGCGCGACCTGCGCGTACTGAAAGCCGAGCTCGCCCGGGACCAGACGCCTGAGCCGGGATTCTGGAGTGCCATCCGCGGATGGAAAGCGGCCTTGGCGCTTGTTACGGCAGCGGCGTGCGCGTTGGTCATTGGCATTGCGCTGCGTCCGCGCCCGTCCGCGCCGGTCGCACGCGTGCAGCCGCCCCTTCAAGCTCCCGCCAGGATCATTCTCGATGGCAGCCGCCAGATCACCATCACCGCGCAAGGCGCCGTATCGGGGCTCGATGGATTGCCCGATGGAATCCGCACCGCCGTCGAGCGCGCTCTTGTGTCGCAGCGCGTCGACATGCCAACCTTTGCCGGCCTGTCCGCGAAACGCGACGTCCTCCTCGGCGCCCCGGCGGCGCCCAAAGGCACGGAGCTTTTGGAACCGGTGGGCATTCTGGTCGAAACGCCTGCTCCGGTGTTCCGTTGGAAGCCGGTCCCCGGCGCGGAGTACCAGGTGAGCGTCTATACCGGTGACTTCCAGCCGGCTGCCTCCAGCGGCTGGATTCGAGAGGCGCAGTGGCGTTCGCCAATCGGCCTTCGCCGCGGGACGCGCTATTCCTGGCAGCTCACCGTGCGCCGCGACGGCGCCGAAGCGACCTCGCCGGCACCGCCCGAGCCGGAAGCGAAATTCCAGGTTTTGGACGCAGCTTCGGAGGACAGCCTGGCCCGATTGAGAGCCACATCGAATGACTCCCACCTGGTGATGGGCATCGCCTATGCACAGGCGGGGCTCCTCGATCAGGCCAGGCTGGAGCTGCGCGCGGCGGCGGATCAGAATCCAGGCTCAGCCACTGTCGCCACTTTGCTGGCTGCCGTCAATTCAGACCAGCCCCGATCAAAGTGAACGCCGCCCAATAAAACGGGTGCTGGTAGGCCGGATTCTTGCGTACGCTCAATGCGGCTGCCCGCAGCGCCTCGGCGTCGCTCATGTCTTTGGCTCGATTCTGGTGAAACGCTGTCATGAGCGCGCCGGTGCTGTCCGACGCGACCTTCCACTGGCTGAGCACCGTGGTCGGAACACCGGACACGAGCAGCGCCCAGCTCAGGCCAATCATGCCCTCGCCCGCGCCCACGTGGCCGCGGGCGGTTTCGCAGGCCGATAGCACCACCAGCTCCGCGTTCAGGTTCATGGCGAGCAGTTCGTGCGCCTCCAGCAGGCCGTCATCGGTTCCGCCAGGGTCGCGCGCCAGCAACAGGTATGAATAGAGCGGGCTGGCATTATTCAATACGGCATGGGTGGCCAGGTGCAGCACCCTGGCATTGCCCGCCTCGGTTTTGAAGCGGCTCTCCCGGGCATCGGCGCCCACGTAGATGCGGCTGCGCTCGCCGTAGATCTTCCCCAGCGTCTGTACTTCCATTCTTGCGCCGGGCAGCGCATCGAAAGTTCCCTCGCGGGCGATGGCCTGCGTCGCTGCGGCCCGATTCTCCACCGCGGGATCGCCCATCGCGAACAACCGCACGCCCGCGGGGGTGCTCCTCCGCTGCCGCTTCACATCGCTCATCGTCTTCAGCGCGGTGAGCGAGGGCGCATAGGAGACAGCGCACTCGTCCAGCAGGTACCGCCCCTGCGGATTCGCCAGCGCCTGGAAGGGCAACTCCCACAGAACGCCGTCCGGCACCACCACCAGTTGGCGCGTCTTCGCCAGGTCCAGGCCCGCGGGAGCGATCAGCTTCTGATAGAGATCCGACGCCGTCGAGCGGAACGCCAGGTTTCGTCCCGCCAGTTGGTTTTGAAACAGCTCCACCAGCTTCGCGAGCGCCTCGCGCGATATCGGAACTGTAAAGGACTTCACCTTCTGCGAGCCCTGCGATGCGAATCCGTAGACCCGGTCCTCGGCGGCGACGAATTCCAGGAACGCGACCTTCGGGTCCGCCGCCAGCGCCTGGTCCGCGCTCACCGATTCCATCTTGCCCCCGGCAGCCTTCCACGTTGGATGCCGGATGTAGAGTTCGTTCTGGAAATTCTCGTAGTCCGCCCGCGCCCGGGCCAGGTCGGCGGTAATCGAAGCGGCTTGCTGGCTCGAACCGCCGTTTCGCGCCCGCATGAGCTGCGTGTTGAGCGAGGCCATGCGGACGCGAAGGTTCTGGTCCCGCGCGCGCTCCTCCTCGCTCATCTGCGCCGCAAGCTCCGCTCTCCCGTTCCGCAAGACATCCGTCAAGACCCGGGCCTTGGCGCGCTCCGCGAATTGGAATGCCTCCGCGCTGCGGCCGCTTGCGATCAGGAGGCCGACCATGCGGTGGTACGGCTCGAGCTTGGTCTCGAAGAAACTCTCCTGTTGGGTTTCGGCGCCGCCGACACCCTGCCGCAAGGCTTCGATGGTCGCGATGGCGTCGCGGAAGCGCTGTTCCGCTTGCGCCTTCTCGCCCAGACCCTGCTGCGCGCGCCCGGCTTCCAGGTCGGCGCGCCACGCCGCCTCGCGCAATCCGCCGGCGTTGGCCATTTCGCGCGCCTCGCTTGCGGCCTCCAGCGCCTTGGCGTAATCGCCCTTGCGGTTGTAGACCTCCGCGATCCGTCCCATGGTCAGGGCGGCCTCGCTTCCGGCGTGTACCGCCTTCTGGATCTCCAGGCCTTTCTGGAAATACTCGATCGCTTTCTCTTGCTCGCCCAGCCAGGAGTAGGCACTGCCGATGTACGTCAGGTCGCTGGCCGCGAACGGCTTGTTTCCGGTCTCGTTGAGCACCGCCAGGCTCTTCTCGTAGTTGGCGATGGCGCCGCGCAGGTCCCCGCGAAATTCCGCCACGCGCCCCAGCCCCATCCATGCGATCGCCACCAGCGGCTTGAGATCCGCCGACCGTGCGACCTCCAATTCACGCCCGAAATACGCCCGCGCCTGCTCCAGGTCGCCCTGCCAAAGATACACGTTGCCGATGTTGTTGAGGTTGGCCGCCAACCCGCGCTTGTCGGGGCCGTCCTTCAACAGCTCGTTGCACTGCTGGAGAAGAGCCAGGGCGTGCAGGTAGTCGCCGCGCCGGGCGTGCAGCACCGCCATGTTGCCCAGGGCGTTGGTGAGCAGCCGCTTGTCATTCAGCTTGCGCGCGATTTCCAGGCCTTTCCCGAGATGCTCCTCCGCAACCTGAAGATCGCCGATCGCCGAATACATCCCGCTCAGATTCGTCAGCACTCGGGCCGCTCCGGCGTCGTCGTGCGCCTCCCGGCTGAGTTCGAGGCTCGCGCGATACGATTCCAGGGCGTACGCGTAGTCGCCCCGGTCGGAGTAGACCAGGCCGAGCCCGTTTAGCGCCGATGCTCGCGCACCGGCCGATTCCGTACGTTCCGCGATCATCCGCGCCAGGTTCAGCGCTGCCAGGGCCTTCGCCGTGTCGCCGCGGTTGCGCGCCGTGGTTCCCTGCTCCACCAGCGCCTCTGCCAGCTCGGCGTTGACGAGGCCCGCATTGGCCGCCAGCAGTTGGTCCGGGTTATCGGCGGTGGCCAGGCGGGCGGCGAGGTCCTTCGCGGCAGTTCCTGTCGGTTGTCCCCAGGCCGCTGAGCACAGAACGACCAATACCAACTGTACGCTGCCCATTATGGGGAAACCCCTCGTCCCGGCCCCTTTCTACGGGAACAGCATACACGCGGCCGAGCCAAATATCCAGCGTCACAACAGCCGGAAACTGACCTCGATGGTCGCGGCCACCGTCACCGGCCTGCCGTCTTTCATGCCGGGCCGGAACTTCCACTTCTTCACGGCCTCCATTGCCTTCTCGTCCAGTCCGAGCCCCAGGCTGTGCAGCACGCGCACATTCTGCGCCCGTCCCGCGGGATCCACCTCGATATACAGCAGCACGACACCCTGGTGCTTGGCCTTGCGCGCCTCCTCGGAGTATTCGGGCTCCACCTTCGAGAGTAGGGAAGGCGCGGATACTCCGCCGCCTACACGGTACACCCCGCCGCTCACGCCGCCTCCTTCGCCGGGGCCAAATCCAGGTCCATCGCCCACACCCACGCCTCCGCCCTTGCCCGGGCCGATGCCGCCGCCCGACCCAGGTCCGTTCGACGCCGGACCGATCCTCCCCAGCGGGTCGCCGAACTGCGTCATATTGACATCCGGAAGCTGCAGGTCCGGCGGCGCGATGATCGTCGGATCCATGCTCAGCTTCGGGTTCAGGTTCGCGACCACTGCCATGGGAGGCGTGAACTGCTTCAGTGCGGGTTTGGGCAGCCGGCCCTTCGAAGCGTCCAGAGTCGACCGGTCGCCGCCGCCTCCTCCGCCCCGCACCGCCGCCTTCTGCTGATACGGCGCCGGGTCCACCGGCGCCACCAGGGGGATCACGGCGTTCACGATCTTGTGCTGCACCGCCGGCGTTACCGCGGCTGCGAACACCGACAAGACCACCGCCGATTGCAGCCCCACCGACATCACCCACGACTTTTTCTGCCGCCCGTATTGCCCCCAGATGGCGCGCACCAGCACCGGCCTGGAAGTGATGTCCAGCGGCGGAGGCGCGGGCTGGAAGATCTCCGCCACACCGCTCCACAGCGACCGGTACCACGGCACATCGAGCGATGCCGGCAGCAGCAGCCGTCCCAGGTGATCCGCGCCCGGGATCACTGTCCACCGCTGCTCCACCGTCTGCTCGCTCCAGTTCCGCACCGCACCGCGAAAACTCGCGATCGATCCGGCCAGGTTTGCGACTCTCGCGCCGCACGCCTCGCACTCCGCCGCATGCCGGCGCTCTTCCACGCTGACGTCACCGATGAGAAACATGATTACTTCTCCTTCGCTGAGATGCCTGTTCATTTCGCAGCCTCCAGGCGGGCGCGCACCGAGTTGAGCGCCCGAAAGAGGTGTACCTTGACCGTGCCTTCCTTCATCCCGGTGACTTCGGCGATCTCCAGAAGGTCCAGATCCTCCACGAACCGGAGCAGAAACACGGTGCGCTGCCGTGCCGGCAGTTGCGCCGCTACCGCCCAGACGGCCCGCACCTGCTCCTGAATGGCGGCCCTGGTTTCCGGAGACTGCTGCCGGTCCGGAATCGAATTGCCGATGTCCGCCACGTCCGCATCCGGATGCAGCGTGCGTCTCCAGAACTTCAGCCGGCTGCTGGACTCGTGGTCGCGCACCAGGTTGGCCGCGATCTGCATGAACCAGGTCGTAATGCTCGATGCGCCGCGGAACTGCCGGCGCGCCTGGTAGGCCTTGACGAAGCAATCCTGCGTCAGGTTTTCCGCGGTCTCCCGGTCGCGCAGCGATGCCAGGATGAAGCGGAAGATCCGCGGCCGATGCAGGCGGACCAGCGAATCGAAATCATCCGGGGTCTCCGCATTCCGCGCCGCCAGTTCCATTCGAATGGGTAGACCGATTTTCGCCAAGCGGGGTTTACATGCCGAAACGGCACACCTGTGCGCCCGTGGGGCAGGTTTCCGACCTGCCCTGCGCAGGCCAGGAGGCCTGCGCCACTTCGTCTGCTAAACTGGAAGTTATCCACTCCCCGGGAGGAACAGCCTAACTTGAATTCTGCAATCCTCGCCCTGGAAGACGGGACCGTCTTCGAGGGACGGAGTTTTGGTGCGCCCAGACAGCGCTCGGGCGAAGTTGTCTTT
>DATJYJ010000326.1:0-15876 GCA_035578025.1 Verrucomicrobiia bacterium
TGCCGATCTTCTACGTGGGAGCCAGACCAAGCCATCTCCGCGTGACCGGTACCCTGCGAAGCACAAGAGTCTCGATGGCTTTAACCGCGAGGATCGAACCGCCCAGGAGCGGAAGGTAAATGCAGAAAACGACGAGCACCACTGGAGACCGGCTGAGTAGTTAAAATATGACGTTCCAACTAAGGAGACCCTAATGTACCGAGTACGCTCTCTTCTCGTCGGCGCCGCACTGGCGTCACTGGCCCCATTCGCATTCGCTGCCGACGCCCCGGCCTTGCTTCTGCCGCCCGACTCCATCGCTGCGCTTAAGCTGAACGGCGCAGCGGGCGAATCCGCCAGAATCACCAACGTGCCCGTCACCGGCCAGCCGTTCAAGACCGTGCTCCGCATTGAGATCACGAAGAAGCCCGAACGCGCCAATGACGTCCAGATCTCGACCCCAATCGACGCCACGATGGCCGCCGGCGACGTCCTGATGGTCTCTTTCTATATGCGCTCCGCCGGCACGGGAGCCGCCACACTCGATGCTGGATTCCGCACTGTCCCCGGTGCCGCGCCACAAGGCCCGCCTCCGGGTGGAGCGCCGCCGGCAGCCCCTCGCGGCCAAGTCCCGCCGGGAGCGGCCGGTGCTGTCCCTGGCCGCGGCGGCCGCGGCTTCTTCAAAGGCCAGCCGCCTCTCAGCGCCGCGGCCGTTGCCGGCTCAAGCTGGAAGAAGGTCACCTTCCCCTTTGCCCTCACTCGCGCATACAACAAGGGCGAGGGCGAACTCTTCTTCACCCTCGGTTTCCAGCCGCAGACCGTCGAGCTTGGCGGCATCGAACTACTGGACTACGGCACAAGAAAAAAGGTCGCAGACCTGCCCTTCACCAAGCTCGGCTATCAGGGCAGCGGAACCAGCGCGGCCTGGCGCAAAGCGGCCGAATCCCGCATCGACAAGCTTCGCAAGGGCGAACTTACCGTGGTTGTCAAAGACGCATCCGGTAAACCTGTCGCTAACGCGGAGGTCGCCATCCATATGCGAAAGCACGCCTTCCTCTGGGGTACTGCCGTCAGCGGCGTCGCCTTCACCGGCGGCCGCATGCCCCAGGAAAATCTCGCGCGATACAAAGAGGAGATCAAGAAGAACTTCAACTTCGCCGTGATGGAAAACGAGACCAAGTGGCCACAATGGGCCAATGAAGCCTCTCGCCCAGGCACGCTCGCGACAATCGACTGGCTGCGCGAAAACGGCCTCCAGGTCCGCGGACACAATCTCGTTTGGCCCTCCTGGCGCAATACTAACGTCAAGGCCGCCACGGACGCCCGCGACAATCCGACCGCGTTCGCCAAGGTCATCACCGATCACATCGCCGAAACCACCGCCGCACTCCGCGGCCGCGTGGTCGACTGGGACGTCATCAACGAAACTTTCACCAATCACGATTTCATGGACATCCTCGGCCGCCACGCCATGGTCGATTGGTTCCAGGCCGCACGCGCTGGCGATCCAGAGGCCAAGCTCTACATTAACGACTTCAACATCCTCGAAACCGACGATAAAGCGCATCAGGACGACTACGCGCAGACCATCCAATATCTGATCGATCAGGGCGCCCCGGTCGATGGCATCGGGTTGCAAAGCCATTTTCCGGCTCGAGTCACCGGCATCGATGATCTGGTGAAACGATTCGATCGCTTTTCAGCGTTCGGCAAAGAGCTCGAAATCACCGAGTTCGACATCAACACGCAGGACGAAGCCACTCAAGCCGATTACACTCGCGATTTTCTCACCATCGCCTTCAGCCAACCCAGGGTCAAGGCGTTCCTGATGTGGGGCTTCTGGGAAGGCGCGCACTGGCGGCCTACCGGCGCCATGCTCCGGCGCGACTGGTCGCCCAAGCCTAACTACGACGTTTACCGCGACCTCGTCTTCAATAAGTGGTGGACCAACGCGAGCGGGAAGACCAATCGCACAGGCGCGTTCGTCACTCGCGGATTTTTAGGTGACTACGACATCGAGGTGAAATCCGGCGGCAAGACAAAGACCGCTCACGTCACGCTCTCCAAAGATGGCTCGCGCGTGGAGTGTGTGATCGATTGATCTTCTACTGGGCAGCGCAGGTGTACGAACTCGCCGATCCGGTCGGCCCGCCAGAATACTTCGGGTACTCCGGATAGGAGCACATCGGCATGCTGCGTTCGCCCGCGATGGCAAAAACCGATTTGCCCGGTGCTTTGCCGTTCTCGACCCAGTTCGTGATCAGGCTCAGGCGCTCGTAGACGTTTGGAATCGGCTGCACGGTGACCTCGGTGGGCGGAATGTTCTGTTGCGCCGGCAAGGAAACGACGATACCGAGCAGGAAGCACAGGCAGCGGAAGGGCACCTCTTCTCTTTAACACATGAGTCGTGTCTCCGCCGCTCCGCGCTGCTCCCTGCGCCGGATGGCATAGCACTGTGGAGCGGCATTCTTCAAAGGAGCGATTCCACGCCGTTGCGGAGCGCCTTGGACTCGGCTGCATCGCCGGCGATGACGAAGCGGACCGGACTCGTGACGGAACCGAGGTTCCGTATGGCGCCATCGCTGGAAGGCGCAAAGAATGAATCGCCGCCCTATCCCGATATCCTCCTGCGGCACGCGGCGCTGGTGGAAGTCGGTGCGACGAGGAGCGCCGTAACCCAATGTCGTCGCTGGGTTGTATACTGCCCATCGTATGAATCGACGAAAGTTTGTCTTGAGCTCGCTAGCGGCAGGCGCGGCGGCGGCCGCACCGAATGGACGCGTGATCGTGCTGCCTGTGGATATGGATCGCGTTTCTACTCCAATCGATAACTTGATTTACGGGCAGTTCCTGGAACACATCAATCACTCGGTCGAGGACGGATTGTTCGCGGAACAGATTCGCGGGGCGGGTTTCGAGGGATCGGATTTCGAGACGTACTGGAAGCCGTTCGCGGAGCGCGGGGCGGTGGAAGTCGCGGACGTGGAGTTCTCGAACGGGAAGAAGAGCGTGCGATTGCGGGTGGACGGGGGCCGCGCGGGCATCCGGCAGGGGCGGATCTTCGTGGACAACGGGCGGAGGTATGACGGTTCGGCGTGGGTTCGACCGGAGTTGGGGGCGCCGGAGTTGACCCTGCAGGTCCTGGCGTCGAAGGGCGAGGCGATCGCGTCGGCACGGCTCGGTGTGTCTGGCAGCGGCTGGCAGGAAGTGCGGTTTTCGTTCAGGAGTCCGGTGCGTGATACGGAGGCTGCGGTCGAAATCGTGGCGGCGGGAAAGGGGGCGGCGCTGGTCGACTTCGTTTCGATGATGCCAGCGGATGTGCGGCGAGACGGGATGCTGCGGCCTGACCTGATGCACGCGCTCCGCGATCTTGCTCCCACGTTCATCCGCTGGCCGGGCGGGTCGTTCGCGTCGACCTATAAATGGAAGGAAGGCATTGGCCCGTATGTCTCACGCGGGTATCATCCGAACGTGTATTGGGGTGGGTACTCGGATTACTTCGGGTTCGGCACGGACGAGTTCCTGGGATTGTGCCATAAGTTGAAGGCCGAGCCGCTGATCGTGCTGGCGGCGCCGGGAACGGCGCGCGACCAGGTGGAATACGCGATGGATTGGGTCCGGTATTTGAACGATCCGCCGACGACGGATTGGGGACGCCGGCGGGCATCGAACGGACATCCCGAACCATACGGCGTGACGTTGTTCCAGATCGAGAACGAGCCGATGAACAACGGCTTTACACCGGAGCGGTACGCCGAGGTTGTGAACGTGTACGGCGCACGACTGCGGGAGATCGCGCCCGGCGCGCGGATCGTGGCCTGCGGACAGAAGCGTTCCAACGACATGGACTGGAGCGAGAAGCTCATCGACCTGGCGGGAAAGAATTTCGATATTCTCGGCGTGCACAACTACGAGTACGAACCGGTGAGCTACGAGATCGGGCTGCGCAGGATCCGCGATTACCTCTTGAAACTGCGGGATTACATCCGGGCATCGGCATGGCCACAGATCCGTGTCGGCGTGCTGGAGTGGAACCTCTCGCGGACCTACGACTGGCGGGCGGGGCTGCACGCGGCTGGGAGCCTGATGCTGTACGAGGAACTGGGGCCTGAACTGACGATGGCGTGTCCCGCCCTGCTCATGCGCAACACGGAGGACGATCCGACGTGGACGTCACTCATTTACCACGACCACGTGTCGTGGTTTCCAGGAGGGGCGTATCCGGTGGCAAGACTGTTTCGAGAGCATTATGCGGAGCGGTATCTGGCATCAGCAAGCGGCACAGAGCGGGACGCGGCCGATCGAAGCCTGTTTTTCCGGGAGATCGCGACGATGAAGCCGGAAGAGTGGCAGCAGGGCACGGTCGACGCGATCGCGACAGCGAGCGCGGACGGGCGGCGGGTCGTGATCAAGACCGCGAACTACGAGGGCCGGCGAAACACCTTGCTGGCCAGATTGCGGGGCGCGCGCGTGCCGGAAAGGGCCACCGCGCGGCTGCACACGATCACGGCGGGGCTGACGGAGAAGGCATCGCTCGAGCGGCCGGACACCATCCGGCCTGTCAGCCGGACGATCGAGTACACGAAGGACCTGGTGGTGGAACTGGAACCGTATACGGTCGCCGTGGTGGAGATTCGGGCGCAGTAATTTGAAGGGATTTCACGATCAACCGGCCTGATCTTGGCCTATCGATGCGAAGCGGGTGGATTAGCGCTTCGCGGCTTCACCAAATACCGTGAACTCAGCCACCCCCGGTGTGATACCCTTCGGAGCACCCAAGATAACTAAACGCGCGGCTGTGCCGGAAGTCGGAGAGCACTCGCGATAATCGATCAGAAAGTCCTCGGTGCTGCTGCCGCGGTCGAGGGCGATGACCCACGCACCGGACGCGTTTTGCACCTCCACCTTATAGCGGAAGGGTCCAGGCGCAAGTCCTTTCGCAGTATTCAGGCCAATATCGCGCCAGACGATGCGGATCGCACGTACCGTGGCGTTGCTCACCAGTGCACTGGTGAGCGCCGGAGCCGCATCTCCAACTTGCGGTTGCCACCAGGTCCGCAGATCGTTATCGACAGCAAGACGGCTGGAGAGATTACCAGCGGCTGTTGTAGCGCTCGTCCAACGATTCGCATTCAGCGGGACCCATCCGGCCGCGGTGGCGCCCTCGCTCGTGTCCGTAAATCGCTGCGGCGTCGATGAGGGCGGTTTGACGTGCAGTTCCCCGTCTTTGCCGATGTATGCCGGGTCCATGCCCAGGCGCCGCTCAAAGCCATGCACCACGCCAGCCCGCACGGTGTAAAACGCCCAGAGCGAATGATTCGGTCCTTCGGCGAAACTGCCGTGGGCCGTGCCGGTGATCAGACCTTCAGTCGAGCGGAGGATCGGGTTGTTCTTCTGAGGCGTGAACGGTCCCATCGGCGATTTCGACGTCAGGCAACCCACCGCGTAGGTGCGGTTCTCAGTGCCGCCGGCGCTGTACGTAAGGTAATATGTACCGTTCCGCTTGAGCATCCATGAGCCCTCAATCCATCCCTGGTTCGGGTCTTCATTCCAGTCGCCGGTGCGTTGCCAGGGGAAGCGCTCTGGCTCGAATCCCAAAAGCTTCACGGGCTTGCCCAGCAGGCGCGTGGGGTGATCCGCATCCAGTTCCACGACATAAATGCCGCCGGTCGGGGTGCAGCCCCAGTAATAATACAGACGGCCGTCATCGTCGGAGAAGAGCATGGGATCGATCTGGGAGGGGAGGCCCGGCGGCAACGGAATCTTGCCTATGGGCTTGAACGGTCCGAGCGGCGAATCGGCAGTGTAGACCTCCGATTCGGACGCCATCAGAAGGAACCTGCCTTTGTGACGCACGATCGTGGGGGCATATCCGATATCGCGTATGTTGAGCGGATGGTGCTGCCAGGAGATACCGCCGTCGCTGCTGACCCAAGCCATGTCCACCGATGGATACATATACCATTTGCCCTCGTGCCAGAGGACCGTGACATCGGCCAGTTCGCGGAACTGCTCGGTATGGTCCTGCAGCCAGAGGTCGGTCGCGCCCACTGGCGTGCCGGGTACGATGTCGCGAACGCGTTTGCCGACGGGATAGTTGGGAATTGCCAAGGGATTGCAGTACGTGGAACGTGGGGGAGCCGGCGAGCCGGCGGGCGAGGATTGTTCCGCGCTCAATAAGATTGCTGCCATGGAGCAGAACGCTGCGATGACAAGATCGGAGAGAACTGCACGCTGCATATGGAACGATGTTCTCACCTTGTGCCATGCATCTCAACCCGCGGCGACATGAGAACAAGAGCAAGAACGTTGGCGCATCGCCGAGCAGGCAATTACTTGCGCGAGATCTGAGAGTGGTTATTGTACCTGGGCATCGAGCCGCATATCCGCCGCCATTGGCCGGATTCGTTGATTTCCTGGAGCCGCCTCCATGCGCGGCAGTTCACCGATCCTTTGGTGGCGTCACACATAATTGCCGGAATTACCGCCATCCTGGTGGCCGAAGTGGCGTATTCATGGTCGGCATGGCTGATGGGGCGCTATTTCCGGGATCTGCTCCCGGCACCGCTGGTCACGCTAAACGTGTTCCAGTATTCCTCGGGGCATTCTCGGGTGCTTTGGGATCGCCTTGCTACCTGATCATGCTCTTCGCGCCTCTGGCCCGCCTTTTCGCTCGGAAACGTCTGTGGTTGGCCGATGGTGCGGCGGCGGTTCTGGCTGCATTGTTTAGTCTTACGTTCTACCAGAGCGTCTGGCAGGACTTGGTGAACGGCTGTTGCACCGTCCTCTTCAATTTGGTCCTCCTCTGGCTGCTCCGCCGCTTTGGATTGCTCGCGCATTTGTCGAGCTGATGACGGATGTCGTCATCGGCGGCGTGATGCCAATCGAATTGGGGTCGTGGTACGGAGGCCGCGGACTCGCCCTACCTTGCATTCCGGCCCTGGCCGCGCTGTGGGCGACGTGGGTGATCGGTTCCAGTCCGCGGCGGCAGACGGCGGAGTCCGCCTGAATCAGCGGTGCATGCGCCAAAGGCTGAAACTGTACTGCAAACCCGTCGCAACGATCTTCCCGTCCGGTGTCCAACCGGGAAACCAGATATCCCCGTTGTAGTCGACCGGAAGCAGGTCGACGCGTCCGGACTTCGGGTCCACCGTGGCCATGCGGTAAAACCACACGTGCGGCTCGGTCACCTCCACAAGCAACCGCCCGCCCGGTCCTACGGCTGTGGGATGGAGCTTGGTTTCTGCCATCGGGGTGGAGGGCAGCGGGACTTTCACCGGTTCTCCTCCCGCCAGGGCCACCCGCAACAAATGGATTCCGTCATTCTCATGCATGGTTGCTATCAGTTCTTCGGACCCCGCCGCAATGCCGTCACCCTCGGTGATTCTCGTCGGCTCTCCGCCTTCAGTAGAGACAGACCAGATCTCTTGCCCGGAGACGTAGAAAATGCGGCGGCCATCGGGAGAGGAAGCCAGAGCGTCGATAACGCCTCCCGGAACCGGCAGTCTCTTCGTAATCCTTCCATCCGGCAACGATGCGATCGCGATCACCTTGTTCCCCTGCGGCCCTAGAGGAAAGGCAACCGCACTCTCTCCAACCTTCGTCATCGAAACGTCGATCTCATCGCGTGTTTCCGAAACCGGTGTCGGGTTCGTGCCTGGCCGTCCCATCGCGATTCGGGTGTGTCCGGCGAATACGCTGGAAACCAGCAGACTTCCATCCACGCGTTCCAGTACCGGGCCCAATACGATATCGCCCATCAATCTCTCCGGGCGCCCACCGCCTGGAGGGAATCGCAGCGCTTCCGGCCGTTCCAACACCTGATCCAGGTACAGGCTGCCGTCCGGCCCAGCGTCCATATACCAGGAACTCTGCGTCAGGCTGAGCCAGGTTTGCGGTGCCCCAGCTCCTGACCGAGGAAAGGCCGTGATGGATCGCAGATCTCCTCCGGACAAACGCAATAGTACGTTCGCTCCGTCCGGTGTGATCGCCATCGGAAATCCGATCCCCTCATGGTTTGGCGAAATCACCTGACCTGGCGCCAGACGCCGCGACTTGCCTGTCGCTAGATCGAGTGCGTATAGTGTCCCAACATGATTCTGTCCCCCCTCTATGGGCCAACCAACGTAGGCGGCCTCCTTTCCGTCCGGGAAGGGCCTCAGTGGCGGAGAGACAGCGTCGAAATTGAGTTCCGCCGGTAACGGCTGAAGTTTTCCGGTTTCCGGCCAAAAGCGGAAAACCTGGAACTTTCGTTTCGCGTCGGTCTTGAGAACCAGGAGACTGCCATCTGGCAGCATTTCCGGATTCAATGCGTCATCGAGGACCAGCCGTTCTTCCCCTCCCAGGACCGGGATGCTGTAAATGCCACTTCGGGCCAGCGCACGGGCGAAGTACAGTCTTGTTCCATCGGGCGACCAGGTGATCTCCTGCACCGATCCTCTCTCGCGCTCCTGCGTCAGAACGGTCCAGTTCCCAGTCTCCGGCTTCATGACTGCTAACTGAAACAAGCCGTCCACCATGGCTTGAAATGCGAGCGTCTTGCCATCCGGCGAGATGCGCGGATCCATTACGAGCTCAGGTCCCCCGAGGAAGGTCCCTTTCCAGGCGGGTAGCGCCGGCGCCGAGACTATCCGCCATACATACGCGGCGAGAAGAGCGGCTACCACGATTATGCCTACGCCAGCAAGCCACCAGCGACGGGAAGGTGGCGCAGGCGCTTCGGTTTCTTCGCCAGCCTCGTCGATCCAGATGCGCGCTTCGCCGATGTCCCTCAGCCGCTCGCTCGCTTTCTTGCGGAGGCATCGCCGCAATAAGTAGAGGATGCGTGGCGGCAGGCTTGGTGGACACAAGGAATAATCCGGCTCGGTGGTCAGGACCGCGGCCAGAGTATCGGTGATCGTCTTGCCCCCGAATGCCCGCCTGGCCGTCAGCATTTCGTACAGCACCGCTCCAAACGCCCAGATGTCCGTGCGCCGATCCACGTCTTGCCCGCGTGCCTGCTCGGGTGACATATAGGCGGCCGTTCCCATAATCGTGCCCGCCAAGGTGGCGCCCACTGTCAGCGTGGGCGACGACTCCGGATTACCCGCAGTGATCTCTTGGGCAACCGCCTTCGCCAGGCCAAAATCGAGCACCTTTACCCGTCCGTCCGGCGTTACCTTGATGTTGGCCGGCTTCAGATCGCGATGTACCACACCGCGCTCATGCGCGTATTCGAGCGCTTCGGCGATCTGCCGCGCGACCGCCAGCGACTCCTCGAGCGGCGTCGGCCCCTTATCGAGAATCTCGGCGAGCGTCGGGCCCTCGACCAACTCCATCACCAGCGCAAGATCTTCCACGCCGTAAATAGCCGCAATATTCGGATGGTTCAGCGATGCCAGCACCTGCGCTTCGCGCCGGAAGCGCTCTATGCGGGCGGCATCCTGGGTAAACGCCGAAGGCAGGACTTTGATCGCAACGTCGCGTCCGAGCTTGGTGTCCGTGGCGCGATACACTTCGCCCATACCGCCCTCGCCGAGTTTGGAAAGGATGCGGTAGTGACCTATGGAAGTCTGCGGGCCCATTTCTTCATTTCCCCGCCGGCACGCGACGCCGCAGTTCGTCCAGGAAGTTCAGAAGAAATACGACCTCGTGATCCGGCTTGGACGTTTCCGCCGATTCGATGGGCGCGAACACTAGCGCGCGCTTGTCATCGCGCGCCAGTGTCCATGCTATCCCACTAAAATGGTCGAGCCAGACGCGCGGCGTTTCCGCGGCAAACGTGTCGCCTCGCGCCGAGTAGCGCGCGGCCATGATCCGGTCGCCCGACCGATAGAGCAGATCGTGTCCATTGTGTGCCCAGAAGGACTCTCTGCCATCGCCGTTCGAGATCTGCCACTTTCCTCCTTGCCCCGGCGAGAGCGGAAACGCGCGGACGTACACTTCCAGCTTCCCCGATTCGCTGGACGTGTAGGCCAGCCACCGCCCATCGGGCGAGATCCCATCGGCCGATCGAAAACCATCTCCTTGGAAGGCCTCGGCCTTGCCGGCTTTCAATTGACTCCCAGCATCCTGCACGGGAACGGTCCAGATCTGCGTTCTCCCACCCTTGATTTCGTTATACGCCAGAACCTTGCCATCGGGGGCGAATGCCGCGGGATCGAGGATCGCCTTGCTTTCAACCAAGACATGCGGCCGGACGGCGCCGTCGGCGCGAGCATACTGGATGCCGACGCCGAACGCCGAGAAAACGATGAATCGGCCGTCCGGCGTCCAAACCGGAGCGTCGTAGGTCCCCTGCTCGAAGGTCAAGCGCGTCATGGTTTCGCGCGCCAGATCGTAAATCCAAATACCGGCACCATCACCTCCCATGATGCTGAGGGCCATCTTCTTACCATCGGGTGAAATACTCAAGGCATGGTAGTTGCCGGGTTTGGCCCGTAACGGCTCCCTCTTTCCAGCCGAATCGACCCAATTGAGCGTCACGAGTTGGGACGAATTGCCGCGGCTTCGCCGGTATACCAACGTGCCGTGTCCCTGGGGGGCGGGGCTGAAGTCAAATTGTCCGGTTCCTACGAACGGATCGTAAGCAACATCGTTAAGAATGGCGATAGCGGTTCCGCGGGTTTCCAGTCTGTCCAAATTGAATGGGATCGCGAAGAGAGTCTCCTTGTTTTCGTAGAGGAGATAGTCGCCTCCCGGCGTGGCAACATATCGGGGAGATGAACCTCCTCGAACCAAGGTGGTCCTGTGGCCGTCGGCCAGGCGGAGAACCTGGATGTTGACTTTATCCGGCTCGAATGCCGTCACCTGAACAAACAGGACTGCCTTACCGCCGGGCAGCATCTGCGGAAGCCCCAGCGCGAACTCATCGGAAGCCAAAGGGACGAGTGTTTTGATTGCGCCTCCCGCGGCCGGAATCGAGATCAGCCCCCTCCCCGCCGCTTCGCTCATGATGATGTTGCCATCATCCGACCAACAGGCCCCGGCGTAATTGCCGGTTCCGACGCTGCCCGCCTCCACGACGGCCCCTCCCTCCACCGAGACCTTGTCCATCTTTTCGCCGGAACGGAATGCGACCCACTGGCCATCGGGCGAGAAGAAGGGAAGCGCTGAGCCCTCAATGGAACTGAGCAGGGTGGCGTTCGGTTGATCCAGCCGCCGGATGAACAGCTTGGGCGGCATACCCGAGCTGTATGCCAGCCGGGTTCCATCGGGAGAGAGGACGACATTGATGCCGCCGGGAACCAATCCGGGCAGAGAAACATCGGCGCCCAAATCGACATCCAGCCGCACCAACGGACGGTCGGCGGTTTTCTGGGAGCGCCAGGCGGCCCACAACGCGACGCCCAGCGCCGCAGCCAGCACGGCCGCCGCGATCCACGGCAATTTCCCTGATTTTTTTGCGGCTTGCGCGGAAACCGGAGCCGGTGCGGCGGACAGCAGCAACGGAATATCGCCGATGTCCCGCAGCCGCCTCTTGGGATCCTTTTCCAGACAGCGCTCGATCAGTCCGCGCACCCGCATGGGAACGGAACTGAGGTCCGGCTTGTCTTTCACTACCGACGCCAGCGTTTCGGTGAGGTCCTCGCCCTCAAACAGGCGCTTGCCGGTGATCATTTCGTAAAGGACCACGCCGAAGGCCCATATGTCGGTACGCTTGTCTACAGGTTTGCCCCGGGCTTGCTCAGGAGACATGTAGCCGGCCGTCCCAAGGATCACCCCGGCCTGGGTGGCCTTCATAGTGAGGGTGGGCGAATTGGCGCGATCGGCAGATGCCGCAGTGGGATCGTTCATCACGGCGGCCAGCCCGAAATCAAGCACCTTAACTACACCGGACGGAGTGACCATGATATTGGCCGGCTTGAGGTCACGATGGACGATGCCCCGTTCGTGTGCGGCTTCGAGCGCTTCGGCGATTTGGGCGGCGTACTCCAGCGCGGTCTCGGTCGTCACCGGACCGCGCTCCAAGATCTGGCGAAGCGATTCGCCCTCCACAAGCTCCATCACGAAGGCGGTGTTTTCGACGCCATAAATTGCGGCGATATGGGGATGATTCAAGGCTGCCAAAACTTGAGCTTCGCGCGTGAAGCGGGCGAGCCGGTCGGGATCGTTGGCAAACGACTCGGGCAGGACCTTCACAGCGACATCGCGATTGAGCTTCGTATCTGTCGCACGGTAGACGGCTCCCATGCCGCCCTCGCCGAGCTTGGAAGTAATTCGGTAGTGGGCGATGACGAAGGGCGCCATTATCTTCGCTCCCGCTCCGGCACAAATCGCCACAAAGTGGAGCGATTGCCGACACGCAGCGCCACCATCCGTCCGTCCGGAAGCCAGACCATCGAGACGTAATCGCTGGTTTTGTCGTACGGCAAGGGTTGCACGCGGCCGCTCCGGGTATCCAGCACCGCGGGTGCGGCAAACCACGACTCGTGAAGCGAAGCAAGCAAGCGGCCGTCCCCGTTCCAACTGCCGGCGGAGAGGTGCAAGTACCTCAGCGCGTGGGCTGCATCGACGGAGACTTCCGCCTCTGGCGCTCCATCCAGGGGAACGCGGAACAGACGCATATTCGGGCTTTCCGGCAGGCTGACCAGCAGCGTCCGGCCGGATGGGTCGACGACGACGCGATTACCGGGCCGGATCTTCCTAGCCTCACCCCCGGCGGACGGAATGGACCAGATCATGTCCCCGCTGGCGAAATACAGCATGGCGCCGTCCGGAGATGTCGCCAGGGAAACGATTTCCCCTTTACCCGGCGAGATCCGGCGCGTGATGCGCCCGGTTTCCGTGTCCGCGAATGCGATCGTTGCTCGCGGCGCGGCGCCGATCAGGAATGCGATCTCCTGTGGTCCTGCGACCGTGACGGGAGTCGAAGTCTCCTCTGTTGTCGCGACCAGGGAAACCGGATTCTTGCCACGCTCCACAACCACCAGGCGTGCGCGCTCAGAATTAAGCACGGTAAGCACCACGCGCCCGTCAGGCAGCACAGTCATCAAATCCGGATCGGAAACCTCTGGGAAGCGAGCCAGAGTTTCCGGCTGATCCCGGTCCAGCGGACGGCTCAGCAGTTCCGCCGGCAGGTCCGTGACACAGGCATACACGCTGCCGTCGGGCGCGCTATCCACGCCCCAGATTTCATGGGTCGCCGTAAACAGAGTCTGCACCGGTCCCCGGCCGCGGGCGGGAACAGAAATCACGCGGGTAAACTCGCCCAGCTCCTGTGCAATGAGCACGGATTTTCCATCCCGGCTCACGGCGTAATCAGGCGCGCCAGTGCCCCTTAGAACAGCGGGCGCGAGGGGCCGGGTGGCGCCGGTCACGAGATCCACGACCAGCAGCCGCGTGCCGCCGGCTCCCTGTCCCGTCGGCGCTCCATCGATCACCGCTTCTTTGCTGTCCGGAAACGCGCGCGGGTTTGCCAGACTATACCCGGGATCGACGGCCACGACCGGCAGATCCTGCACCCGCCCCGTTTCGGGCCAAAAGTGGAAGAGTTGCCATTCATGGGTGGAATTCAATTTTTCCGCCAGCAAGCTCCCGTCCGGAAGAACTTCCGGACGAAAAGCGTTCGCGAAAACCAGGTGCTCGTCACCGCCGAGCACCGGAACGCTGTAAATCCCCTGCGGCATGGCCGCCGTTCGGTCGTAATAGATGGAGGAACCATCCGGTGCCCATGAGACGTTGGTCACGTTTCCGTGCTCTCGGCTATGCGTCAGCATCGACCAGTTGCCCGTCTCTGGTTTCATTACTGCGACCTGCGTGTAGCCTTGGTCCACGGCATAGAATGCCAGCAGATGACCGTCGGGCGAGGAGCGCGGTCTATAGGCGATCTCCGGTCCGCCCAAGAGGGCCCCAGTCCAACTCGGCGGCTGCGGCACAGGCACCGTCAGCCGATACACGACAATCGCCAGCGCCATCAACCCAGCCGCACTCGCGGCCAAGAGCGCCCAGCGGCGCCACCGTGCCGCCGGCGTGAGACTCGGGGCTGTGCCGCTCTGGCTGGCGCCTTGCGACACCGCCGCGAGCGCGAACGACAGATCGCGTGCCGACTGAAACCGGTTGGCGGGATCTTTCTCCAGACAGTGGTTCAGGAGTTGCCGAACAGCGGGCGGTACCGTATCCGGCAAATCCGGCAGCTCTTGCTTGAGGATCGCGGTCATGGTTTCCACGGCGGTATCGCCCTGAAAGGTCCGGTGCCCGCTGAGCAACTCGTAGAAAATGACGCCGAAGCTGAAAATGTCCGACCGCTGATCGGCATCCCGGCCTCGGACCTGCTCAGGCGACATGTAACCGACCGTTCCCATGACGACGCCCGGTTCGGTGTGGACCGTCAACGTTTCAGTTGCTGCCGCCGCCATTCGCGTCGCGTTCACCTTTGCCAGACCGAAATCCAAGATCTTGATGCGCCCGTCCCGGGTTAATAAGATGTTGTCCGGTTTCAGATCCCGGTGGATGATACCGGCTGCGTGCGCCGCAGCCAGTCCGTTCGCCGCCTGAACCGAGTAATCGAGGAGCTTCCGTAAAGCGAAAACACCTCGTAACGGTTCACCATCGATCAACTCCGTGACGATGTACAACGCGCCGTTCTCTGTCCCGACATCGTGGATGGATATGATATTGGGATGATTGAGAGCAGCCACAGCACGCGCTTCCGTCTCAAACCTCTGACGACGCAGTGGATCTCCAGCGACATCCTGCGGAAGTATCTTGAGGGCAACTTCCCGCCTCAGTCTCGTATCGCGAGTTCGATACACCTCGCCCATCCCGCCCGCGCCGATGAAGGCGAGAATCTCGTATGGACCGAGACGGGTTCCGATGGCAAGAGGCATAGTGGTTTCAACGATTGTACCCTTGTAATCGCTGACATGCAGGAGGAAGCGATTGAAGCGTCACGCTCAACTTGGCCACTCGCGGCGTCTCAACTGATCGGCGCAGTGATTGGCCTCTGGTTGCGGCCCAGCATATCAAATTCACGTTCAGCAATCCCGGGAATCGGAGAGCTTTTCGGCGATGCCCCGACCTGAACGGTATGCCAAAATATCCTCAGTCGATGACGGCGAAACGCACGTGGACGTTCAAAGCCCGACTTCGTTCCAGGGCATTCGGATGGAGAGGTTCACATCTCGCCTGCCAGCGATTGAAAGAAGCTGTCACGGAGATCAAAAAGATCGCCAGAACCGATCCGGTAGCCGCTGGTGACGGTGTCGTAAGCCTGATGGAGAGGATCTGGCCAGCATTCCAGGACATAGACACTTCATCCGGCGCACTTGGCGGTGCGGTGTATTGGGTGCAACAGGAATTGCTGCCAATCGCGATCGAGGCTCCTGCGGACCGGAAGGGTCGGGACAAGTGGCTGGACCGCCTCTGGCAGGCGATCGAAGATGATGGCGTCGATTACCTTTCTCCGGTCGGAAGCCGATCGGGTGAGCTGTGCGGCTCCCGTGAAGTTGCCTCCCACTGGGCGGACCGATTCCTCGGCTTGCTGAAGACTGGCTGGTCCGATCCACGGCCAGGGAGTTACTTCCGCGGAACCGGCGTCTGCCTTTCCAGCCTCTTGGCGGCCGGCCGCCATCAGGAGTTGCTTGAGGTGCTGGCACTTCAGCGATTTCCATACTGGCACGACCGCCAGTTCGGCATGCAAGCGCTGTTGGCCGAGGGCCGCGCGGAGGAAGCGCTGGCTTATGCGGAGGCGTCGCGTGGCCTGAATCAACCGGAAGCAGCCATCGACGCCGCATGCGAGAAGATCCTGCTTGATCTCGGCCGAGCGGATGAGGCGTATGAGAAGTACGCCTTGACGGCGAATGGCTCTTCGACCGGCCTCGCCACGTTCCGGGCGCTCGTGAGGAAGTATCCGGGCCGCGACCCGAAGAAGATCCTTTTGGATTTGGCCACCTCGAGCGGCGAGCCGGGCCGTTGGTT
>DATJYJ010000327.1:0-22267 GCA_035578025.1 Verrucomicrobiia bacterium
TGACACAGGATGCGATGGAACCCCGCGCGTCCGATGTGCCCCTCGCCGATATTGGCGTGCCGGTCCACGTTCGAGCCCAGCGGAGCTTTCGAGTCGTTGGCGTGGATGACCCGCACATGCTCCAGCCCCAGCACGCTCTCCACCTGCTTCAGCATCGCGCTCAGGCCGCGCGCTTGCGCGATATCGAATCCCGCGGCCAGCAGATGGCACGTGTCCAGGCAGAAGCCGACGTCCAGACCCGCGCGCTCCGCCGCCAGCGCGCGAATCGATTGCAGCTCGTCGAACCGGCTGCCCAGGTGGCACCCCGCGCCGGCGGTATTCTCGATCAGCACCTGCAGCCGATCGAATCGCAGCCCTCGCACCGCGTCCGCCAGGCCCTCCACCAGCGCCTCGATCCCTTGCTCGGGAGTGCCGCCGCGATGGCTGCCGGGATGCACCACCAGGTACTCGGCGCCGATGGCTAGCGCCCGGTCCAGCTCCCCTCGAAACGCCGCGATCGATCGCGGCCGAATCACCGGGTCGGGCGACGCCATGTTCACCAGGTAGTTGACGTGGATGACCAGCGGATACAGGTCGAAGCGCTCGCGCGCCTCGCGCAGGCGGCGCACCTGTTCCGCATCCGGCGGACGGGCGCGCCACATCCGAGGGCTCGCCGAAAAAATCTGGAATGTGTTGGCCCCAAGATCCGCGGCCTTCAGCGCCGCGCCCTCCAGCGACCCCGCCGTCGACGTGTGGATCCCTAGGCGCAAACGTCCATGCTAGCAGGAGCCGCGACCACCGCCCGCGGCGGCCGCGCGGGCACGCGAGGCTTGCTCTCCCATGCCACCGCATGCTCGCGCAGGCACTTCCGGCATATGTACTTGCCGTGCATCGGCCACATCGCGCCATCGTGCATGTTGCGGCACCACGCCGCCAGAATTCTCTCGATCATGTTCTCCCCCATGTCCCGTCACGCGTAGAAAACCGCCATGACGGCTCGCTTTGAAATGTCTACGTTTCGAAGACTGGTGTCGGATTCTCGTGCGCCGTTGCACGACGTGGGTCTTGACTCTCACATATTTAGTCGTATAATTCAATCATACGTTTGAATGACTGACACCAAAGAAAAGATCCTGGAAGCAGCCGAGCGGCTTTTCGCCGAGCAGGGATACGCCGCCACGTCTCTCCGGCAAATCATTGCTGGCGCAGGAGTTAACCTCGCAGCCGTGCATTACCACTTCGGCTCCAAGGAGCGCCTGCTCGATGAACTGGTCGCCCGCAAAGCCGACCCGGTAAACCAGGCCAGAATCGCGATGCTCAATTGCCTTGAGACCAAAGCTGCCGGAGCGCCCGTCCCTGTCGAAGACATCCTGCGCGCCTTCCTCGTCCCCGCCGCCGATACCGCCTCCGTCGACCCGATGTTCGTCCGAATCATGGGGCGAATCCATGCCGAAGGCCTCCTGCCTTCCATCGTGCAGAAGCACTTCCAGCCCACTGGCCAGCGGTTCTTTGCGGCCCTGCGCCGCACCCTGCCCGGCTTGCCCGAGCCCGAGTTCCGCTGGAGAGTCCATTTCATGATCGGCGCCATGTCCCACACCATGTGCGGCACTCCCGTCTTTCCTTCCGCCCCCGAGGACTTCCACAGCCGCATGGAGCGCCTCGTCAGGTTCTTGAGCGCGGGTTTCCGCGCGCCGGCGCCGAACGGAGAGGAGATGTCAGAATGAGAACCGCACTCGCGCTGATGCTGTCTACGGCCGCGGCCTGGGCCGCCGAAAAACCAGCCATCAACGGCCCCCTCGAGCTCAGCTTGAAACGCGCCGTGGCCATCGCCATCGCGCCCGAAGGCAGCGCCAAGGTTCAACTTTCCACCGAAGCCGAAAAGCAGGCGGAGTCCCGGTCGGCCGAAGCGCGCGCCGCTCTGCTGCCCGACCTCTCGGCCGCGTTCTCGGAACAGAACATGACGCGCAATCTTGCCGCGGTGGGCATCCAGCTTCAGCTGCCGGTTCTCGGCATTCAGTTCCCCACCTTCGTCGGGCCCTTCAGCGTCATGGACGCGCGGATCTCCGGCACCCAGTCCGTGTTCGACTTCTCCTCCATCCGCCGCTACCAGGCCGCCAAGGTCGGAATCACCGCCGCCAAGGCAGACCTGAACGGCACCGAAGAGCAGGTCGCATCCCAGGTCGCGCGCGCCTACCTCGCCGCGGTCAAGGCCGATGCCGACGTCGAGACCGCAAAGGCCAACATGGCCCTCTCCGAGGCTCTCCAGAAGCAGGCCGAAAACCTGAAAGCCGCCGGCACCGGCACCGGCATCGAGATCACCCGCGCCCGCGTGCAGCTCGCCAACGACCGCCAGCGCCTGCTCGTCGCCGAGAACGCTCAGCGCGCTGCCCGGCTCCAGCTTCTGCGCGCCATGGGCATGCGGCTCGATACCGACCTGCTGCTCACCGACAAACTCGCCTACACTCCCGTCGATGCCGTGACGCTGGAAGCCGCGCGGGCCCAGGCCATTCAGGAGCGCCCCGACTACAAGGCCCAGCAGGAGCGCGAAAGCAACGCGCGCCTGTCCTACAGCGCCACCAAAATGGAGCGCCTGCCCAGCGTCTCCGCGTTCGGCGACTATGGCGCCAGCGGCACCGGGTTCGATAGCTCGCTGCCCACGCGCACCGTCGGCGTCTCCGTGCGCATCCCGATCTTCGACGGCGGACGCCGCGACGCCCGGCGCGCCGAATCCGCCTCGCAGTACCGCGCGGAAAAAGTCAAAACCGGCGACCTCAAGGAACAGATCGAGCTCGACGTCCGGCTCGCCCTCGACAGCCTGCGATCGGCGGAAGATGAAGTGAGCGTCGCCAAAGAAGGCCTCGAGCTCGCCCAGAATGAGCTCACTCAAGCCCGCCGCCGCAACGACGCCGGCGTGGCCATCGCGCTCGAAATCACCGATGCGCAGACCCGCCTGGAACGCGCGCAGGACAACCAGACCGCGGCCCTGTACAACTACAACCTGGCGCGTATCGACCTGGCACAGGCGATGGGCGCGGTGCGGAGGATGGTGCAATAGCCATGAAAAAAATTCTCATTCCGATCGTCTTGCTGGCCGCCGCCGGCGCGGCCGTGTACGCCCTGCGCGGCGGCGGAAAGGCCCTGGAAGACCGCCTGGTCGTCTCCGGCAATATCGAGCTCACCGAGGTCGATATCGCCTTCAAAACCGCCGGCAAGCTCATCGAACGCACCGTCAACGAAGGCGACAGCGTCCAAAAAGGCCAGATCATCGCCCGCCTCGATCGCGATCAACTGGTAGCTCAGCGCGAGCGTGAGAGTGCGTCCGTGCTCTCCAACGAAACCCAGCTCACGCAAGCCCAGACCGCCGTGGAATTGCAGCGCGCCACGCTCGCCGCCGATATCGAAACCCGCCGCGGCGACCTGGCCGCCGCCGAAGCGCGCCTCGCCGAGCTCCAAAACGGCTCCCGCCCACAGGAAAAAGCCGACGCCCACGCCGCTGTCGAAGCCGTCGCCGCCGAACTCGACCGCTCCAAAAAGGACTGGGACCGCGCCCAGACCCTCTACAAGAACGACGACATCTCCACCGCCCAGCGCGACCAGTACCGCCGCAATTGGGAGAACGCCGAGGCCATGTACAAGTCCGCCAAGGAGCGCGAAGACCTCGTCCTCGCCGGGCCCCGTCAGGAACAGATCCAGGCCCAGCAGGCCCAGGTCGAACGCTCCCGCGGCGCGCTCAAAATGGCTGAAGCGTCCTCCATCGAGCTCAGGCGCCGCGAGCAGGAGCTGGCCACCCGCCGCGCCGAGATCGCCCGCACCCGGGCCAACGTCACTCTGATCGATTCGCAGTTGAGCGATACCATCGCGGCCTCGCCCTGCGATGGCGTGGTCCTCGTCAAATCCGCCGACGTCGGCGAGGTGCTCGCGCCTGGCACCAGCGTCGTCACCGTCGGCGACATCGACCACCCCTGGGTCCGCGCCTACGTCAACGAAACCGACCTCGGCAAAGTGAAGATCGGCGCCAGGGTCAAGGTCACCACCGACTCCTTCAAGGACAGAGTCTTCAACGGCCGCATCAGCTTCATCTCCTCGCAGGCCGAATTTACTCCCAAGCAGATCCAGACCCAGCAGGAGCGCGTCAAGCTGGTCTACCGTATCAAAATCGACGTCGAAAACCCCGGCCGCGAGCTCAAACTCAACATGCCCGTAGACGCGGAGATCCCTATTGGACAATAAACCGCAAACTGGGGTCGGTTTGCCTCTAACACCGCGCTCGACTCTATGCCGCCCATCATCGAAACCCGCGACCTCACCAAAACCTTCGGCGCCATCACCGCCGTCGATCGCCTGAACCTCTCCGTCTCCCAGGGCGAGATCTTCGGCCTCGTCGGTCCCGACGGCGCCGGCAAGACCACCACCCTCCGCATGCTCTGCGGCCTCATGGATCCCACCTCCGGCACCGCCCGCGTCGCCGGCCACGACGCCGCGCGCGAATCGCAGGCCGTGAAAGACCGCATCGGCTACATGGCCCAGCGCTTCGGCCTCTACCAGGACCTCACCGTCGAAGAGAACATGGTCTTCTACGCCGACCTCTTCGGCATCGTCGGCAGCGAGCGCGGCCAGCTCACCGCGCGCCTTCTCCAGATGACCCGCATGGAGCCCTTCCGCGGCCGGCAGGGCGGAAAACTCTCCGGCGGCATGAAACAGAAACTGGCCCTCATGTGCACCCTGCTGCACAAGCCCGAAATCCTCTTCCTCGACGAGCCCACCAACGGCGTCGACCCCGTCTCCCGCCGCGACTTCTGGGCCATCCTCTACGAGCTCCTCAAAGACGGCATCACCATCTTCATGACCACCGCCTATCTCGACGAAGCCGAACGCTGCAACCGCGTCGGCCTGCTTCACAAAGGCCGCCTGATCCGCTGCTCTCCGCCGGACCAGATGAAGCGCGAGATGGATTCAGCCAACCTGGAAGGCGCCTTCATCAAAGCCATCCACGCCGAAGAAGGAGTAGCGCGCTCGTGAATCACAACGGCACCGCGGTCGAGATCCACGATCTGGTCAAAACCTTCGGCTCCTTCGTGGCCGTGGACCACGTGTCGCTCGCAGTCTCCAAAGGCGAAATCTTCGGCTTCCTCGGCCCCAACGGCGCCGGCAAATCCACCACCATCCGCATGCTCTGCGGCCTCCTGACTCCCACATCCGGCCGCGCCAGCGTCAGCGGCCTCGACGTCGCCCGCCAGCCCGAAGAGATCCGCAAGAACATCGGCTACATGTCGCAGAAATTCTCGCTCTACGACGACCTCACCGTGGAAGAGAACATCGACTTCTTCTCCGGCATGTACTCCGTGCCCAAAGCCCTCCGCCCCGGGCGCAAGGACTACGTCCTCCAGATGGCCAACCTCACCGAGCGCCGCGGCGCCATGACCCGTACCCTGAGCGGCGGCTGGAAACAGCGCCTCGCCCTCGGCTGCGCCATCCTCCACGACCCGCCGGTGCTCTTCCTTGATGAGCCCACCTCGGGCGTCGATCCCCTCGCCCGCGGCGCCTTCTGGCATCTCATCCACGATCTCGCCGAAACCGGCCACACCATCTTCGTCAGCACCCACTACATGGACGAAGCCGAGTACTGCCACCGCCTGGCGCTGATGTACCGCGGCAAAGTGATCGCCCTGGGCACGCCCGAGGATCTGAAGAACAGTCTTTCCAGCCACATTCTGCTGAATCTCGAGACCGGAGATCTCTTGGAAACCATGCGCGCTCTCGAAGGAGTCGAAGGCGTCAGCGACGTCGCCGTCTTCGGCGCCGGCCTCCACGTGACCGTGTACGACCCGGCCTCCGGCCCCGCGCGCGTCAGGGAACGCCTGGAAGCCAGGCAAATCGCGGTCAACCGGCTGGAGCGCATCCAGCCCTCGATGGAAGACGTATTCGTCGCCATGATCGAAGCCGAAGAGAGGAGGGCCGTATGAGCCGACGCCGCCTGCGCGCCGTCGCCGTCAAAGAGTTGCACCACATCACGCGTGATGCCCGCAGCCTGGGAATGGCGCTCGCCGTGCCTCTGATGATGCTGCTGCTGTTCGGGTTTGCGCTCAGCCTCGATGTCGATCGCATCCCCACCTATGTTTACGACCAGGATCAGACCTCGCAAAGCCGCGAGCTCATCCGCCAGTTCCGCGGCTCGCGCTTTTTCGATATCCGGGCCGAAGTCAACGACTACGCCGCCCTGGAGCGCGCCATCGACCGCAGCCAGATCCTGATGGGCCTGGTAGTCCCTCGCGATTACTCGCGAAGCCTCGGCGCCGGCCATCAGGCCCAGGTGCAGATCCTGCTCGATGGCAGCGATTCCAATACCGCCTCCATCGCACTCGGCTACGCGGAATCGCTGGTGCGCAGCTACTCGCTCGCCATCCGCACCGGCGCCATGAACCGCCGCGGCGGCGAGCGCCTAACTCAGCCCATCGACGCCCGCCTGCGCGTCTGGTACAACAGCTCGCTGGAATCCCGCAATTACGTGGTGCCCGGCCTCGTCGCCGTGATCCTCCAGATCATCGCCGCCCTGCTGACCTCGCTCACCATCGCGCGCGAATGGGAAATGGGCACCATGGAGCAGCTCCTCTCCACGCCGCTGCGTCCCGCCGAGCTGGTCCTCGGCAAGATGCTGGCGTACTTCCTGGTCGGGCTGGCCGACTCCGCCATCGCATTTCTCGTCGGCGTCTTCGTCTTTTCGGTTCCCTTCCGCGGCAGCCTGCTGCTGCTCACCGTCTCTACGTGCATCTTCCTGTTCGGCTCCCTGTTCTGGGGCATCTTCGTTTCGGCCGCGGCCAGGACGCAGTTGCAGGCCTACCAGATGGGCATTCTGAGTTCGTTCCTGCCGGCGTTCCTGCTCTCCGGCTTCGTCTACACCATCGGGAACATGCCGGTCGTCATCCAAGCCATCACCTACATCATCCCGGCCCGCTACGTGGTGACGATCCTCAAAGGCATCTTCCTGAAAGGCGTCGGGCTGACCGTGCTCTGGGCTCAGCTGGCCTTTCTGGTGCTCTACGCGCTGGTGGTCTTCCGCCTGGCCACGCGCAAACTCAATCAAAAGCTGGCGTGAATCCTATGTGGGAACGAGTCCTCGTCATCATTCGCAAGGAATTCAACCAGGTGCTGCGCGAGCCGCGCATGCGCACCCTGCTCTTCATCCCTCCCGTCGTCCAGTTGATCATCTTCGGGTTCGCCGTCAACCTCGACGTCGATCGCGCGCGCATCGCCTGGATGGACATGGACGGCACACCCGTCAGCCGCGATCTGCACGACCGCTTTGCAGGCTCCGGCCGCTTCGAAGTCGTCGCCACGCCGCGCAGCGAAGACGACGTGCAGCGCCTGCTCGATCGCGGCGATGTGCAGGCCGTGGTCCGCGTCCTGCCCGGGTTCGCCCGCGATCTCGACCGCCGCCGCCCCACCGAGGTCCAGGTGCTGGTGGACGGCACCGACTCCAACACCGCGTCGCTCGTCTCCAACTACGCAGGCACCGTCATCGCCCAGTTCTCCGCCGACGTGATGGAAAAGCAGCAGCGCATCCGCCTCATGGCCCGCAGCCCCGGCTCTCCCGCCCGCGTGGCCGCCCCCGACGTCGTGGCCGGCACCCGCGTCTGGTTCAACCCCGATCTCTACAGCCGCAACTTCTTCGTGCCCGGCGTGATCTCCAACATCGTCATGCTCGTGACTCTCATGCTCACCGCTCTCGCCATCGTGCGCGAAAAAGAGATCGGCACCATGGAGCAGTTGATGGTCACCCCCATGCGCCCCATCGAGCTGATGCTGGGCAAGACCCTGCCCTTCGCGCTCATCGGCCTGGTCGACGTGGTCCTGATCACCACGGTGGCTCTGCTGGTCTTCCACGTTCCGCTGCGCGGAAGCTTTGCGCTCCTGCTGTTCTGTTCCATGCTCTTCCTGATGACCAACCTGGGCGCGGGGCTGTTCCTCTCGACCATCTCCCACACTCAGCAGCAGGCCATGATGATGAACTTCTTCTTCTCCACCCCGGCCTTCATGCTCAGCGGGTTTACCTTTCCCATCCGCAACATGCCGGTGGTAGTTCAGTGGCTGACTTACCTGAACCCTCTGCGCTACTTCATGGAAGTCGTCCGCGGAATCTTCCTGAAGGGCGTCGGGCTATCGGTCCTCTGGCCGCAAATGCTTCTCCTCGCGGTGTATGGCGTGACCGTCCTGGTCTTCAGCGCCCTTCGTTTCCACAAAAAGCTCGATTAGCTCCCTGACCGGTTGGTTTCATGCCATCCAAGCCACCGGCACGACCATTCCCGGGCGAACGGAAACCGGTGCCAACCCTGCCGTTGTCTTCGACCTCGGCGCCTCCGCCCGGTCCGATATCGCCCGCCACAAGGACGCCATGATCGCGGAAGCCTTTGCCTCATCGGGCGGCACAAGACGCCGGCGCCGGTCTGCATGAGTCTTTTTGTCGACACCTCCATCTGGTATGCGGCCGCCGATACCGCCGACACCTCCAATCCTCGTGCCAAGGCGATTCTCTCGGAAGGAGAGCCCCTGGTTACAACCGATCATGTCCTGATAGAGACCTGGACGTCGATTCGTTGGCGCCTCGGCCGCCGCGCCGCGGAACGATTCTGGGAAGGACTTCGATCGGGTGTTGCCAAAGTCGAGACCGTCGGAGCCGCGGACCTGGATGTCGCTTGGGAGATCGGAAAGTCGTACCGCGATCAGGACTTCTCACTGGTGGATCGAACCAGCTTCGCGGTAATGAGGCGGCTCGGCATCGAGCGCGCCGCTTCCCTGGACAACGACTTCGCAATTTTTCGTTTCGGACCGAACCGGCGGAAGGCATTTACCGTGGTTCGATAGCCAGACCGGCCCCGATCATTACGGATTTTGTTATCCTGAATACCAGAAGGGATGCTCACATGACGCCATCGAGCCGGCCGGAGGAAAGAAGAGGAGATCGACCGGCACTCACGCGCCGAACAGGTGCGGGTACCGAACGAACCCAATAACTCCTGCATTTTCAACAAAACCTCACAACGAGCGCCCCGGCGAGAACCCGGCATAACCTGAAGTGCCTCTCCCGCTTTTTGCCCCGTTCCTGGATCGGTCACAGCTCCGCGAAATATCCTGAACCTGTTTCCTCTCAACGTCTTGATCGCATTTCCACCCTCGCCGCACCCCGTCCTTTCCACCCCGGTCTCATACAATCAAATCAGCGGGGGAGTTTCCGGGCGCCTACTGCTGCTTGAATGCCGGGTCGGAATCCGCGCCGGCGCGGGGCTTCCACTCGATCGAGTAGTATTGCCCGCGATCGCGAGCCCAGGGGTCGAAGACATTGACGACGCCGGCGAGTTCGGTCTGAAGCTCGGGAATTGCGCGCAGCAGGACGCGCTTGAACGGAGACACCGGCTGGACGTGACCGTTGGGTGAGCCCTTCTCGACCATGGCGGCGGGGCCGTTGTTGTTCACCCAGTTCACGCCCATGGTGGTGTAGAACTCGGGGCGGAAGCTCGACGTGAAAAAACGGTCGCTGAACAGGCGGCGCGACGCGTTCAGGATGAACACCACAAACTGCGTTTCGGAGATGGCGAACCCGTGCGGCCGGGTCTGCTCGGCCAGCCAGCCGACCACGGTATCCACGTCTTCGATGTTGTCGACGGTGGCGCCGTTGGCGTGTCCGAGGCAATCGTTGATCG
Source organism: Verrucomicrobiia bacterium (assembly GCA_035578025.1). Lineage (GTDB taxonomy): Bacteria > Acidobacteriota > Terriglobia > Bryobacterales > Bryobacteraceae > Solibacter. Next base: position 9,675 of record DATJYJ010000327.1, read on the forward strand.
GCGTTCCGTCGGCATTGCGCTGCGCGTCGGTGATCACCTTGGAAGCGTCGCATACGTGCGTGCCGTAGATCTCCCGGAGGTTGTTGACCATCTCCTGCTGCGGCTTGCGCGCAGGCGAATCGGCGGGCAGGCGCTGGTCCATGAAGTCGTCGAAGCTGGTGAGCTGGCGCAGGCCGTACTGGCGGCGAAACTCGTTGAAGCGCGGCACGCCGTGCTCCCGGTCGCGGATCAGGTCGAGCGCGGCCAGATCGATTTTGCCGGTCTCGCTCTGCAAACGGGGGATGGCAAGGTTCTGGAGAAACAGCGGGTGATTGTTGAGCGTGAGCAGGCCGAGGCGCTGCCGTCCCAGGCTGACGGCCCAGTTCTGGATGCCGCGTGACCGCATGGCGGGGGTGGCCTGGCCTTCGAAGGTGGAGACGATGGGCACCTTGGCGGCGATCTTGTTAGGGTCGCCGAGGTCGCGGAATTCGATGAGGTCGGGGAGCAGCGGGTGCAGGCGGTATACGGTGACGAACTCCTCCGGGAAGTTGAACGGCGAGCCGAAATGGTTCACGCCGCCGTTGACGTGTTCGGGCTTGGATACGTCGTAGCCGTTGATCTTGCTGCCCAGGCCGAAAATGCCCGGGCCGGAAGCGAAGACCGAGTACCACTGCGTTGCTTTCACCACGTCGGTGCTCTTGCCAAAGTTCTTGGTGACGATATCGGCCAGAACCTTGGACACGCCGCCGCCGTCCGGGCCGAGGAGCCCGTTCCAGTTGGCGTTCATGCCCCGGTAGAGCGGCTCGTCGTAGAGCAACTGCGGGGTCCATTCGATGGTGTGGATCTTGGCGATCTCGGCCGCTACCACCAGGCGCGCGACCTCGAACAGCTCGTCGGGCGTGACGTCCTTGTAGCGGATGACGCGGCGCGCGTCGGCGGGATTGCGCAGGCCGCAATCGGAGTTGGGAGTTTTCTGCGCCTGTTTTTCGAAGGCGTCGACAAAGGCGTTGTGCTCGCGCACGAACACGTTGTGCAGGAAGCTGATGCCGATGGTCCAGTTGTCGGCAAAGGCCGCGGCCTCCTGGCCCTGCCACTGCGGAACCACCGGGTCCCCGGCCGAGAAGGTGGGCAGCGTGCCCTTGCCGTCGGAGGAGGTCAGTAGGAACCTCGCCATGTCGTTGGGGTCGCGCTTGACGCGCCTTCGCGAGACGGAATCGTAGCCGTAGAGTTGCGAGGCGTCCCACCAGGCCGTGTTGGTATTGCGGAAGGTCTTGGGGGCGCGGGAGAGGTACTGCTTGTTGTTGAACGTGAAAGCGGCGGGGGCCGAGTCCTGCGCGACGTAGCCGCGGTCGATGCGGTCGCCGGGGCGGCAGCCGAGGCGCTGCGCTTCTTCGCTGGTGCAGCCGACCTCCATCCATTGCAAGTCGTCGTTGTGGCCCTCCGACATGTGGGAGAACCAGTCGTGAGTCATGAACTGAATCCAGTAGGCGGCGAGCACGTTGAAGAAGGGGGCTTTCTGGTAGTCGCAGTTGGAGTCGGGGGAATCGGCGGATATGCCTTGTCCGGCGCGGCACGCGTCGGGATTGGCCTGCGCGCGGGTGAAGAGTTTGCGGCTGATGAGCTGCGGATCGGGCTTGAGGAGGCCGAGCCGGTCGCCGTGCCGGTTGCGGACCAGCTCGTTCTGTCCGGCATCGGGGAAGGTGGTGTCGAACTCCATGTTGCGGGCGAACATCTGGCCGGCCGAGCCCATGGCGGGATTGAAGACGTCGTTGCAGGTGCCGTCCACGTTGCGGAAACGAATCAGGGCGCCTTGGCAGACCTGCGCGCCGTCGCCGCCCACGTCCTTGTAGCTGGGATGATCGGCCGGAAGGCGCATCGCATCCCATCGTTTCAAGGCGGGGCCGCCGACGCCTCCCCGGCCCTGCACGTATTCGGAATAGGTGCCGTTGTTATCGAAGAGGTTGAACTTGATGAGCTCGATGCGCTGAAATTCGAGGTCGGTGAGAGCGCCGAGGACGCCTCGCTGCGCGGGGGCGTTCTTCACCAGAAGCTGCGGAATCGAGTTGGAGTCGGCGGTACCCCAGTAGTTGGACCAATCGACCCACGGGGTGTTGCGGAACTGCAGCGTTCGGTAGCCGCCGCGGCACAGGGCATTGGCTTCGGAGACCTTGCCCTGGAAACGTTGATCGCGCGTGTCGGCGATCTTGCGGAAGCCCTTCAAAACGGCTTCGGCACATGCTTTGAGCGCGTCGGCCTCTTCCTTCTTTGGGTCGGCGGCGAACAGCGGCCAGCAGGCGCACAGGGCGGCCCAGGCTGCAATCGGGCGCATTCGGTTCATGAGTCCCCTCCGTTCCGGATGGTCCGGATTTCTAGATCTTATTTCAATTTCCCGGCATTGGGTACGGCATCCGAAGGAGCTTGATGTGACGGCCGCTAACGAATTACTTCTCCCCTTGGATCTCCAGCGTGGTCTCATGCACCGCGCGGCTGCCCCCGCGGTTGTGCCGGGCGGAACTCAGCCCTGAAAAGCTCTCGCGGTCGGATTCGGCACCGCCGTCCTGGTGCTGGCCGTGCTCCTGGCACGCGGCGCTATCCCCAGCGCGAAGAAAGCCAGGCCGAAGCGGCGAACCTCGTTACCTGGACCATCATAAAGTGTGAGTTTTAACTGGAAGGTTGGTTCATTAGTTGCGAGAGAATAGTGGCAAGGTAATTACGATCCTAGTCCCGTGCCGCGCCGCACCGACATGTGGATCGTGCTCCACAAGACAGGCTTGTAATTGGTGAGGAAATGCCGTAGTGTGGTGAAATAACCTTGCCAAGCCGAAAAGGAGAAAACCAAGTGTCGCCAAAATCACCGCATGACGAGGAGATTGCAAAGCTTCGGGCCCATATTGAAGATTTAGAGGGACAACTCAAAGCAGCCAAAAAGAAGGACACCTCCGCTTCGAAGAGCGCATCGGATACAGCGAAGAGCGTGTCGGATTCGTGGAGCGATGCCACGCGTTCCAAGCGGGACAGCGTCAACCGGATGGTCCGCGGTATGACGATGGCTTCGCTGGAAGGTGTTCGCCTGTTTGCGGATACGGTATCCTCGTTTGCTGGCGGGGTAGCTTCCCGCAATGAGGCTCGCGAGCATAAGACCACCCGTGACCTGGTCACAAACCTGCCTGCCGACATTGCAGGAAGTTTCGCGGACGCAGTCAGTAACCTGGTCGATATTCCTTCCAAGACGGCGGACAAATACGCGTCGTCATATCGGGAAGGTGAGAAAATATCCTAAATCACCACTTCCGCCTTGCGCCCGGTTACTCCCTGGGCGAGTGACCGGGTAGACAAGATATCCCTGGCACTTGGGCGACAGTCGGCAAGGATGACTTGGTTTCGATTCGGAAAAGCTCATACTGACGCACGCGCGCGGTTGTTCTGCCTTCCTTATGCAGGAGCCGCAGCGGGTATCTTTCGTGCTTGGCTGCCGCTTTTTCCTACTACAATCGAAGTAACCGCAGTGGAGTTGCCGGGCCACGGCCAGCGTTTGAGGGAGCGGCTGTTTACGGCCATGCCGGAAACCGTTGCTTCCCTGGCACATGCGATCGAACCGCTGCTCGACCGGCCTTTCGCCATCTTCGGCCACAGCGTGGGAGCCCTGATCGGGTACGAACTGACACGGCACCTCGAGCGGGCGAGGGCGCGGGGTCCGGAGCACCTGTTCGTGTCAGGATGTGTGGCACCGCACATACCGCGGCAGAAACGGCTGCATGATCTTCCCGAGGCGCTTCTCATCGACGAACTGCTCCGCATGAACGGCACCCCGAGAGTTTTGCTGGAAGATGCCGACCTCCGGAGGATCCTGATGCCCGTGGTCCGCGCGGATCTCTCGATCTACGAGACCTATGTCCACCGCGCCGGAACGCCGCTGGCGTGCCCGATTACGGCAATTTCCGGACGGGAAGATCCACGGGCCGGCCCGTCGCAGATGCAGGAGTGGCGCAGACACACCAGCTCCGCGTTCACGTTCCACACGCTGCCCGGGGATCACTTTTTCCTGAACGCGGCCGGCCCGCAAATCGCCGGGATCATCGGCGGCGGTTTAGCGAACTTCGCAGATCCCGAATTTATGAAGCGCCGGCAGGAGCCGCCCCCGATGCGTGAAGCGGCCGGCGGTGTTTGAAACTCTCTGGCGCGCGCTCATTGAAGATCGTCCACGCTCCTTCGATTGCGGAATCGATGAAAGCGCCGGCGATGAGCCCAAATAGTCCGGTGCCAACCGGAAAACCCAAGTCTTCCAGTGTCGCCACGATCAGATCGTGCGCGTACTGTTTCTTACCATTCCCGTCGAGCTCGAGAAACGATTCGGCCATGTGTACGGCCTCGAAAACCAGCTTGATTCCCGCAATCGCCTGTTGGCCGTGCTGTCCCAGAAATTTAATAAACTCGATGGCGGAGTGAAGTGCGGCATTCTTGTCGGCCATGATTCCGCCGGTTTCGACACCTGTAACCGCCGCCTCCAACTCCGGACCCAGCGGCTCGCGATACTTGAGCGTCGTGTAGGTGGTAAGCAGGAATTCCACGGGGATCTGCCAGACTCGGCCCATCGCTTCCTTCAACCAGTTCACGCAATCCGCCCTGGGACTCCATTTATCCTCTTCCGGGCGCGCGTCCCACAGGGCGTAATCGTTTTCCACCTGGACGATAGCCTCGACGCTCCACTCGACGGCGAAGTCCATCACCAGCGGATACAAGTAGCGAGGAATCCAGGGGAGGCGGGCATTCCTTCCGTTGAGTATCCGGAAGAGCGCGGCTTTCACCTGGGCCTTCTTACGCCTGCCTCCACCGTTGCGCCGCGCGCGCTCGGCTTCCTGGACGAGCACCTCGATCAGGCGGAGCCAGGCGACGACCGCTTTTTCAATCTGGGGGCGGTTCTCGTTGAGCGCTCTCAGTTGTTTGGCGAGTTCCGTCTCCACGCCGCCGCCCATGGCCTCACGCAGCAAGGCGACCATCTTGAGGACTTCGGCGCGCAGCGCGGCGCGCTGCGGGGACGCGTCTTCCCGTGCTCCTATCTGCCGAAACATGAGTGCGAGCAGCTTCGTCTTGCGCCTCCTCCTTTTACTTCAGTGTTCGCCAAAGATACGCCGTCCAGAGATACAGCACCAGCATGGCTACTGCCAGCGGCCATCGCAGGGAGATTCCGAAGAGCGCCGGCAGTTTCGGAGCCGTCAAGAGCACCGCGCCACTGACGGACACGATGGCCAGTGTCCAGAGCCGGGCCCTTTGATTCTTGGCGCGGACGACGGGCGGGGCCTCGGAAACCTCAACGCGCAGGGTCAAAGTGCCATCGGCCACATCGGTCAGGATCTGGTTGATCTGCTGGGGAGAGTCGCGCGCCAGGTTGAGGACGCTGGCCAGAAAGCGCATGATGCTGTCGCGCGTAAAAAGATTGGACCACAGCTCATCGCGCTGGAGCTCGAGAAAGAATTCCTGGCCCACCAGGCGCAGACTGTCTTCGTAGCCAAGTTGTGCCGCGAGGGTCTCGGCAGTCACCAGCGCACGGTAGATAGAGAGGATTCGCGAAGGAATCTGGAACCCGTTGCGGCGCGCCGCACGGGCCAGACCGCTCAGATATTGCGCAGACGGGGAACTGGCCGCCTCACCGGGGGCAAGCGAGCGCCCCTCGAGGCTGCGTGTCTCCGCTGTGAAATCCCGGCGAAATCCCTCCAGGTCGCTGGCCTCGGTAGAAACCAGGATTTCGGTCAGGGCCTTCTGCATGCGCGGCAGATCGCGATCATAAGCGGCCGCGAAATAGCGCAACTGGTTGGCTCGCACCCTTTCGTCCAATTCGTCGCAGAGGCCGAAATCCACGTAACCGACCGCGTTATTCGGAAGTATGAAGAGGTTTCCGGGATGGAGGTCGGCGTGAAAAAATTGGTAGCGAAAGATCTGGGTGAAACAAGCGCGAACAAGGTTTTTGGCAAAGGCCGGCGGATCCACCTGGCGCAGGAGGGTTCGGCTCCCGGCGGGTCGTTCGCGGATTTCCTGAAGCACGGCGCTTACGGGAACACCGTGCAGAAATTCGTAAGCGAGAACTCGCCTTGTGCTCAGGCGGCGGAAAACCTGCGGGATGCGCTGCGTCCTGCTGGACGCCGCCAGGGACCGCATGCGCTCCACATTCTCCAACTCCTGGCGGAAATCCAGCTCCTGTTTCAGCCACGACTCGATCTCGTCGGCCAATTCGGACGGCGAGGCGACAAACGAACCGCCCCGCGCTTCCAGGAAGCGGGCGATTCGGCGGATGCGGCGCACGTCTTTGGCAACCGCAGCCTCGATTCCGGGACGCTGGATCTTGATTGCGACCTCAGTGCCGTCCTCGAGTTTGGCTCGGTGCACCTGGGCCAGAGAACCGGCGGCCACCGGCCGACGTTCGATGTAGGCGAACAGATCCGCGGGCGATTGTCCCAGCTCCTCGCGAATCACCGCTTCCGCCTCGGCCCAGGGAAAGGGTGGAACGCGGTCAACGAGCGCGAGGAAGGCGTCGGTGTATTCTCGCGGCAACAGGTCCGGACGAAGAGCCAGATGCTGGCCGATCTTGATCGCCGTGGGTCCCATTTTGCGGAGGAACGCGACCACGCGTTCTGGAGTCATCCGCAAACCGGATCCCAGCAGAGAGCTCATCGCCGCCCCCAGAAAGCCGCAGCCAGACACCCGCCATACAACGCGCCGGCAATCAGGCGCCAAGGGAGTGAGATCTCGGGAACCCCCATAAGCAGCGCGAAGGACAGCGAGGCAATCGCGGCCCCCACGCTCCGGGCCTGTGATCGGCCGCGCAGCCGGTCCGCCGGCGTCATGGACCAGGTGACATCGATGCGGGGACGGCCGCGGGCGGCCTCGTCCAGTACATGCGAAGCCTTACCGGGCCCCTCTCTGCCCAATGACACCAATGACTCCTGCCACACCGGATCGCGCACCATCGTGCGGATTCGGGTCAGCGTACCGGGCCGGATCTCCTCGAAGAATGTTCGCAGCTCGCCAAGCATATCGAAATTCGGGTCGATGTGCCACAGCGCGCCGTTCAGGTTGTTCAGGGCGCGCCAGAAAAGCAGATAGTTTAGATCGTAGCGCAGGCCATTGCGGCGGGAAACGTCGATCATCTCGCTGGTGTATTTCGCCAGGTGGCGGGATTCCACGGGCGACTTGGGATTCTGCAACGCCCGATACCAGCGGTCGAGCACCTCGAGGCAGTCGCGGCGGAAGGATTCCCAATCGGTATCTTCGGTGACGGCTACCTGCAGGGCGTAAAAGCGGAAACTCCGCACCAGGTTGCCCAACGCCAGGTTCTCGATCTGCCCGAATACTCCCTCGCGCTCCTCCGCAGCCAGCTCCCCGAAGATTCCGAAATCGAGAAATGCGATCCGGTTTTGCGGCAGAAAGACGATATTTCCAGGATGTGGATCGCCGTGAAAGAATCCCACCACCAGGAGCTGGATAAGCGATGCCTTGGCAAGATTGTGCAAAGCGATCGGAAGATCAAAACCGGGGAGGCTCTCGGCCACGGCCGCAAGTGTTCCCTCCTCCCGGTGTTGGCGGACGTCGGCCGAGCTCATCCCCTCGATGAATTCCATGGTCAGCACGCGCGTGGTTGTGAGGTCCCACCTTACCTGAGGGATAACCACCCACGGCGGAGCATCCTTAAGGACCCGCTCGGCGGTATGCGCCTCCACGCGAAAATCGAGCTCGCGCAGAGTCCAGGATTCGAACTGTACAAACAATCCCCGGATGGAGAGTTTGCCGGCGATCCCCACGAGTTCGATCAGGGTGCCCAAGCGTTTGAGATTCCGAATATCGGCGCGGAAGATTGGAATGAGACCAGCCCGCTGGACCTTGACCGCGACGCGCTCCCCGGCGATGGTGCGCGCATCGTGCACCTGTGCGACGGAGGCGGCGGCGATCGGCTTCGGCGGGAAGCTCGAATAGAAGCGTTCGATCGGCCCGCCCAGCTCGGTTTCCACCATGGCTCGCACCTGTACGAAATCCATGGGTGGAACGCTCTCAAAGAGGAGTTCCAGTTCGCGGCAGATCTCGGGCGGGAGAATATCGTAGCGAAGGGCCAGGAATTGGCCAAGTTTCAGGTAGGTAAGGCCCAGCTCTTCGATCATCAGCCGTAGCCGGCGGGCAACCGGCACCCCGCGGTGCGGCATGAACGGAATGTATCGTGAGAACGGAAAGAGGCCGAACTTCAGCGCCTTTCCCAGGACCAGCAGAATCCGTTTCAGGTCCAGAGAGGCGTCCACTGTGCTGAATTCCGTTAGCGGCGAGCCGTACCGCAAGCCACCACGAGGTGGTTGACGCCGCCAGCCGGTACACTTACAAGGGTTGCTGCGACGATTGAGTACGTAAACTCACGAATCAGGTGAGCGCGAGTTAGAGCCGTAACGGGTTTCTCCTGTTCGTCTCAATTCTACTCGGCTTTCTCCCCTTCGCGGTAAGCGGATGAATACCTCCCGGCAGTCCTGGCAGGAATCTCAGCCAATTTTGTCATCGTATCCGCCAGACTTCGGGCGACATCGCCGGGCAGATTCGCAACCAGATCGCGCGCCGATTGATTCTCGCGGGCATCATTTGGGGAGATCACCCCATCCGCAAACGAGGAGACGGCGTCACCAAGCGACCTCACACTTTCGATGGAGGCGAGCGCCAAGCCTCGAGCCGTGCGATTCGCGCTATCACGCGTCGACCGCTCCGCATCGCTCAAGGAATCGCAGGCACCGCTCCCGGATACAATCTTATCCTTCGACTTGAGCTCTGCTTCCAACTCCCGGATGCGAGCCCGAAGCTTGTCGGCCTCTTCTTCCTGGGGTGTTCTTTGGGACACGATTCTCCCTCCTCACTGAGACGCTGGATTCTCGCTGAACGGCAGGGTTCGCTTGCTAATCATAAGGCATGCAGGTCCCGATGACAAGGATTATTAGCTGCTTTGCCGGATAGAGTATTCCCCTGAACCTGACACACCCTTCGGTTGAGATACTCGGGAATTTCAACCGGCAATCGGCACGCGGCTGGCGGCGACTCGTGATTCCAAAATAACATTGACTCTTGTAGTAATAACCGGAAGGAGCAATCGTGCGAGGCGCCGGCACGTGTGTGTCCCGCAACGGATACCAAAGCGCGCCAGCTAACGTCATGCTACCGGGCGACCGTGTGGTCGCTCGCGAACAGAAGCGTAAATCATTATGAGGGTCACATATCTCCCATCCGCCGGTTTTCGGCTTACGCAGATTTCGCGTCCGGTATTACTCGTTTTCGTCCTAAAAGTGAGCCACATCGCATACTGGCCAAATGGGGCGCAGAGTGTACGGTTCCGTTCACTTCAGGCAGGAAGAGAGAAGGTCTTTTGGTCACATTAGGCGGCGTTTGTTCTCTCGGAAAGAGCAGATAGGCTACTGAATTTAGGCCACAAAGCGGCTCTTAGTCGAGGTAAGTTTGAAGCTTCTAAGGGTCATTGCATTTATAAGAAAAGACCAGTATGATACTTGAAACTCGAGCCTCGGAAAAAACTTCACTCATAGGAGTTGCGGGTGGCGGAGCGTGCTGTTCCAATAGTGGCAGTTGTCGGTGCGGGACTGCAAACGCGCATCAACGGCAATGGCAAGGTCCCGGAAAGACACAAGCCGTTTGTGATCTTGAATCCCCTTGACCATACCATGGAGGATGCGCTCGGGCGGTATCTCGACATCAAGATTCATCATTACGTCGACGATGAGAAGTACCAGGACATCCTCGTCGTCGGCGCCTATGACCGCGCCTGCGAAATCGCCAACAACGAAAAGGACGGGAAGATTTTCAACTGGCAAAGGCCCAGCGCCGTGTTGGAGGACGGGACCCTGGTTGTGAAGTGTCCGCCCGGGTACGACTACGTCAGCCACTACGCCTCGCTCATCGCGACCTATCTGGCTCTGCGGGGCCGCGATCACACCTGCGTTTCGTATATCCCTCCGTCCGAAGAGTCCTGCTGGGGCGTTATCGAAGACTCCAGCCTCAAGGACATCGACGTCTCCGAGTTTGTGGTCTATGGGTCGGGTATGCCTCGCATCGCTCAGGAAGACGATTGGCCGGGAGACGGTCCGTTCCGGGCTACGAAGAAGCACGTTGGCGGGCGCGAGATCACGTTCCTGGGCTGCGAATTTTGCGTCTGGGGTGATATGGCGGGCCGGCTGGTAACCTATCTCGCCGAGGAGAAAGGCGTCAAGCAATTCATCTATATCGGCAAGCTGGGTACATTAAATCCCGAATACGAGCCCAACGCGTTGCTTGCCTCGGGCAATACAAGCTTCGTAGACGGCACGAAGGTCGTCTGGGACGACGTTTTCGCGGGAGTTGAAGACGAAGTCGTGAAGCGCGGGGTCCACCTGACCTCGCCCTCTCCCATGCTGGAGACCAAGAAGTGGCTGAAGGCCCATCGCACTTACGATTTCGTAGACCCCGAAATCGGCCACATGGCGCGGGCCGCAGTCGATGCTTCGATCGAGTATGGCTACATGCACGTGATGTCCAATAACCTGTCCCGGGTCTGCCAGGAGAATCTTTCCAACGAGAGAGATCAGCGTACCACCGACAAGAGGACCATTCTGAAAGACAAGATACGGTCTTTCCTCGAATCAGGACTTTCACGATGAGCGTAGTGCCCGCGCGCAGCACCGACCGGGGCTCTGGTTCCACGCAGTCCAGAGCGAGATCCAGCGCCGGCTGGAGGCGGCGCGGGATCCTGTACGCACTCAGATCCCAAATCACCAAGGGCCAGCTTTAGGGAGAAGGCCTACACACGATGGAAGTCATCGATACCAGAACCTTCGAGGATCGGCCCTTCCGTACATTCGTGGATGTCGTGCGCTACCGGGCGGAGCACGAACCGCACCGCGTAGCGTTCGAGTTCATCACAAATTCGACACGAGACGAGAGCGATATTCGCACGTATGCGGAATTGGATCTCAGTGCGCGCGGGCTGGCAGGAACGCTGCAGCATCTTGGATTGGCCGGAGAGCGGGCCTTACTGGTCTATCCGCCCGGCCTCGATTACATCACCGCATTCCTTGGCTGCCTTTACGCTGGTGTGATCGCAGTCCCGGTATACCCTCCTCGCGCGAATCAATCGCTCGACCGGCTGGTTGGCATCGCGAACGATTCGCAGGCCAGGGTGGCCCTGACCACGGAGCGCATCCGGCGCAGCGGAGCACGCGTTTCCGCCGGCCGCATGTCGGAAGTAACTTGGATTTGTACCGACTCACCGGAGAATTCGGCTCCTGAATCATGGCAGGAGTTACAGGTGGACCCACAATCGGTCGCCTTCCTGCAGTACACGTCGGGCTCCACTTCGAGTCCAAAGGGGGTGATGATCAGCCACGCCAACCTGATCCATAACTCCTCGTGGATTCAGCGCAGTTTCCAAACCTCGAGCGAAAGCCGGCTGGTCGGGTGGCTGCCGCCTTATCACGATATGGGTCTGATCGGAGGAATGCTGCAGCCGGTATTTGCGGGGTTCCCCGCAACTCTCCTGGCGCCGGCAGCCTTTCTCCAGCGCCCTTTCCGATGGCTCGAGCTGGTTTCGAGCCGGAAAGCGACGATCAGCGGAGCTCCCAACTCGGCTTTCGATCTTTGCGTTCGCAACGTGAAGCCGGAACATCGCGACGCCCTGGATTTGAGCGCGTGGAGCGTCGCCTTTTGCGGATCTGAGCCGGTTCGGGCTGAAACGCTGGACCGGTTTGTCTCCTGCTTCAGTCCGTGCGGATTCCGCCGCCAAGCATTCTTCCCCTGTTACGGCCTTGCGGAGGCGACCCTGTTCGCCAGCGGAGGTTTTCGCGGCGCCGGCCCGCAGACCGTTCCTCTCGACCGTGCCGCACTGCTCGAAGGCCGCGTGGTGGAACGGCCGGAGAAGGCGGAGACGGTTCTGGTCGGGTCAGGGGCCGTGCTGCCCAACGAGACGCGGATCATCGATCCGGTCACCTGTCGTCCCTGCGCTCCCGGCGAGATAGGGGAGATCTGGCTCTCCGGCGCGAGCATCGCGCGGGGCTATTGGAACCGGCCGCGGGAGACTGCCGATACTTTTCAGGCACGCGTGGCAGGCGAGAGCGGGCTTACGTTTCTACGGACCGGCGACATGGGATTTCTGCACGACGGTGAGTTGTTCATCGCGGGCAGGCTCAAAGAAGTCATCATCGTGCGCGGGCGCAAATATTTTCCGCCCGATATCGAGGCCAATGTCGCGGAATGTCACGAGTCCCTGCGCTATGGGACCAGCGCGGCGTTTTCGGTGGAGGAGCAAGGCGAGGAACGTCTGGTCATCGTCCACGAGCTCGCTCGGGCGGCGCGGCATGCCGACTACGTGGAAGTAATGGAAGCGATCCGGGCGGCGATTGCCGATGTACATGGGATCGAAGTGGCCGACGTTGTTCTCACTGAGTCCCTGGGAATTCCAAAGACGAGTAGCGGCAAGACCCAGCGGCTCGCCTGCCGCGCGGCCTATCTGGCAGGCGAGTTGGCGACAGTGGCGCAGTGGAGGTCGTCCTCGCCCGCGGGTCGGAGGGCCCCAGCCACGTCACCTCCGGGACGAGACAACCGCGCCGGTCGCA
>DATJYJ010000328.1:0-3161 GCA_035578025.1 Verrucomicrobiia bacterium
CGGCCGCATCCTGGCCCGCGGACGCGACCGCGCCCGCCTCCTTCACAACCTCACCAGCAACGACATCAAGAAGCTCACCCCCGGCCAGGGGTGCTACGCCTTCCTGCTCAATCCGCAGGGCCGCATCCAGGCCGACCTCTGCCTCTTCTGCTTCCCCGACCACTTCCTCCTCGACACCGAGCCCGAGCTCCGCGAGAAAGTCTCCCAGTACATCCGCCGCTACATCATCGCCGACCAGGTCGAGCTCGCCGACGTCACCTCCGAGACCGCCTGCCTCGCGCTCGAAGGCCCCGCCGCCCCCGAAATCCTCCCCGGACCCGATGCCCCCTACCACCACGCGCCCTGGAACGATGCCACCGCCGCCCGCGTCTCGGTCACCGGCCAGCCCGGCTTCCGCATTTTCTGCGCTGCCGATCGGAAATCCGACCTCATCGCCGCCCTCGAATCCTCCGGCGCCCAACCCGCTACCGCCGACGACGCCCGCGCGGTGCGCATCGAGAACGGCATCCCGCGCTACGGCGAAGACATCACCGACACTTCGCTGCCCCAGGAGACCCAGCAGATGCACGCCGTCAGTTTCACCAAGGGCTGCTACCTCGGCCAGGAAATCGTCGAGCGCATCCGCGCGCGCGGCCACGTCAACCGCAAGCTCGTCCGTCTCGAGCTCGATTCCGCCGCGCCTCCGGAAGGCGCGCAGATCACGTCCTCTGTGCAATCCCCCGAGACTGGCAAGACGATCGCCCTCGCCTACGTCCGCGCGTGATTCAATGGAAACCCGTGGCAGTCGAGGAAGCGGGACGGTTCGGGCGCGCCCTACCGTGACCGGTACAGCCGCCATGCCTCCAGAATGTCTTGCCCCTTGAACCGGATAGTGCGATCATCCAAGACCTCGGCGCCCGTCCGCAATTCCGCGTCCAGTGGTAGAGAGTTCCGCGTCGTGTACTCCACCTGCAGGGTTACCGGCCCCTTGACCGTGTAAGGCTTGATCGTTCCAATCTTGCCTACGCTCCTGCGTGCCGCCTCGCGCACCGCTTCGCGCGCCGCCGGTGCCGACAGGCTGATGCACGTGTACCGCCCGATCCCCTCCTTCACTACCGCGACCTCGACGTCCGGCACGATCTCGCGGATCTCGTTCGCCGCCGCCTGGTCACCGCTGAGCATGATCACCGGTGTGCCGAAGTGCCCAGCCATCGCCGCGATGACATCGATCTCGCCCACCAGCTTCCCGTTCAGCAGCATATTCTGAATGCCCAACGAACTGTAGCTGTGGGCCATGATCCCGCCTCGTACGTTCGCTTTGCTGTGCTGCCCCACGTAAGCTACCGCGGAGAAACGCCGATCCATCATCATGGATGCACCCAGCGCGCCCATCACCAGTTTGGCCTTCGGATGGATCGTGAGCGTCGAAAGCGTCTGGCTGCCGTCGTGTCCATCCCAGACCAGCACTTCGTCCGCGCCCCCTGCCAGGAAGCCCTCCACCGCAGCGTTGATCTCGCCCGTCAAGAGTTGGCGCATCTCCGTGTCTTTGGGTTCGGTCTGCTCCTGGCGGCATACACCACCAACACCCTCCGCGTCCGTAATCAGGAAAATCGTCTTCTTCTGCGCCCAAAGAGACCCGAAAGCGCACATAAGGAGTATCAGCCGTCGCATACCGATCATTGATACCACCGCGCCGCCGCCATATCCAAGGTGCTGTACCGCGCGGGCGTGATCGCGGCCCGGCCGCCCGCCGGTGATACGATAAGAACCCGATGCTGCGCCTTCTCGCCCTCGCCCTCTTTGCCTGGATTGCGGCTGCCCAACCCCCAACTCCCGCTGCACGACCGCCGCGGCCGGCGGCGCCCACCCGCGATCCTCACACTCCCGGCTACGTCGAGGCCAAAGAACTCCCTGACGGCACCGTGCCTCCTGCCACCGCCGACGGCAACTTCATTCTCGGCCCCACCCACAACCCCGCTCCCGAAATGGCGGTGCAGGAGTCCGTGCCCCACGGCGACGTCTCCGAATTCACCATGGAATCGGCCGACAGCAGGATGTATCCCGGCATCGCACGGGAAGCCGGCACGTTCGCCCAACCTGACCCCGCCGACCCCACTCGCGTCGTTGTCCAAAGCCATCCCGCGCCCTACACGCGCCACGTGGCTGTCTATGTCCCCAAACAGTACGTCCCCGGCACCGCGGCCCCGTTCATCGTGGGCGCGGACGGGCCGGACCGCCTGCTGTTCACCGCCGTCGACAACCTGATCGCTCAACACCGCGTGCCGGTCATGATCGCCATCTCCATCGGCAACGGCAGCGGGGACGCGCAGGGCAGCCAGCGCGGCCTGGAATACGACACCATGTCCGGCCGCTACGCCGAGTTCGTCGAAAGCGAAGTGCTGCCGAAGGTCGAAAAGCAATACAACGTGAAGCTCACTAAAGACCCCGAGGGCCGGGCCACCATGGGCGGAAGCTCCGGCGGATCGTGCGCGCTCATCATGGCCTGGTATCACCCCGAGCTCTACCACCGCGTGCTCACTTATTCCGGGACGTACGTCAACCAGCAGTGGCCGTACAACCCCGAGACTCCGCACGGCGCCTGGGAGTTCCACGAACACCTCATCCCCAATTCGGCCCGCAAGCCGATCCGCGTCTGGATGGAGGTGGGCGACCGCGACAATCTCATCGCGCGCGACAATTTCCACGACTGGGTCCTGGCCAACGAGAACATGGCCCGCGTGCTGGCCGCCAAGGGCTACCACTACCAGTTCCTATTCGCGCGCAACGGCGGCCACACCGACCGTGCCGTGAAGCAGCAGACCCTCCCCGAAGCGCTCGAGTATCTTTGGCAGGGCTACCCGATTGCATCGCCGAAAAACTGAGCTATCCTGTCCTGAAATGTCTGATACTGAATTGCCGCAGCTTACCCGCCGCGCGGCGCTGGCGCTCGCTGCCGCCGTGCCGGCATGGAGTCAATCGCGAACCATGCCGCAAGCTGGAGGAGAAAACATGCCACACCCTATCGTGCATTTCGAGATCGGATGCCGCGACCGTGCGAAGACCGAGCGCTTTTTCGGGGATCTGTTCGGTTGGCACATCCAGCAAAACGGCCCCGCCTCAAATATCGACACGTCGGGCGAACGGGGAATTCCGGGACACATCACTTCGCTCAATCACGAGCC
>DATJYJ010000329.1:0-9323 GCA_035578025.1 Verrucomicrobiia bacterium
CTGGGCATCTTTTCGCTGAACCCGAACGGGATCGCGGGGAGCGTGCTGCAGCAGATTAACCACGGAATTTCGACCGGCATGCTCTTCCTTGTGATCGGCGTGATCTACGAGCGGCGGCACACCCGCGAGATCAAGGAATACGGCGGGCTAGCGCACGTGATGCCGAAGTTCGCCACGATTTTTGCGATCGCGATGCTCAGCTCCGCGGGGCTTCCGCTGCTGAACGGCTTCATCGGCGAGTTCACGATTTTGCAGGGCGCGTTCGAGGCCAACCGCATCTGGGCGGCGTTCGCGGTGACCGGCGTTATCCTGGGCGCTGCCTACCTGCTGTGGCTGTATCAGCGGACGATCCTGGGGCAGGTGACCAACGGCAAGAATCTCACCATCCCGGATATGAACCCTCGCGAGATCGCGGTCTTCCTTCCGCTGATTGCGTGGGCGATCTGGATCGGCGTCTATCCGAAACCGTACTTCGACATCCTGCGGAAGCCGGTGGCGGAGATTGTGGAAAGAGTGCGGCCCGGTTATTTTGGTGGCGGCGTGCAGAATGCGGGGGCCCAAACAGGGGCCGGGGGCCAGGGGTCAGGGGTCGGGGCCCCCGTGGCGCTGCTGAACCCAGCCGGATACCCTACGTCCTCGCGCCCCGAAACGAAGTCCGCCGCTGAACTGACAGCCATAGCCTCATCCCCGACCCCTGTTCGGCCCCTGACCCCGCGAGCGGAGCGCGCCAAATGATCGACTTCAGCCAGTTCTACACCGCCAACGATCACTTCACCATCATCCCGGCGATCATGCTTGCGCTGTTCGGATGCGCCGTCCTGCTGTTCGATTTCCTGCTGTTTCCCGACCCGCGGCACCGCAAGTACCTCATCGTTTTCGTGGCGATTGCGGAGATCTTCACCGGGATCGGCTTGTACAAGCAGCAGGCGTGGCTGGCGAGTTCCGGGGTGAGCCAGTTCTCCGGATTCAGCAAGAGCGTGATGATCGACGGCTTCGGCATCTTCTTCAACTGGATCTTCCTGGCGGCGGCGCTGATCGTGGCGCTGGTCTCGTACAAGTACCTGGAAATCGCCGGCGAGCACCACGGAGAGTATTACGGGCTGATTTTGTTCGCCCAGTGCGGGATGTATTTCCTGGCCACCGGCACGGACCTGATCACGCTGTTCATCGGCCTGGAGCTGATGGCGCTGTGCTTCTATGTGATGGTCGGGTTTCTGCGCAGTGACCGTCGGTCCAACGAGGCGGCGATGAAGTACCTGCTGCTGGGCGCGTTCTCCAGCGGGTTCCTGGTGTACGGGTTCTCGGTGATGTACGGGATGGCGCACTCGACCAACCTGGCCGACATCGCCGCGGAGATCGCGCAGCGGCCGGCGTGGGATCCGGTAGTGTTCCTGGCGCTCACCACGACCGCCGTCGGACTGCTCTTCAAGATCTCCGCCGCACCGTTCCATATGTGGGCGCCGGACGCTTATGAAGGCGCGCCGACCACCGTGACGGCTTACCTTTCGGTGGCTTCGAAGGCGGCGAGCATCGCGTTCCTGCTGCGCATCTTCCTCGGGCCCCTGGCTGCCGCCCGCGACACCTGGGAACCGCTGCTGAGTGTGATCGCGGTGCTCACACTCACCCTTGGCAACCTCGCGGCGATTAACCAGACCAACATCAAGCGCCTGCTGGCGTACAGCTCGATTTCGCATGCCGGCTACATGCTGCTCGGCCTGATTGCAGGCAACGAAACGGGGCTGCTGGGCATTTCGGTCTACGTGATGGTGTACACCTTCATGAACCTGGGCGCGTTTCTGGTGGTGGTGGCGCTGCGCCGGGCCAGCATCATCGGCGAGGACCTCGACGACATTGCGGGGCTGGTCCACAAGAGTCCCGGGTACGCATTCCTGATGTTGATTTTCCTGCTGTCGCTGGCCGGCATTCCGCCGACCGCCGGCTTCCTCGGGAAGTATTACATCTTCCTGGCGCTGATCCAGACGAAGCACTACTATCTTGCGGTGATCGCCACAGCCTACGTCGCGGTGGCCATTTACTACTACTTCAAGATCGTGAAGACGATGTTCCTCCGCGAGGCCGAGGCAAAAGCTCCGCCTCTGGCGACGACCGTCGGGCTGCGTTTGGCGCTGGCCACGAGCGTGGTGGCGACGCTGGCGATCGGCATCTATCCCGACCCGTTCCTGCGCCTGGCGCAGACCTCGACTTCGTTGTTCCGGTGATACCGATATGCAGACGGTTCTCAATCATCCGCTGTTCGTGCCGATTCTGGTGACGCTGGTAGTCATCGCGGCATTCCCGCTGGTGGCGGGATATATCGTGCTGGTGGAGCGCAAGGTCCTGGCCGACTTCCAGGTGCGGCTCGGCCCGATGCGGGTCGGCCCGCACGGCCTGTTGCAGCCGATCGCGGACGCGCTCAAGCTGCTGCTCAAGGAAGACATCATCCCGACCGATGCCGATCAGGCCATGTTCTGGTTCGCGCCCTGCATTTCGACCATCACGGCGCTGACCGCGTTCGCCATGATCCCGTTTGCCCGGAATATTTACGTGGCGGATGTGAACGTCGGGCTGCTGGTGATCTCGGCGATGAGCGCGGTGGGGATCCTCGGGATCATCCTCGGCGGGTGGTCGTCGAACAGCCACTATCCGCTGCTGGGAGCGCTGCGCAGCGCGGCGCAGCTTGTCAGCTACGAAGTGGCCCTGGCCTTCGCGCTGTTGAGCGGAGTGATGGTGGCCGGCACACTCAGCATGCGTGGGATCGTGCAATCGCAGATCGACCGCGGAGTGTGGGGCATTTTTGCCAATTACGGCTTCATGATCGTGCCCTTCGCGCTGTACATCATCGCCGCCACGGCGGAGACCAATCGCGCGCCGTTCGACCTGCCCGAGGCCGAGAGCGAACTGGTGGCCGGCTTTCACACCGAGTACAGCGGCTTCCGGTGGGCGCTGTATTTTCTGGCGGAGTACGCGAACATTTTCGTGGTCGCGTCCGTTGCGGTGACCATCTTCTGGGGCGGATGGCTGCGGCCGTTCCCGAGCGTGGGGTGGCTGGAGAAGCCGCTGAACTACGGCATTCCGGTGCTGCTGTTCGTAGGCTCGGGACTGGCGTGTTTGAAGCTGGTGAAGAAGCTGGTGGACACACTCCAGCAGAAGGTCTTGCTCGCGGCAATCGCGCTGCTGGTGCTGGTGGGGTTGGCGTTCGCGGTCCCGGCGGTCAACGATGCGATGATCGGGATCTTCTGGTTCGTCTTCAAGGTGAGCACGATCATCTACCTGATGATCTGGTTCCGCGGGACATTTCCGCGGTATCGGTACGATCAGCTCATGAATATCGGATGGAAGATCGCCATTCCGGCGGGGATGGTGGCGATCGTGATCAACGCAGTGCTGGGGATGATTTAGGCAGGCCAGCTACTTCAGGGGATTCATCCAGTCCAGGCCGGGGAACCGCGCGAAATCGCTGTCGCACGAGCAGAGCTGCGCGCCATGTCCAATCGCCATCGCGGCGAGGTGGGCATCCGAGGTGAGGTTGCCCGCAGTGCCCAGCGGCAGGATCATTTTTCGAAGGATCTCCAGGTGCCGGGGGCCCGGGTGGACGATCGTGACGCTGGGCTGATCGAGCCATCCGGCGATGATCGCAAAGGCGCGCTCCGGGCGAATCGGTGTGCGGAACAGGCCGGGTTTGGTGGTGAGCCGCAGAAAGGCGAGAATCACATTCCAGGCCAGTCCGATTTCTTCATTTCCAGCGATGGCTGATTCGAGCCACGTTCTTGCCTTTAAATGTAGCGGCGCGTCCCGGTTGACCGCGTAGAGCAAAAGGTTCACGTCCAGGATGATCATTTCTGCAGTGAATGCTTCCGGATCAGCTCCTCGTCCTCCATCGCCTCAGCCGTACCCAGAGCCTTGTCCCAACGGAAGTGCTGCTCCGCACCGAGGGAGCATGTCGGTTGGACATAGCGGCGCTTTCGTTGCGCCCGGGCCGTCCGCTTGCCGGCGCGGACGGCATCATTGAGAGCCTGCTTGAAAGACACGCCGCGTTCCCTCATTTCTGCACGAAGCAAACGCTCGACGTCGCCATCCAGGGTCACGGTAGTCCTCATATATGCGCATCATAGCATCATCTTGGCTGCTGTCATGATGATACTCTGAAAAGCTATGCATCGCGTCCTGCTTTCGGTCCTCGCCATCTCAGCCGTTGGAGCCCAATCGATCCAATACAACCAGTCGCGCAAGGTCTGGCTGCTAACCACGCGCAGTAGCTCCTATGCCCTCGGCCTCGGCGCCGATGGGGCCCTGCGGCACCTGTATTGGGGCGCTCCGCTGTGGCGGCTCGACGATCTCGCCGCACCTCCGCCGCGGCGCGACCTTTCCAGCTTCGATCCGCGGCAGATGCTCGAAGCGGAAGAGTTTCCGGGCTGGGGCGGTCCGCGCTACTACGAACCGGCGCTGAAGATCGCGCGCGAGGATGGAGTGCGCGACCTGGTGCTGCGCTACGTCTCGCACAAGATCGCGGGCGACGACCTGGAGATCCTCCTCAAAGACATCAACGATCCCGTCGAGGTGACGCTGCACTATCACGTGTATCCCGACTACGGCATCGTGCGGCGGTCGGCCACGATTCGCAATGGGACGCAGCGCGCATTCACGATCGAGAGCGCGCAGTCCGCGGTCTGGAACCTGCCGCCGGGCGACGGCTACAACCTGACGTATGTGGCGGGGCGCTGGGCGGGCGAGACGCAGATTCAGCACGAGCCCGTTCACGAAGGGCAGAAAGTGATCGAGAGCCGGAAAGGGCACACCAGCCACAATTTCAATCCGTGGTTCATGATCGATGCCGGCGATTCCGGCGAAGAGCACGGGCCCGTCTGGTTCGGCTCGCTCGGGTGGAGCGGCAACTGGCGGATTGCGGTGGAGCAGACGCCCTACCAGCAGGTGCGCGTCACGGGCGGGATGAACAGCTTCGACTTCTCCTACACCCTTAAGCCCGGCGAGACCCTGGACACCCCGCCGTTCTACGGCGGCTACTCGGACGCCGGTTTCGGCGCGGCATCGCAAACGCTGCACCGCTTCACGCGCGAGCAGATCCTGCCCGGAGGCGCGACGTCGCGGCTGCGGCCTGTGCTCTACAACTCTTGGGAAGCTACAACCTTCGCGGTCAACGAGGCCGGCCAGAAGGAGCTCGCGGGCAAGGCCGCCAAGCTCGGTGTGGAGCTATTCGTGATGGACGACGGTTGGTTCGGCGCACGCAACAACGATCACGCAGGCCTCGGCGACTGGTTCGTCAATCCGCAGAAATTTCCGCAGGGGCTAAAGGGCCTGATCGATCACGTGAATTCGCTTGGTATGGATTTCGGGCTGTGGGTGGAGCCGGAGATGGTCAACGCCAATAGCGACCTCTACCGCGCCCATCCCGATTGGGTCATCAACTTTCCCGGCCGGCCGCGCAGCGAGCTGCGCAACCAGATGATTCTCAACCTGGCACGCAACGACGTGAAGGAATATCTCTTCGGAGTGCTCGACAAACTGGCCTCCGAGTACAACATCCGGTACTTCAAGTGGGACATGAACCGCTCCTTCAGCGAGCCGGGATGGCCGGAGGCGGGAGCGGCCGAGGAGCGGCGGCTCTGGGTGGGGTACGTGCGGAATCTCTACGAGATCTTGGACCGGCTGCGCGCGAAGCACCCGAAGCTGGAGATCGAGTCGTGCTCGGGAGGCGGCGGGCGCATCGATCTCGGCATTCTGCAGCGCGTGGACGAGGTCTGGACCAGCGATAACACGGAGGCGTTCGACCGCCTGCGCATTCAGGAGGGATTTTCCTTCGCCTATCCCGCGAAAATCATGTCGGCGTGGGTCACCGACGTGCCGAACATGAACGGACGCAGCACGTCGCTCGCGTACCGGTTCCTGGTGGCCATGCAGGGAGCGCTCGGCATCGGGGCGAACCTGAATAAGTTCTCGGACCAGGACACGGCGCTGGCCACGAACATGATCGCGGCATACAAACGCATTCGCGCGACGGTGCAGGCCGGCGATCTTTACCGGCTGCTTTCGCCGCGCACGGAGGATGTCACGGCGACCGAGTACTTCGCGGCCGACGGCAAGCAGGCGGTGCTGTTTGCCTTCCGGCATTCCCAGCAGTTACGCGCAGACCCACCAGCGATCCGGCTGCGCGGGCTGGATCCGCGGGCGGTCTACAAAGTCGAGTCGGTGAACAACAAGCTCGCCGATCGGCAGCAGCAGTACAGCGGGGCGTATCTGATGAATTCCGGCGTGACTCTGAATTTGCGCGGCGATTACGACGCGACGGCCGTCATTCTGGAACGGCTTTGATCATTTTGGCCAGCACCAGGCCGCCCAGATGAAGCCGACCCAGTGCAGCGCGAATTGCGACGTCGTGTAGAGCGCGGGAAAGCCGTACCAGCTCCATTGCGGCAGTTCGGTGCGCAGCGTCGGAAGGGCGGACAGCATCGCAACCAGGGCCACTCTCGGGCCGAAGCGCTTCAGGGCGACCGCCTGCGAAAGTACGACCGCGGCCATTATTTCTCCTTCGTGAGACTATACACGTTTTTGCTCTGCCGCGCCGCAAGTTAAGATTGACAATTCATGATCGACCTTCGTTCCGCACCCGACCTTTCCGCCCTCGCGCCCAAGCTGCGCCGGCTGTTTGAGCTGTCCGCTGCCAAGATCCGCTCGATCGAGAACTCGTGGTCGCCCGCGCAGGGCTCGCCCGTGTTCACCGTGCGCGGCAGGTATACCAGCCGCGGCTGGACCGAGTGGACCCAGGGCTTCCAGTTCGGCAGCGCCATTCTGCAATTCGACGCGGCGGGCGACGCCGAATTTCTGGAGATTGGGCGCGAGCGGACCGTGTCGGTGATGGCGCCTCACGTGAGCCACATCGGCGTGCACGATCACGGGTTCAACAACGTCAGCACCTACGGCAACCTGCTGCGCCTGATGAGCGAGGGCCGCATCGCGGAGAACCTGTGGGAGCGGCGCTTCTACGAGATGGCGCTCAAGGTGTCGGGCGCGGTGCAGGCGGCGCGGTGGACGCGGACGGCCGACGGGGGCGGATACATCTACAGTTTCAACGGGCCGCACTCGCTGTTCGTGGATACCATCCGCACGCTGCGCGCGCCGGCTGTGGCCCACCTGCTGGGGCACGCGCTGATGGGGGAAAACGACAAGAAGATCTCGCTGATCGCGCGCGTGGCGCTGCACGCGCGCGCGACGGCGAAGTACGCGGTGTGGTACGGAGAAGGGCGCGACGCCTACGACGTGCGGGGGCGGACGGCCCACGAGAGCATCTTCAACATCAACGACGGCAATTATCGATGCCCGAATTCGCAGCAGGGCTATTCGCCGTTCAGCACCTGGACGCGCGGCCTGGCGTGGGCGATGTGCGGGTTCGCGGAACAGCTCGAACTGTTCGATACGTTGGAAGGCCACGAGGAAACGCGGGCGATCATGGAGAAGGCCGCGCGCGCTACGTGCGATTTCTACATCGAACACACGCCGCCGGAGGGCGTGCCTTACTGGGACACCGGGGCACCGGGGCTGTCGGAGATTGGGGATTGGCGGAACGTGCCGGCCGACCCCTTCAACGCATACGAGCCGGTGGACAGCTCGGCTGCCGCGATCGGCGCGCAGGGGCTGCTCCGTCTCGGGCGGCGGCTGAAGGACGATCGCTACTGGCGCGCGGGCCTCAAGGTGGCGGACACGATTTTCGCGGAGCCATACCTGAGCACGAGCGCCGATCATCAGGGACTGATCCTGCATTCCGTGTATCACCGGCCCAACGGCTGGGACGCGATTCCGGAGGGCGCGAAGGTGCCGGCGGGCGAATCCAGCATGTGGGGCGATTATCATGCCCGCGAGCTGGGGGTGTACTTGCTGCGAATGCTGGAAAACAAGCCGTATCTGAAGTTCTGGCCGGATCGCGGGTAATCTGGTAATGTACCCATGAAAATCGGGATTGACCTGGGCACCACCAACTCCGCCCTTGCCTATATCGACGATCGCGAGGCCGAAGACCGCGATTTTCCGCCACTGCACATCTTCGAAACGCCGCAGCTTGTAGCTCCGGGGCGCGTCGAGCCGCGGCGGACGCTGCCTTCGTTTCTCTTCCTTGAAGACGGACGGCCGGTCGGCTTGTACGCCCGCGAGCAAGGGGCGCTGATCCCGACTCGCCTGGTGCACTCGGCGAAGTCGTGGCTCTCGAATCCCGACGTAGATCGCACGGCGAAGATCTTGCCGTGGGATTCGCAGGAGACGGGGCGCGTGCTTTCGCCGGTGGAGGTCTCGTCGCGGTTCATCGCGAAATTCCGCGAGGAGTGGGACCGCACCAAGGGCTTGCCGCTGGCCGAGCAGGACATCGTGCTCACCGTCCCGGCATCGTTCGACGAGGAGGCGCGCGAGCTCACGGTGATGGCGGCGCGCGACGCCGGGCTGGAAAAGCTCACGCTGCTGGAAGAGCCGGCGGCGGCGTTTTATTCATGGATCGCGAACAATCTGGCGGCGTCGCGCAAGAAGCTCTTCGACGGACAGATCGTGATGGTGTGCGACGTGGGCGGCGGAACCAGCGACTTCAGCCTGATCCGCGTCTCGCGCGATGGCGACCTCGTGAACTTCACGCGCACCGCCGTAGGCAAACACCTGCTGCTGGGCGGCGACAACCTGGATCTGACGCTGGCCTGGCTGGTGGAGACCAAGCTGGGGGTCCCGCTCTCGATCCGGCAGCGAAGCGGCCTCAGGCGGCAATGTTCGGCGGCCAAGGAGCGGCTGCTGAACGATCCCAACCTGAAGTCCGTGGAGATCACGGTGCTGGGGTCGGGCTCGGCGCTCATCGGCAAGTCGCTGAAAACCGAGATCCTGCGCGAAGAGGCGCTGGAACTGGCGCTCGACGGCTTCCTTCCGTTCACGCAGCGCGGCGAGCTGCCCAAGGAGGAGAAGCGCAGCCTGTTCCGCGAACTCGGATTGCCGTACGTGACGGACCCGGCGGTGACGCGTCACCTGAACGAGTTTCTGGAGCCGACCGGCCAGGTCCCCGACGCCATCCTGTTCAACGGCGGGTTTTTCATTCCGGAGATTCTCCGCGAGCGCGTAGCGGACGTCGTGGGCCAATGGTACGGGCGCCGGCCGGAGATCTTGGAGAACACCGACCTCGATCTCGCAGTGGCGCGCGGGGCGGCGTATTACTCGTACGTGCGCTCGACCGGAAGCGGCGTACTCGTACGCGGCGGGCTGCCGCGGACGTACTATATCGCGCTCGGCGATGCCAAGGACGGCAAGTTCCGGGCAGTCTGCCTGGTGCCGCGAGGGGCCGAGGA
>DATJYJ010000330.1:0-5678 GCA_035578025.1 Verrucomicrobiia bacterium
CAACCCGAAGGATCCGCCTGCGGCCTGCGTCACTCCGGGTGCCATCAGTGCGAGATTGAACACCGAGCGGCTGGTGAGCGGCAGGTCGTTGATGAACTTCCGGTTGATGATCTGACCGGTCGACGCGTCCTGCGTTTGCAACAACGCGCCCACCTCGACCACACTGACCGTCTCCGCCGTCCCTTGGAGTTCGAAGTGCGCATCGACCTGCGCGTTCTGGCCAACGGTCAGGACAATACCTGACTGTTTGTAGGGCCGCATGCCGCTAGCCATGACGGTCAGGCTGTATCGTCCCGGCGGCAGGTTGCGCAGGATATAGCGCCCCTCTGAATCGGTAGCCGCTGCATACTTAAAGCCCTTTTCTTCGTCCGCCAGAACCACTTGGGCATTCGGCACCACCGCGTTGGATGGGTCCGTGGCAACTCCAGTAAGTGAGCTTCCGTACGCTTGAGCATGAACACTGACAGGCGTGAAAGTTGCCCAGCCGAGGATCAGCAGCGCGGTAAGTGCACAGCTAAGTACCGCTCGCGACATAGAGAGTCCCCTTCCCCTAACGGATTTGTAGAGTGAATTGGTATAACTCTAGGCCGAACGCGCTCGCGTGTCAACGCTTTTGTGTCCACACGCTGCCTCCGAAGGTCGTGATGTACATCCGCGCGTGGTCGCGCGGGTCCAGGATGACCCGGTGTCCCCATCGGAAGTCGTACCCGAGGATTTTCTTCCACGTGATGCCACGGTCCGCGGAACGCCACGCGGCCTGTTCGAAGCCGGTCGCGTAAACGATCCGCGTGTCCGCCGAATCGATGGTCACGTCGTAGATATGCTGGTCTTCGCCCAGTACGCGCCGCCAGGTGGCGCCGGCGTCCGTCGAAAGGTAAATTCCGCCGTCCAGAGCGGCCTCCCGCGTGCTTCGGCCCCATGCGGCCAGATACAGCCGCGCCGGGTCGCGCGGGTCGATGGCCAGCCCGTTTGGTCCGTTGACGCCCGCGGGAAGCTGCAAGCGCGTCCAGTGTTCGCCCGCGTCGGTGGAGCGATACAGCGCGCCGTCCCCGGCATTATGGAAGCTGCCATCGTCGCTGCGCCGCGCGACCACCAGGTACAGCGCGCCCTTGGCATCGCGCGCCAGCCGCCACGCGAAAGGCTGCGCGCCTTCGATTCCGCTGTTCTTCAGCACCCAGTGCTCGCCTTCGTCCGTCGACTGAAAGACGCCACGCGCGAAGCCGGCCACGTACAACGTGCCCTCCGGCGTGCGCAGGATGTGGGTGGCGGCGGTGGGCGGCATCCCCTGGCTCTGGACGCGCCAGGTGCGGCCGCCGTCGTCGCTGCGCGCGATCCCGCCGCCATAGGTCTCCGGCGGCCGGTTGCGCCACATCTTCGGCCGCGGCAGGTCGTGAGTGTCGCTCATCGCGGCCCACATCCGGCCGCGCACCTCCGGGTCGAACTCCACCCAGTAGGTGGTGTTCACCCAGTTGCCGGGAATTCCCGTGCGCGTGGTGCTGTACCAGCTTTCCCCGCCGTTGTCGCTGGCCCAAAGGCCGATGTCGGTGTAGCTGATGAACTCGTGGCGTGCGTCGAACGGGTCGAAGTGGACTCCGTAGCACGTGGTCACGTCGAGGCCGTTGGTGGTCCAGTTGCCGTCGGGCGCGCGATTCGAATAGACCGCGTTCCACGTCTTGCCGCCGTCCAGCGTGCGCATGGTGCGGCCGGAGTCCGTGCCGTAGCAAATGTTCGGGTCGGTGGGCGCCACGCCGAGATCGCGTGGATTGCCAGGCCATCCCGGTCCGAAGCGCTCGCTTAACCAGGCGTCGTGGACGTTGGGACCCGGCTCGCGGGTGTCCTGCCAGACCAGTTCCCAGTGACGCCCGCCGTCGATCGTTTTGGCGACGCCCATGGATTGCGAGAGGGGCGCCCGCAGCCCTGAGTAGGAGGCGTAGGCGACCTCCGGATGGTCTGGGCTGGCTGCGATGGCCTGCGCCCGGCCCTGCATGCCGGGCAGGGACGATTCGTGCCACCACGCCCGGCCGCCGTCGGCAGAAACGAAAATCCGGTTCGAAACTACAGCGTAGAACGTTGGCGAGCCCGACTCCGGCCAGCCGGCCGAGATCGAAGTGAAAGATCCCGGCGATTCGCCGGTACGCCAGCGACCCTCCTCGCGCACGAGGATCGCATCCGGTCCAGCAACATAGAGGGTGCGGTCGTTTCGCGGCGATCGGGCGTCGATCCAGATCTGCAGTGCGCGGCCTGGCTGCTCGCCGAGATTCCGCCAGGACGCGCCGTGGTCGGACGACTGCCACAGGACCGTCTTACCACTGACAAATGCCGCCGCAATGAGCGACCGCGAATCGGCCGGATCGATGGCCAGCGCCGTGATCGTTCCGCGCGGATCGCCGGAATAGGTGAGGCGCGCGCCGGCGTGATCGTCGCCCCGGCTCACGTGCGTGATGGCTTCCGGACGCGGGTGGAGGCGCGGCCACGTCACGCCGCCGTCGGTGCTGCGATAAAGCCCGCCGCCTGCGCCCGCGTAAATCACCTTGGGGTCGAGCGGGTCGAAGACGAAGAAGCGCGCCGTATCGCCGGGATTGAACATGCGCCAGGTGCGGCCCCCATCGCGCGTGATGTACGACCCGGTCATGTCGCAGCCCACCACCACCACGCGCGGATCGTGCGGGCTGATGGTCGGGTAGAACATCGAACCGCCGCCGCCGGGGCCGATGATGCGCCAGGAAGTGTCGGGTGCGGCGATAGCCGCCGCGGCCATCAGCAGGAGCAGGCGTCGCATGCAAACCATGGTCGCACGTGGGGCAGGTTTGGCACCTGCCGGAAGCTGTCCGTTCGGCGAGCTATTCGTACCGCAGTGCCTCGACCGGGTCGAGCCGCGCAGCCTTATTCGCCGGCCAGATGCCGAAAAACAGCCCTACTCCGACCGAAACCACGATGCCGAGCATTGCGGCCCAAGCCGGCACGCTGGTGGGAAGCGACTTGAAGATCAGGCCGGCGATGACCGAGATGATCCAGCCGAAGATGATGCCGCAGATGCCCCCCAGCCCGGTGAGTGAAGCGGCCTCGATCAGGAACTGAATCAGGATGTCCGCCTTGCGCGCGCCGATCGCCTTGCGGATGCCGATCTCGTAGGTCCGCTCGGTCACCGACACCAGCATGATGTTCATCACCCCGATGCCGCCCACCAACAGGCCGATCGAGCTGAGCACAACCATCACCAGGAACGTCATGGCGGTGATCTGCCGGAAGTCGCTCACCATCTGCTCGGCTGTGGACAGCGCGAAAGTGTCGGGCTTGTCGTAGGGCACGCGGCGATCGATGCGCAGCACCGTCCGCACCTCGTCCATCGCCTTCGGCAACTGCCCGTTGTACGCCGTTACCACGATGGCGTTCTCGCGCGCGTTCGGGTACATCTTATGCATCGTGCCGTAGGGCAACAGGACGCGCTGATCGGTATCGCCGAAGAACGAGGCCGCCGGCCGCAGCATGGTTCCGATGACCATGAACTCGTGGCCGTCCACCGTGATCGTTTTGCCAAGGGGATCCACGTTGGCGAACAGGCCCTTCTCCACGTCGGCCCCGATCACCGCGACCGCTGCGCGGCGCTTGCTCTCTTCGTCGGTGAAGAAGCGGCCAATCCGGATATCGACCTGGCCGTTGTTGCGGCCGTAGCCCTCTTCCACTCCGAACAGGTCTACGTCGTAGATGTCGTTGCCCTTGTAATGCGCGACGATGGGTCCGTGGTTGGGGAAGAGCATGGCGGAGACGTCTTCACACGAGACGCACCGCTCCCGCAGGTGCGCCGCGTTTTCGTACGTCAGGTTCTTGCGCGTGCGCTCCTCGGGGCTCAGGTTGCTTACCCGGAAGCCCACCGGGAATTTGAACACGATGATCGAATTGGGTCCGAAGCTGCGCAGCATGGCAGTCATGTTGGCGTCGAATCCAGTGAGGATAGCAGCCACGCCGATGATGGTCCCGGTGCCGATGATCACGCCCAGCACGGTAAGAAAGGCGCGCAACTTGTGCGAGCGAATGGTCTGAAACGCAAGCCACAGGCCGTTGGCGAAGGCAAGCCGCGTCATATCAGCGCTCCACCCTCAGGGCGACGATGGGATCGAGTTTGGCCGCGCGCTTCGCGGGGTAAATTCCGAAAAACAGCCCGACCACGGCCGAGAGTCCCACGCCGATCACCACGCTGTACACCGGCAGGGCCATCGGGATCGAGGTGAAGCTGCGCACCGTCACTGCGACGCACCACGCGGCAGCCACTCCCACCATCCCGCCCGTGCCCGCCAGCACCGAGGATTCGACCAGGTACTGGTTGAGGATGTCGCGGCGGCGCGCTCCCAGGGACTTGCGGATGCCGATTTCGTGCGTCCGCTCCGTGACCACGGCCAGCATGATGTTCATGATCACGATGCCGCCCACCACCAGGAAGACCGAGACAATTCCGACCGCCATTCCCGCAATGGCGGCAGTCAGTTGCTGCCAGAGGTTCACGATGGTCTCGCTGGCGAAAATGGTGAAGGTGTCGTCCTGTGCGGGACCGAGATGACGATACGACCGCAGCAGGACTCGGACTTCGTCCTCTGCTTCCATCAGGTGCGGCTGGTCGATCGCCTTGGCGATGAGGCGAAGCCCATTGCGGCTGCCGTAGGTTTTGAAATAGCTCTCGATCGGAATCATGACGAAGTTGTCCTGCGAATTGCCGAAGACGCTGCCCAGCGCCTTGGCGGTGCCGACCACTTCGTACGGCATGCCCTCGATCTCGATGAACTTGCCCAGCGGATCGCGGCCCTCGAAGAAACGCGCGCGAATGTCGTTGCCGATAAAGACGACAGTGGCATGGCGGCGGACCTCCTCGTAGGTGATGCCGCGGCCGAGCTCGACCTGAATGTTGTTAATGGTCGGGATATTGTCCGTGATCCCTTCCACATCGACCCCGAGCACGGAGTCGGTCTTATAAGATACCCGCGCTTGGCGCGACGCCATCATGCCGATGTCCTTGAGCAGGACGGCCCTCGACTTGATGAATTCGTACTCGTCGGGGCGGATCTGCGGATTGCGCTTCTGCATCTCCAGGAACTTCTTGGGATCCCAGTTGCCGAAGAAGGCCATTCGGACCACGCGAAATCCGTCCGCGCCCATATTGGAAACTTTTTCGGCGATGTAGATATTCATGCCGTGAATGAGCGCGGTGACTGCGATGAGTGTAGTAGTCGCGAGGATGATTCCGAGCAAAGTCAGGAAACTGCGCAGTTTGTTTTTCCGGAGCGAATCGAGGGCGATCCGGGTGGCCTCCCAGAAGGAGGCGGACAGACGTAATTTGTGCTTTTCCGACACGTCGGTACGTAATGTAGACGCGGATGGCGGCGAGAATGTTCCGTTCATTGTTCCCGGCGGGACAATCACAAGAAATTGACGATTGGCGCGGCCCGATATTAACGGTTCCGCATTGCGAACCGGGCCAGGACGGCCCCCGCAAACGCGCTCACCGGTACTACTGCGGTGTGCCACACCAATACGTGAAGCGCTTCCAGGTTAGGGCAGTGCAACTCCAGCATGCCAACGCCCGCCAGGCTGGCCAAGGTCCCGGCGGCAAGTCCGGCGGCCATCGGATTCACCGCGAAGCCGCGGCGAAGCACCAGCCAGCCCGCGAGCCCGGCGGCCAGACCGTG
>DATJYJ010000331.1:0-37877 GCA_035578025.1 Verrucomicrobiia bacterium
GAGTTGGCGATGGCGGCGTTGATTTGCGCGTTGGTGGCCATGGTAGATCCTTTCTGGAAAGAAAAAGGGCGGGCCCGCAGCGGGGCTCGCCCTGTCAATGGCAAGGTAGCACGGGGGTCAAGGGGCGGGAGGCGGCGGGAGCGGGTAAGTGGGTGAGGGGGAAGGCGAAAAAAATCCGGACGGACCGTGAAGACGAATCGCGGGAGGGCCGAGCGCCCTACGGCTGCGGGGCGGCGGCGATCTGCGATTCGAGCCATCGGGCCACGCGGTCGAAGGGGTCGAAGCCGAAGGCCTCTCCAACCGGCTTGCGGAGATTGGAATTGGCGTTGACGTCATAGAATACGCGGCGGCCGTTCAGCTCCAGGTATTCGATGCCGGCGACGTCGAGACCGCCGGCCGCGACGATTCGCCTGCCGGTTTCGACGGCTTGGGCGGGGACCTCGGGAAAGGGGTAAAACTCGACCGGCTTGGGCGGAGGCGAGCCGGGGACTTCGCAGTGGCCGGCGCCACCGCCTTCGGGATTGCAGACTTCGGACGGGCACAGGTTGAAAGCGCCGTGGGACACGACACGCATGGCGTACAGAAGCTCGCCGCCGACGAACTCCATGCGGACGATGCCGCGGGCGGGGTCGGCGGGCATGTATTCCTGCAACAGGAGGAGGTTGTCGGGCAGCCACAGGTCGGGCCGGTCGCGCAACAATCGAAGGAATTCGTCCGGCGAGTGGAGCAGGTACATGCGCGCGCCGCTGCCTCCCTGTTCGGGTTTGAGCAGCGCCGGCCAACCGGCTTCCCAATGTTCCAGAGCGACGGCGGGATCGTTGAAGGCAAGGGTGCGCGGGTGATCGATGCCGAGCTGGAGCATGAGGGCCGACTGAGCGCTTTTGCTCAACTCGAGAGCGAAGGCTCGGGAACCGTTGAGGACGCGGGCTCCCGCGATTTCCAGGGACCGCATGAACGACAAGGCGAAGGGGACCGCGCGGGTATTGCCGCGGACGTAGGCGCTGGGGCTCGCCTGGTTGAAGTAGAGGCGGGCGCGCGGCCGGCGCGCGGGGTCGAAGGCATTGCGCTTGAGGTCGTAAGCGGCGAACGACACACGGCGACGTTCGAGGGCCGCGAAGAGAGGCTTCTGCCATTCGGGATGTTCGTGAATTACGATGAGGTCGGGCATCATGTGGGCGGAGTGCTTTCTGCTTCCAGTTTAATTTCCCGGGGACCTGGAATCGGAACGGAGAGCGACGCCGGACGGCGCTGCCCGTTGGAGATTTGCCGATGAAGGCCGCGATTTATACGCAATACGGCCCGCCAGACGTGGTCGAGATCAGAGAAGTCGAAGAGCCGGCGCCGAACGAGGACGAGGTATTGATCGAGGTGCGGGCGGGGGTCCCGATTCGAGCGGGCTGGCGATGCCGGCGGGGCCGGCGCAGATGATGCTCTACTCGGTTTTTGTGCGGGAGAAGTTCGTGACGTTTTTGACGAGGCCGAATAAGAGGGACCTGGACGATTGCGTCAGGCCGGTGGTGGACCGGTGCTTCGGGCTGGATGAGCGGCGGAGGCGATCCGGTATCCGGAAGGGGAGCATGCGCGGGGGAAGGCGGTGGTGGGGGCAGGTTCAACGGAGAGAGATGACCGCCTGGAAGAGTACCAATAGACGGACTTAATCGGCGGCGGGGCTCGACTGAAAGTCCCGCGCTGGACAGGCTGAAGCCTGTCCCACAAGCTGAAGCAACGGCTTCACAGGGTCAAAGCACTGGAGATCTCACCAGTCTCGGACGGTGATGCGGACGGATACGGCATCGCACATCTGCGCTGTCGCGTCATCACCGGCATTCGAAATCAGGCCGATCAATGTTTTCATGTCGGCATTGTGGAGGCGCAGGCACCCATGGGTGGGACGAAAGCCGTCAAAAGCGCCTTCGGCTCCGCCGTGGATCAGCAGGCCATCGCGGCCCAACCGCTCCGCCAAGACGGCTTCACCGGAGACAGCCTTTAGTCGAATCTCGCCCCACGGGCCATAGCTATTCTGAGGCAAGTCCGAGGTGCTATCGATTTCTGTGCCGCGGTAGTCTCCCCTGGGCGTGTTGCCCCCATACATTAGTGGCGACAGCGTCGGATTCGCCGGGTGACCCGGGACGTGTGTGGAGCCGCGGCCGAGGACGCGGAATTCAGCGGCCGGCACACCATTCAGCTCTACGCGGATCCACCCGGCGTAGCTTCGGTTCCGCGGGAGCACAACATCGAGGAATACATTTTTGTTCATCTGGCCTCCCGAAGCTAGCGAGTATAGCGCGAACGACCCACATTCCCACCAGGGCCATGCTCAACGGCGATTTCAGCGTAGTGGCGTCGGCCACGTGCGGCAAGGCTGTTACGCTGACCAATCCCAGCGGCGGCGCGCCGTTTCCAGGCAACCAGCTTCCGGTCAACCTGATGGATCCGGCGGCCGTGAAGCTGGCGTCGACCTATCTACCGACAGCGGCTGCCAACGGGTGCGGCACGGTCACCTATGGAATCCCGCGAACGGGGGACGAGCAGCAGTGGATCGAGCGGACCGACCGCGAACTACGAACTGGCGCAGGAAGTGACGATCGGCGACTCTTATACCTTCACGCCAACCCTGGTCAATACGGTTCATGTCGGCTTCAGTCTCGGCAAGTTATCTGGGCAAAAAGACCAGCCACCTCTGGATCGCCCTGGAACGAGCCCCGGCTATCTCCAGGGCGCAGGCTGGAGCCTTACACGGTTGCCGTGGTGGAGATCGGGGCGGAGTGACGTTGCCGGCGGCTCGAAAGGTCCATATGGGAAAATGGCGGAATGTCCAAGACCTTAATCTCCATTTTTGTCGGGATCCTGCTGCTTTTGTCGGGAGGCTGCCAGCGCCCGCAGCCGCACAGTCCGGTGGCGTCTGCCATCAACCCCGCGCAATATCAGGCGGTGCTGCTGACCAACGGATCGGTGTATTTCGGCCACCTCGAGGGCTTGGGCTCGCCCTATCCGGTGCTGCACGATGTCTTTTACGTGCAGAGTAACGTGAACCCGGAGACCAAGGCGGTGACGAATGTCCTGGTCAAACGGGGCAAGGAGTGGCACGGGCCGGACCGGATGATCATCAACGAACGGTCGATTGTCTTCGTCGAGCCTGTGGGGGCGGACTCGAAGGTGGCGCAACTCATATCAGAATCGAAGAAATAGAGGCATGGCTCGCGCGCGCGCGAGCTAGCGCGCGGTGGTCAGAGGGTCAGGTCGCCCTGGTACAGCATGTCCTTCAGGGGAAACCTGATCGACAGGTGGAAGACGATGAAGCGGCTTTCCAGTGTGACCACCTTGTCGGCGAGGGCGATCGGGTCGGAGACGCGCGAAAAGAACAGCAGCACCTCCGTGGATGCATTGCCCGATCCCGTGAAGAGGTGCGCACAGGGGATGGGGTCCTTGCCCACGCGCTCCAATACGGTCCCTGTTCTGATGGCCTGGAGCATGCCTTCGTTGGGGTCGGGAGGCGCGGGCTCGCCCGGCTTGACTTTGGGCGGCGGCATCAGGGGAAGTCCCCGCAGACGGATGACGTAGAATTGTCCGGTCAGCTCCGGGACCTCCGGGCCTCCCGCGAGGCGCACGGGTTTCGCGGTCTCCCAACGCGCCAGCACGCGGAACTGCACGGGCTCGCCACCTGGCTTGGGAGGGGGCGGGATCTTCTCGCCGATGGGGACGCTCTTGACGCCGCCGGGGACCGCGGGGCGTGTGTCGGGCAACTGGGCGCCCTGCGTCCCGTCGCTGTTGTAGCCCGGGGCGGGGCGCTTCTTTTCCTTGTCCTCGATGCGTGCGAAGCCGTCGCGCGCCCAGGGCGATTGGAACAGGAGAGACTGCTTCTCCTGGTCAGTCCAAGCCGCCGGGTCCTTGGTTTCCCAGAAGTCTTTGCGCGCCGCCCGCAGGGAGGGGGAGGCCACGGAAAGGGCGGCGGCGTGGAGCCATTGTCTTCGCGTGAGGATCACTGACCTTCATGGTAGCGGGTATGGGTGGATGCGGAATCTACTTACGGGGCAGGTCGGGGATTTGCCCCGCGAGCAGCCGGTATTCTTTCAGCTTGCGGTAGAGATTGCGCTCGCTGATACCGAGCATCCGGGCGGCGTTGCCGCGATGGCCGCGGCAGGTTTCGAGCGCGCGGCGAATGTGGATGATCTCGAGCTCGACCAGGGTTGGCAGGCGGCCGCCGTCCACGAGCGGCGCGGGCTGGGAGGGCACGGCGCCGGCCCGGATTGGGGCGGGCAGATGCCCGGCGAGGATTTCGGGGCCTTCGCACACCACTGCCGCGGCTTCCACGGCGTGCAAGAGCTCGCGCACGTTGCCGGGCCAGGAGTGGTGGGACAGAGCATCGAGGGCGCCGGCGCTGAGCTGTTTGCCGGTGCCGTAGCGTTCGTTCAGGACCTTGACGAAATGGCGGGCCAGCAGCTCGATGTCGCCGCCGCGCTTGCGCAGCGGAGGGACCTCCACGGTGATGGTGCTCATGCGGTAGAAGAGGTCTTCGCGGAAGAGGCCTTTGCTCACCATGGCGCGCAGGTCGCGGTTGGTCGCGGCGAGGACGCGCACGTCGACGCGGATTTCGCTGGTGCCGCCCACGTGCCGGAAGACGCTGGTATCCAGGACGCGCAGGAGGTTGACCTGGGTGGCCTGGCTGATCTCGCCGATCTCGTCGAGGAAGATGGTGCCGCCGTGGGCGACTTCGAACAGGCCGGGCTTGGACTTGTCCGCGCCGGTGAACGCGCCGCGCTCGTGGCCGAACAGCTCGCTTTGCAGAAGGCTTTCCTGCAAGGCGGCGCAATCCACGACCACGAAGGGTTTGTTTTTGCGCGGGCTGCGCGCGTGGATCAACTTGGCCACGCGCTCCTTGCCGCTGCCGGTTTCGCCAGAGATCAGGACGGTGGAGTCGCTGGGCCCGACGAGGTCCACGAGGTGCAGCATGCGCTGGAACTCAGGGCTCTCGCCGACGAACGAGCCGGCGAGATCGGGCGGCGTGAGGGCGCGCTCGAGCAGATTGGCGCGCTGGCGCAAGGCGCGCCGCTCGATGGCGCGATCGATGCGGATGGCGATTTCATCGAGGGGGCAGGGCTTGGTGACGTAGTCGAAGGCGCCCATGCGGATGGATTCGATGGCGGTGTCGATGGAGCCGTGGCCGGTGAGCATGATCACCTCGATGGAATGGTTGTGCGCGCGGATGGCGGTGAGCGCGGCGAGGCCGTCCATGCCCGGGAGGCGCAGGTCGAGGAGCACGATCTCCGGGGGCTGCTGCTCGACGCGCGCGACAGCTTCTTCGCCGGAGGCGGCGGTGGCCACGTCGTGCCCGAGGCGGCGCAACTCGCCGGCCATGACGTGGCGGAAGGCGGAATCGTCGTCTACGAGGAGGATGGAAGCGGTTTTTTTCATGAGACCAGCGCCGGCAGGGTGACCTCGAAGGTGGACCCGCGGCCCTCGGCGCTCTCGACGCGGATTTCGCCGCCCCAGCGGCGCACGAAGTTGATGGAGAGGAACAGTCCGAGCCCGGTGCCGCCCTGGCGGGCGCTGAAGAAGGGTTCGAAGATGCGCTTCTGGTTTTCGGGCGAGATGCCGCAGCCGTTGTCGATGATGCGGACGCGGATCTGGTCGCCGGCTTCGGCTTCGACCGAGACTTGTCCCCCGGCTTTCGATGCCTGCACCGCGTTCAGCAGGAGGTTGATCAGAGTGTGCTGCAACTCGGCTTCATCGGCGCGAACGTGGAGAGCGGGTGGAAGCGGCCGCACCTCCACCTTTACGGAATGGGCGCGCGCGGTGGGCTCGATCAGGCGCGCCACGGCGGCGATGACCGGGCCGAGGTCCACGACCTCGCCCTGGGAACGCTGGCCGCGCGAGAGGCGCAGGAAGTGCTGGGTGATTCCGCGGCAGCGGAGCACCTGTTCGCGGGCGATCTCCGCGCTTTCGCGCACCCAGCCCGAATCGGTCTCGCGCAGAATGCCTTCGACGCAGGTCAGCACGGTGGCGAGCGGGGTGTTGAGCTCGTGCGAATACCCGGAAGCCAGGGTGCCGAGGGATGCCAGGCGGTGGGATTCCGCGAGGCGCGCCTCGGCGGCGCGGCGCTCGGAGATATCGCGCCACACCTCGACCACCTGCTGCAACTTTCCCGAGGAATCGAGGATGGGCGAGGCGTGCACTTCTTCCCAGACGGTCTTGCCCTCAGGGGTGCGGCGCTCGCACAGGCGCACCTGCCGCGCACCGGATTGGAGGCAGGAGAGGGTCGGGCAATCCTGCACGGTGCATCCGCCTGGGGTGAGTTCGCGGCACTGGCAACCGAGCACCTCCTGGCGGGAATGGCGCGCGCGCTCGAGGAAGGAATCGTTGGCCGCGATGACGTGGCGTTCGGCGTCGAGGACCACGATTCCGTCGTCGATGCTGTTGATCACGGTCTCCAGGCGCTCGCGCTGGTTGCGCACTTCGCCGACGAGGCCGGTGACGGAGTCGGCCATGGTATTGAACTCGCGGGCCAGCCAGGAGATGGTGTCCTTACCGGCGGCGGGCACGCGCTGATCGAGATCGCCAGAAGCGATCTGGCGCGCCGCGGTCTCGAAGCGTTGGAGGCGGCGGAGGACGACCACGCGGATGACCAGCCCGATGGCGCCCACCAGCAGGAGGGTGATGGCCGAGGTGCCTGCCACCAGCCAGCGGAGGTCGTGGGCCATTTCGGCTTCCAGGTGCTCGGTGCGGTAGTCGAGGATGAGCGTGCCGTTGATTTTGTGGCTCGGGTCGTGGCACTTGTAGCACTCGGGACGGTTGCGGATGGGGACGACGGTGCGCAGGACTTTGCCGCCGGGGGTTTCGATGACGCGGCTCAGGCCCGCCTCGTCGGCGGGTACTTGGAGTTCGCGCTCGATGCCGGCGCGATCCAGTAGTACTAGGCGATCTACGCCGGATTGTTTGCGGAAGCTCTCCATCATGCGGGCGATGAGGGTGCGGTCGTTTTCGATCATCTGGTGTTCGAGGGCGACGCGGATCAGGTCGCCTTCGGCCAGGGCACTGGCGCGGGTGGTTTCGAGCAGGGATTGCATGTGGTGCTGCGAATAGAGATAGGCGCCGCCCGCACACGCGAGCACTACGGCCGCGGTGACGCCGACAGCTAACCCTGCGGTCGTGCTGGCGATGGGCGGCCTGGAGCTGCTGGCCACCGGTTTTGGCGCAATCATGTCACAATGCGCCGAAAAGGGCAACAGCAGACTACAGCCCTTAGTTATGGTTCCCTATGTCACGGGATTGAAGCCGAATTGAAACCGGATTGTTGACAGTGGAGTTAATTTCCCGTAAAGTCAAAGACATACGGGCGGTCTTCCTAGCCGGCCTAGAACAGTTTTTCGCCTCGAAAAGGACGTTATGCGTAACATGAACTTCCGCTCTTCATTCGCGATCCGGGTTGCCTTTCTTGCGGTACTGATTACTTTTGCGACGGAGCGCGAAGCGCGGGCGTACACCGATCCCGGAACGGGCGCGTTGATCTGGCAGGCCCTGGTCGCCGGGTTTGTAGGACTTGCGTACTATTTCCGCCGGTTCGCCACCAAGCTGAAAGGCAGGGGGGGAGAGAAGCGTTGAGCCCTGCCCAAACCGAAGGCTCGGCGGCAGATCACGGCGCGTCGTTTCGCGATCCCGCGGGCTCGGTGCTGCGGGTGGGCGGGCGAATTCTTCGGGTAGTCAATCCTTCGGGCCAGCAGAATCTCACGACATTTCTGGAATCGGCGGCGGCGCGGGAGCGCGTCGAAGCCGGCGATATCGTAAAGACCACGCTGCTCTCCGACGCCGAGCGGTCGGCGGCGCTGGCGGACCCGTCATTGCGGGAGTACTTCGAACGGGCGTCGGGGGCGGTGCTGCTGGAGCACGAGCGCATCCAGTTTCCCAGTTTTCCTTACGAGTGGCCGCCGGAGATGCTGTACGCCGCGGCGGCATTGACCCTGGACCTGGCGGAGTCCCTGCTGCGGGACGGCATCGGGTTGAAGGACGCCACACCGTACAACGTGCTGTTTCGCGGGCCGCGGCCGGTGTTCGTGGACATTCTCTCGATCGAGCGCCGGGAACCGGGAGATCCCACGTGGCTGCCGTATGCGCAGTTCGTGCGCACGTTTCTGCTTCCACTGCTGGCGAGCCGCGATTTCGGCCTGCCGCCGGACCAGATCCTGGTAGCGCGCCGGGATGGGCTGGAGCCGGCCGATGTTTACCGGTGGTGCTCGCCGTGGCAGCGGGTGAGGCCGCCGTTTCTGTCGCTGGTGTCGCTGCCGGCGTGGCTGGAGCGGCGGCACAATCCCGACGATCAGGCGATCTATCGTAAGACGGCGCTGGCCGATCACGAGAAGGCGCGGTTCATCTTCGAGTCGCTGATTCGGAGGCTGCGGCGCCAGTTGGCGAAGGTGGCTCCGCGGGAGGGGGTGGTCTCGACCTGGTCGGATTACACGACGTCCAACAACAACTACACCGCCGAGCACGCGGCTGCGAAGGAACGCTTTGTCGATGAGGCGTTGAAGGAGTTTCGACCGGCGCGGGTGCTGGATATCGGGTGCAATACGGGCGTTTTCAGCGCGCTTGCGGCGCGGGCGGGGGCGGGCGTCGTGGCCATCGATACCGATCCGGTGGTGCTGGGCACGCTGTGGCGGCGGGCGCGCGCGGAGAACCTGGATATACTTCCGCTGGCGGTCAATCTCGCGCGGCCGACTCCGGGGATGGGCTGGCGGAACCGGGAATGTCCCAGTTTTCTGGAGCGGGCGAGCAAAGGGTTCGATGCCGTCATGATGCTGGCGGTGGTGCATCACCTGCTAGTGACCGAGAGGGTGCCACTGCGCGAGATTCTGAGCATGGCCGCGGATCTGACGCGCGACCTGGCGATCATCGAATTCGTTTCTCCCGAGGACTCCATGTTTCAGCGGCTGACCCGCGGGCGGGCCGAACTGCATCGCGACCTCAACCACGAACTCTTCGAGACGCTATGCCGGGAGCGTTTCGAAATCCTCCGCGTACAACACCTGGAGGGCGCCACCAGATGGGTTTATGTCCTACGCAAGCAGGCGTGACGCCCTGATCGCGCTCTCGCTGGCGAACCTGTGCTACCTGAGAGTCTGGACCGAGCTGCTGACTTATCGCCGGGTGGACACCTACCTGATGAAGCTGCCGCCGGGGCCTTCGGCCATGTTCGCCGCGATGGCGAACGTGCTTCTACTGGCAGGTGTGCTTTGGGGCGCGGCGACGCTGGCGCGCAGGTCGGGCTCGAAGCGGATCCGGACGCTGGCGGAATGGGGGTTTCTGCTTTTTCTGATCGTGCCGCTCAACGCTTTGCGCGCGGTGCTTTCGCGCATCTCGGATCTGTTCAAGTCCACGCTGTTCGAAGTCCTGGGAATCCGGGGCGTGCTGATCGCGGGCGTGTCGCTGGTTCTGGCCGGCGCTATTGGCATCCTGTTCTTTCACCGCAGGATGGCGGCGGCGGCGGCGGCGGTGCTGGCGATGCTGTCGCCTTTCTGCGCGGTGACGTTCGGGCAGGCAATCTGGAAGAGCGTGCAGTACGATGCGGCGGGATTCGCGGCGCGTCCGGCGGCGGCGCTGCTTCCCGGCTCGCCCGAACGGCGCGTGGTCTGGATTGTGGCCGATGAGTGGGATTACCGGCTGACGTTTGTGGATCGCGATCCGTCGCTCGGGCTGCCGGAGATCGACGCGCTC
The DNA here is from genome assembly GCA_035578025.1 of Verrucomicrobiia bacterium. Classification (GTDB taxonomy): domain Bacteria; phylum Acidobacteriota; class Terriglobia; order Bryobacterales; family Bryobacteraceae; genus Solibacter. The sequence goes on from DATJYJ010000331.1 coordinate 9,706, forward strand.
CGCGGCCAGACTTTCTTTGCCGATCGCGCGCTGCCGCCGGGTCCGGAGACGCCGATCTCGATCCCGGCGTATTTCACGGGCCGTCCGGTGAAGGGTGTGCTGTATGACGGCCCGAGCGAGCTCCAGGTCGAATTCAGTGGAACGGACAAGCTCGTGCCGTGGAGCAAAGAGCCGAATGTCTTCACGCGCGCTCACGACCTGGGATTCAATACGGCTGCCGTGGAATGGTTCCATCCAACGTGCCGCGTGCTGAGCGGCCTGACCTCCTGTGAGTGGTGGCAGATCGCGCTGCAAGCCAACACGATGGGGCACTCCTTCGGCGAGCTGGTTCCCAACCAGGCACGCAGCCTGTTCGAGACCAGCCTGCTCTCGGTATTCGGCCAGTCCCTGAGCGTGGAGTCGCACATTGCGACTTATCGCGCGATCTTCAGGAGCGGGGCTCAGGCCGCCAACGACCCGCGGTACGGGCTCACCTTCATTCACCTTCCCATTCCACACGCGCCGCACGGATACGACCGGCGGTCCGGCCAGTTCCGGTTGAGGAACTCGCCGATCCGGGGGTACGTGGACAGCCTCGCGCTGCTCGACGCCGCGGTGGGCGAGTTGCGCCGCGAAATGACCAGGGCCGGGACGTGGGACGGGACGACGGTGCTGATCACCTCCGACCATCCGTATCGCGAGGCCGAGGTGCTGGACGGAAAATCCGATCCGCGGATTCCGTGGATTTTGAAGATGGCGCACCAGCGGGAGGGGGTTGTGTATTCGCGGTCTTTCAACGCGGTGGTCACCCAAGATCTGCTGCTGGGGGTGCTGCGGGGCGACCTGGTGACGGCGTCGGACGTGGGGCGCTGGCTGGACTGTCACAACTGACGGATCGTCACTGACATTCTGTCAGGTCTGCTGAACGGCACAGCGTATTTTCAAGCACTTACCGGTTGGTCGGGCGTGTGCTTATACGGCGCCAGGACCGGCTGAAGCCGGTCCCACAGACACACAAGGAGACGCTCGATGGAAATGCTGCTGATGGGAGCTGTTCTGAGCATGTTCGGCCTGGCGGTGACCTGCCTGGCGTTCGGCGCCGCGACGCGCAAACGGGAATACACCGAGGCCGAAGAGCCGATTAAGGCGGCGCTGCCCGCTCCGAAATTCTTCGTCAACCCGGTAGCCGCGCAGCCGCGCGTCCCGATCGAGGCCCTGCTGCTTCAGATCGAGAACCATGTGCGCCTGGAACAGGCGGCGGCCGAGTGTTTCCTGCAATCTCCCAACCCGGCGCTGCTGCACAGCCGGACCATCTCCCCGCTGGTGAACTAAATGATCGAAGCGGATTTGCTCAAGGGGCTATGCGAGAGGGAAGCCGAACGCGTGCTCGCGCTCGGCAGGCGCGTGGTGCTGACCACCGGCGCCGAGCTTTTCCACCTGGGCGACCAGGCCGATTGCATCTACGTGGTGGCGCGCGGGCGCATCCGCCTGACGCTGCCCATGCAGGTGCGCAGCCGCGATGAAGACGTGATGGTGGAGGAGCGCTCCACGGGGCAGACGGTGGGCTGGTCGGCGCTGATTCCGCCGTACCGGTTCACGCTGACCGCGTCGGCGCCGCTGGAGACCGAAGTCATCGCGCTTCCGAGGGAGGCGCTGAACGAATACTTTGCCGCGCACCCGGATACGGGGTATGCGGTGTCGCTGAACCTTTCCAGCGTGATCGGCCAGCGGCTGCAGCTCTTCCAGGCGATGTGGCTGCGCGAGATTCAGCGCATGGTGGAGCTGCGCTGTGCGTAAGTTTCTATTGCTGCTGTCTGGGGTCACCCTCGTGGCGGCGGACGGGCCCAAAGCGCCGTCCGCGCCCGCGGGGGCGGAGCGGGTGGAGGTACCGCCTCCGCCGTTCTCGGATGGCATTTATCCGTGCAGCGGGTGCCACGCAGGCATGCCGGTGAACCGCACGCGCCGCGAACTCAGCGCGATGCACACCGACATCGAGCTCAAGCACGACGAGACCCACCGGTGGTGCCTGGACTGCCACGACGCCACCAATCGCGACGTGCTGCACCTGGCGAGCGGCGAGCCGGTGCCGTTCGAAGAATCCTACCGGTTGTGCGGCCAGTGCCACGGTGAAAAGTACCGCGACTGGCGTGCCGGGGTCCACGGGCGGCGCACCGGCAATTGGGACGGCGCCAAGACTTACCTGCTCTGCGCGCATTGCCACAATCCGCACCAGCCGCACTTCAAGGCGCTGGCGCCCAAGCCCGCGCCCCGGCCGCCGAGCCGCGATCTCGCGAGGAAGCCCTGATGGAAAGCACACGCCGCCTGTTCACCCAGACTGCCGCCGGAGCCGCCGCCGGCATGGTCCTGACCGCGTGCGGCCCCAAGCGCCTGTACGAGGTTCCCAAGGACCGGCTCAAGACAGCGATCGCGGATCTCGAGCGGCGGTACAAGGAAGAGCGCCACCGCGACATCAAGGTTTCCGACGCAGGGCCAATTCCCGGAGTGCACTTCGCCTACGCGCTGGACATCTCGCGCTGCATCGGGTGCCGGCGCTGCGTCTACGCCTGCGTGGCGGAGAACAACCAGTCGCGCGATCCGCAGATCCACTGGATTCGCGTGTTCGCGATGGAGAAGGAGAAGGGCGTGGATTTTTCGCACGCCGACGCCTACTACAATCCCGCCGAGGTGCCGGAGGAAGGCCACTTTTACGTTCCGGTCTCGTGCCAGCAGTGCGAGAATCCGCCGTGCACCAAGGTCTGCCCCACCGGCGCGACCTGGGCGGAGAAGGACGGCATCGTGGTGATCGACTACGACTGGTGCATCGGATGCCGCTATTGCATGGCCGCCTGCCCGTACGGCGCGCGCCACTTCAACTGGAGCGAGCCGACCATCCCCGATGCCGAGCTGAACACCAACACACATTACCTGGGAAACCGCCCGCGGCCGAAGGGCGTGGTGGAGAAGTGCACGTTCTGCATCCAGCGGTCGCGGGACGGGCGGTATCCGGCGTGCGTGGAAGTGTGCCCGGTGGGCGCGCGCAAGTTCGGCAACGTTCTGGATGCGAACAGCGAGATCCGCTACATCATCGAGCACAAGCGGGTGCTGGTGCTCAAGGAAGAATTGAATACCGTCCCGAGGTTCTTTTACTTCTATGCAACCTAGCGCAGTCACCAGCATCCGCCTGTTCAGCGGATTCACGCGGGGCAGCGTGAAACTGATCCTCCGCGGCAACCGTGCCTATTGGACGTGGCTCGCATTTTTGGGCGCGCTGATTCTTTCCGGCGTGCTGGCGTACTCCAACCAGGTGCGTCAGGGACTGGGCCTGACGGCCATGCGCGACCAAGTGAGCTGGGGTTTCTACATCGGCAATTTTACGTTCCTGGTGGGGGTGGCGGCGGCGGCGGTGGTGCTGGTGATCCCGGCGTACATCTACAACTGGAAGCCGATCCGCGAGATCGTGATCTACGGCGAGCTGCTGGCGATCAGCGCCATCACCATGTGCCTGCTGTTTGTGATGGTGGACATCGGGCGCCCGGACCGCTTCTGGCATTTGATTCCGCCGTTCGGATACCTGAACTTTCCGCGCAGTGTGCTGGCGTGGGACGTGCTGGTGCTGAACCTGTATTTCCTGATCAACTTCTCGGTGGCCACGCACATTCTCTATCGCGCGTTTCACGGCAAGCACTACATCAAGCGGTTCGTGGTGCCGATGGTGCTACTCAGCGTGCCAATGGCGGTGGGCATCCACACGGTGACGGCGTTCCTGTACAACGGGCTGGCGGCGCGGCCGTACTGGAACTCGTCGATTCTCGCGCCGCAGTTTCTGGCGTCGGCCTTCTGCTCCGGTCCGGCGATTCTGCTGATCGTGCTGCAGGTGCTGCGGCGCTTCACGCGGTTCGAGATCCAGGACGCTGCGATCTGGAAGATCGCGGAGTTAATGGCGTATGCCATGTTTCTGAACCTGTTCCTGCACGGGGCGGAGGCGTTCAAGGAGTTCTACTCCAACACGCAGCACCTGCTGTTCACGCGCTACTGGTATTTCGGTGTGGGCGGCCATCATACGCTGGTGCCGTACGCCTGGAGCGCCGTGGCGCTGAACCTGGCGAGCTTCGCGCTGTTTATTTCGCCGGCGTCGCGGCGTAATTTCTGGACGCTGAACATCGGGTGCCTGGCGACTTATGCCGGCGTGTACATCGAGAAGGGAATGGGGCTGATTATTCCGGGGCTGACCCCCGATACGCTCGGCGAGATCTACGAATACTACCCGACGCTGACCGAACTGCGCGTGGCGGCGGGGATCTTCGCGCTGGGATTCCTGGTGTTCACGCTGATGCTGAAGGTCGCGGTGCCGATCTCGCTGGGCGAGTTCATGGACCGAAAGGAGGCCGCGGGGGAGGCGGGAGTTGGGGATCTGGCCGATGCGCAGCCTGCGGCGGCCCGCTGATTCGCGCGACAATTGACTCATGCCGATATCAGCCCGCAATCAACTCACCGGCCGCATCAGCGACATTCAACTGGGCGAGGTCATGGCGCACGTCACGGTCCGCGTAGGGAAGAACACGATCGAGAGCGTGATCACGCGCCGGAGCGCCGAGCAACTGGGGCTCAAGAAGGGCGACACGGTGACGGCGATCATCAAGTCGACCGAAGTGATGCTGATGAAGGATTAACGCGGTACGCTACCAAGGGTGAAGCGGATTCTCTGCGTTTTTCTTTTTTCGGCGGTCCTCGCCGCGCAGCCCGCGCCCATCCTTATCCGCGGCGCGCGCGTCATCGACGGGACCGGAGCCCCGGCGCGAGCCGCGACAGTGGTGGTGATGGGGACGCGGATCGCGGCGGTGGGCCAGGAGACCGCTCCGCCGCCGGGAACGCGGGTCATCGACGCTACGGGCCAGACGCTGCTACCGGGACTGTTCGACCTGCACACGCACCTCACCGCGTCCGCGGTCACCGGCGTATCGGGCGATTGGGGCAAGAACCTGAAAGCGTATCTCGCTTGCGGGGTGACCACGGTCAACGATTACGCCACCTACAGCGAGATGTTCTGGCCGATGCGACAGCTTCTGGCCACCGGCACGCTGATCGGGCCGCGCATCCACATGGCGGTACGCATGAGCACGACCAACGGTCACGGAACGGAAGGCGGCTGGGGCGACTTCATGACGCTCACGGCCAATACTCCCGAGCAGGCGCGCGCGCAGACGCGGCGGGCGCTGGCGGCCAAGCCGGACGTGATCAAGGTTTTCACGGATGGATGGCGCTACGGCACCGCGCCCAACCTGACCAGCATGAATTACGAGACGCTGGCGGCGATTGTGGAGGAGGCGCACGCCGCCGGGGTGAAGATTTTCACGCACACGGTAACGCTGGCCGGGGCGAAGATCGCGGCGCGCGCGGGAGTGGACGTGCTGGCGCACGGTGTGGGCGACGCGGACGTCGACGACGAGCTGATCGCCATCATGAAGGCCAAGGGAACCTCGTATGTCTCGACTCTGGCGGTGTACGAGTTTAAGGGCGGCACGGAGCGTCCGGCGCGGGTGGCCGGGCTGCTGGAGCCGGATGTAAAGGCCGCGCTACGCCCGCCGGCGGGTCCGGCCGAGGCGCCCACGGAACGGCAACAGCGGTGGCAACATCTCACGGGCAACGTGCGGAGGCTGTTCGAGGCGGGCATTCCGATCGCCGTGGGCACCGACGCGGGGATGCCGGGCACGTTTCACGGATACGCGACGCTGCGCGAACTGGAATTGCTGGTGAAGTCCGGGCTCAGTCCGATGCAGGCGCTGACGGCCGGCACCAGCGTGAGCGCACGGGCACTCGGGGTGCTGGCGGAGCGCGGCACGATCGCGCCCGGCAAGCTCGCGGACCTGGTGCTGGTGGATGGCCGCCCGGACGAACAGATCACGGATCTCGAGAAGACGCGGCGGGTGTTTCTCGGGGGACTGGAGCTGACCGCGGAAGATCTGGAGAAGGCAATTCAGTCTCCCGAGATGACGGCGTTGGCTTCGCGCCCGATTCCTCCCCAGGTGGACGATATGGAGCGCGCCGACGGCCGCACGATGCTCAATACGCTGAGGGTCAACAGCACCGACCCGGGGATCGACCACTCGGCCATGCTGTTCCAGCCGGTGGTACGTGCGGGCAACGATCACGCGCTGATGATCCAGGCGGCCCTGGCGGACAAGGAGCATCCATGGGTGCGGGTGGAGTTTCCGCTGACGCCGGGGGCGTTTGAACTGGCAGATGTGAGCCGCTACGCGGGCATCTCCTTCGACGTGCGGGGGGAAGCGGCGGCGCGGGTGTTCGTGCAGACGTACGGTGTGCGCAATTCGGATGGGTGGGCGTCCGCGTTCACGCCCGGCGGCGAGTGGCAGACGGTGAAGATTCCGTTCGCGGCGTTGAAGCGGAAAGACGAGGGCGGGGGGGCTTGGAGCGGGAAGGATGCGCGGGCGCTGCTGTTCGAGCTGTCGGGGGCGGCGGGGGCGAGGGCGTGGATCGAGTTGGATAACGTGGGGTTTTATCAGTAACGGCGGAAGCGGGCCAGGAGGCCCGCGTTACAGATCACTGCCGGTCAGGCGCAGGGACCATTTCAGGGCTTCCAGGTAGAGCGTCTGTACCCGGGGATCGTCCCAGGTCTCGGCGGCGTGGCCGAAGGTGGCGTAGAAGACGCGGCCCTTGCCATACATTTTGGACCACGCTACGGCGAAATCCTTGTCCTCGCGGTGGATGTTGGGCTTGGTGAAGTCGAGCTTCGACGCGTCCAGACGGGCAAGCACGTGGACTTTGTCGCGCGACCAGTTCTTGTGCTGGTAAATCTCGTCCTTGATGGTGAAGCGCTCGGGGAGATGTCTGGTCGCGGGAAAATTACGGTCCTCGACGATGATGGGGGCGTCGAACACGCCCCAGGGATGCTGGTCGAAGTACCCGCCGATCATTTCGCCGAACTCGGGCCATTGGAAATACGCATCGTCGCCGGTATGCGCGCCGACGAAGCCCTTGCCGTCCTCTTTGATGAACGAGAGAAGATCCCGGCGCTGCTGCTCGCTGAGGCCCTCGCCCGTGCCCATGAAGAAAATGGCGTCGAAGTAGTCGAGATTGCGGGTGTTGCGCGCGGGCTGCGGAATGGGCTGTTTGGTGATGAGCTGCGAGTCGGTGCGGAGGTACATCTCGTAAGCGCCGCTGTCGTGTCCGAGGCGCTCCATCACGGCGAGGGCGTGCGAGATGGAATCGTGCTGGAAGCCGGTGGTGGTGTCAGCCCAGGCGAGGACCCGTTTGCGCGGCGGCTGCGAGTTGAGCGGAAGAAGACCAAGCAGGGAGAAGACCAGGAGGCGTCGCATGAGATCTCCACAATAGCGCTATTGCCTGAAGAGCCGCAGGCCATTATCCTGGTAGCCGTCTATGAAGAAGCTCTACCTTTGGCCTGCCGTTGCGTTGGCTCTGCTGACCGCGGCGGCGCAGCAGCAGAAGCAGCTCCCGGACCAGGGTTTCACCGACACCCCGATCCTGCCCGGGCTCAAATGGCACGTACACGATCCGGCCCGTCCGCATCCGCCTGTGGTCACGCCGGGCGCGACACCCGGCGCGCCGGCTTCCGACGCCATCATTCTCTTCGACGGCAAGGATCTCTCCAAGTGGGCGCAGGACGGGCGCGGCGCAGACAAGGGGAAGATCGTCAACGCCCAGTGGCCGGTGAAGAGCGGCTACTTCGAGGTCGGCCCGGGCACGGGAGATCTCTTCACGCGAGAGAAGTTCGGCGACATCCAGCTTCATATCGAGTGGAGCGAGCCACCCGACCAGAAGGGCATCAGCCAGGCGCACGGCAACAGCGGAGTGCTCTTCATGCATCGCTACGAGATCCAGGTGCTGGGGGCGTACAAGAATCCCACCTACGCGGACGGACAGGCGGGCGCGATCTACGGGCAGTGGCCGCCGCTGGCCAATCCGGCGCGTCCCGACGGCGAATGGCAGGTGTATGACATTGTGTTCGAGGCGCCGCGATTCGAGAACGGCAAAGTCGTGAAGCCCGCTTACCAGACGGTCTTCATGAACGGCGTGATGCTGCACAACCATAAAGAGGTGATGGGCGCGATGGTGTACCGGCAGGTGGCGACGTACGCGCCGCACGGCGCCGAAGAGCCGCTGGCACTGCAGGACCATCACAATCCGGTGCGCTTCCGCAACATCTGGGTGCGCCGCCTGCGCGGATACGATGAGCCGGAGAAGTAAGCTGGTCGTCGCGGAGCCCGGGCACTTCCACGCCACCCTGGTGCAGAAGGAAATGTACGAGTGGCTGGAGCCGCGGGCTGCCGTCTACGCGCCGCTGGGCGCGGAGCTGCTGGACTACCTGAGCCGCGTCGCGCGCTTCAATTCGCGCGCGGAGAATCCGACGCGGTGGGAGCTGGATATCCACGCCACCTCCGAGCCGATGCGCGAAATGATCCGCGACCGCGCCGGCGACGTCGTGGTGTTTGCGGGCCGCAACCGGAGCAAGATCGACAAGATCCTGGCGTCGCTGCGCGCCGGATTCCACGTGCTGGCCGACAAGCCCTGGATCATCACGCCGGCCGACCTGCCCAAGGTGGAAGAAGCGCTGTCGATTGCGAAGGCGAAGGGCCTGGCTGCCTACGACATCATGACCGAGCGCTACGAGGTGACCAGCCAGTTGCAGCGCGAGTTCGTCAACGCGCCCGGCGTGTTCGGGACCGTGCAGGCGGTCCGCGCGCGCAGCGTGCATAACGTCATGAAAGTGGTGGCGGGGGTGCCGCTGCGGCGTCCGGCGTGGTTCTTCGACATTGTCGATTACGGCGAAGGCCTGGCGGACGTGGGCACGCACGTGGTCGACCTGGTGCAGTGGACGGCGTTTCCCGACCAGCCGATCGACTACCGCAAGGACATTACCCTCTGCCGCGCGCGCCGCTGGCCGCTGGTGCTCACGCGCGAGCAGTTCCAGCGCGTAACGGGCGAAGACCCCGGCACGGATCGCGTGGACTATTACTGCAACAATTCGGTCGAGTATACGCTGCGCGGCGTTCCGGTGGCGATGGAGATTACGTGGGAATGGGAAGCGCCGCCGGGGGCGGGCGACGTGTACGAGGCCAGTTTCCGGGGCACGCTTTCGACGATCGAGGTGCGGCAGGAGCGGCGGCCCGAGTTGTACATCGTGCCCGCCGCGCCGGGAGTGACGGGGGCGGTGGACGCACATGTCGCGGCGGTGCAATCGCGATGGCCGGGGCTTGCGGCCGAGCGGAGGGGCGAGGAACTGCGGCTGATCGTTCCCGAGCGGTTCCGGGTGGGACACGAAGAGCACTTCGCGCAGGTCGCGAATCACTTTTCGCGCTATGTGGCCGCGCCGGAATCCATGCCTGCATGGGAGACTCCCTTCATGCTGGCCAAGTATTACGTATCGACCGGGGGAGTGGAAATGGGGAAGACACGATGAGAGGCTTGCCGCTGTTTGTGGCGATGGCGATGGCCCTGGCCGCGCAGGAGACGCGGCAGGAGGTGACCAACGCTTCGCCGAATCCCGCCGACGACGCCAGGGGGCTAAGTTCCCAGGTGCCGGATGTCTACGCGATTGGCACGCAGTTCGACCGCGTGGTGGTGCTGCGCTTCAAGTTCGATACGGATCTGCTGGCGGGCCTGGAGAAGATGGTCAAGCAGGAGAAGATCAAGAACGCCGTGATCCTCTCGGCCTTCGGCAGCGTACGCGGCTACCAGGTACACCAGGTGAGCAATCGCGACTTTCCCTCGAAGAACATGTTCGTCAAGAATCCGACCATGCCGGCGGACATCATCGGGATGAGCGGCTTCGTGATGGACGGCAAACTGCATCCTCACATTTCGCTGGCGATTCCCGAGAAAGCGTTCGGCGGCCACCTGGAGCCAGGCACGAGGGTGTTCACGTTTGCGGTGGTGACGCTGGGCGTGTTGCCGGACAAGATCGACTTCACGAAGCTGGACGACAGGAATTACCGCTGAGGCGCCGGTTCCAGGAACTGCTGCAGGCCTTCGCGGAGTACCCACAGCTCCGGCCGGCGCTGCAGCCAGCCAAGGCGCTGGAAGCTACGCATGAAGTGAGCCACGCGCCAGCGGGTCGATCCAATGGTGCGCGCCAGATCCGAATTGCTCGGGCTGAAAACCAGCCGGACCCAGCCGGAAGCGGGGCGGTCAGGCAGGAAACTACGCAGGAGCAAGGACAGCCTTCGTTCCGCACGCTCGACCACAGCGTTCTGGATTGTCTGTTCGTACAGGTCGAGGCGGCGCGCCAGACTCTTGAGGAGTGCCACCGCGAAACGCCGATCCTCCTGCACGTAGTCCAGAAGTTCGGATTTGCGGAAGCTCGTGAGTTCCGCCGCGGACAGGGTCTTGCCAAGCAGACCTCCTGAGCCTCGACCGTGCAGGGATTTCAAGCCGAAGACGTCGCCTTCGGCGAGATAGGCGACAACTGCTCCCCGGTCTCCCATCAGGCGTACCTGCCCCGAGCGGAGCAGGTATACTCGCCGGCACGGATTTTGAAGATCGAAGAGCGTTGCTCCGGCTGGAAACTGGACTGATTTTCCCCTCTCCTTTCGCCCGGGCTGATTGCGGCGATGAACGAGGTCCGGCATCGCGCCTCACCTCAGCAGATGTCATCAGATGACAATCAAGTCTGCTTATCTGTTAAATAGCGTACCTCTCCCGGGCGCGCGTGGATAGGGTGCAAAATTGCACTACTTGACGAAGGGCGAGCGCCCCTTTTATAAAGGGGTTACCAATCCCCAAAATTGGTCGCCTTACGCATCAGATCGCGATGAGGGGGCGCGGTTCTTGCATTAGGCCGCACAAACGGTGCACCAGGGGCAGGGAGATGCTGCCGGCGCACTGAGGAGTCATCCGTGGACGGCCAGGCCAGAGGGCGATGCCGATCCACCAGTATCCCGGGGCATGTCCGGGCTCTGTTCAGAGGTGTAGCGTGTGACAGATACCGGCATTTCAAGCCCCGTCGTTTTGGCCGTGTTTCCCCCGGAAGAGGACCAGCGAGTGCTCCAGGCGATCCTGGCAGATTCGGCCTGGCGACTCCATATCGCGACAACCTTCGCGGAAGCGCGTCTCAAGCTGGACGCATCCTGCGTGGTGATCGCCGAATCGTCATTCCCGGACGGCCGCGGCTGGAGAGATCTTCTCTGTGTGATTCAAGACATGATTTACCCGCCGCCGCTGATTGTCGCGGACCGCCTTGCGGACGAGAGACTGTGGGCGGAAGTTCTGAACCTGGGCGCTTTCGACCTTCTGTCGAAGCCCTTCGAGGCGAGGGAAGTCTTGCACGCGGTGACGGTCGCGTGCAGCAGGCGTCAACAGCAGGAACGGTCGATCGCGGAAGGGAAGCAGTCGAAACCTGTGACGCCAGGCCCCGCGCCCGCGGCGAAGGCTCGTGCCGCCGGGGGCGGCTACTGACCATAGGAGGAATGAGAACGTGGCAAAACATCATAGCCAGAAGATGAAGTCGAGGACAGGGGCGGTTGCGGCAGCTACTGGAATCGAGCCAACCGCCGGAATGGAAATTCAGTCGATACCGCGGGACCATCAAGACGAGGTCGCCAAGCTGGCATACGCGTACTGGCAGGAGCGCGGTTGCCCGGAGGGATCGCCGGAAGAAGACTGGTTCCGGGCCGAGGCGGATCTGCGCGGGCGAGTCCGCGCGGCCGCGGCCTGACGCGCTACCAGACTCTGCACGCCGAGTTCTTCACCATCGGCTGGCCGGCTTTGCACGAGAACGCCTTTTGGAACTCGGGCATGTTCTGCACGACGCCGTTGACGCGGAACTTCGGGGGCGAGTGCGGGTCGGTCTGCACCTGAAGGCGGAGGGCTTCCTCGCGCTCGTTGGAGCACCAGACCTGGCCGAACGAGAGGAAGAACCGCTGCTCCGGAGTGAAGCCGTCGGTCTTTTTGGTGTCCGAGCCGATGGTGTTCAGCAGGGCCATCAGGGCGATGCGCGCGCCGCCGTTGTCGGCGGTGTTTTCGCCCAGGGTCAGCTTGCCGTTGATGTGCACTCCGGGGGCCACCGTGAAGCTGGCGTATTCGTCGGCGATGCAAGCCGCGCGTTCCTGGAATTCCTTGGCATCCACGGGCGTCCACCAGTCCTTGAGATTGCCCTCGGCATCGAACTGGCGGCCTTCGTCGTCGAAGCCGTGGGTCAGCTCGTGCCCGATGACCACGCCGATCCCGCCGTAATTCACGGCGTCGTCCATGCCGTTGTCGAAGAAGGGCGGCTGCAGGATGCCGGCCGGGAAGTTGATGTTGTTCATCTGCGGATCGTAGTAGGCGTTGACGGTGGGAGGCGTCATGCTCCATTCCTTGCGGTCCACCGGTTTGCCGATTTTGTCGAGCTGCCGCTGGAACTCGAACGTGTCGGCGCGGAAGCCGTTGCCGATGGCGTCGCCGCGCCTGATTTCGACGCTGGAATAGTCGCGCCATTGGTCCGGATAGCCGATCTTGTTGGCGATGGCGTGCAGCTTGACCATGGCTTCCTTCTTCGTGGCGGGGGTCATCCAGGGCAGCTTTTCGATGTCCTGGCCCATGGCGGTCTCGATGGCGCGCACCATTTTGAGAGTGCGCTCCTTGGCATCGCCGCCGAAGGTCTTCTCGACGTATTTTTTGCCGAGCGCTTCGCCCAACTGGTTATCGGTGAAATCCACGCAGCGCTTCCAGCGCGGCCGCATCTGCTCGATGCCGTTCAAGGTCTTGCCGTAGAAATCGAAATTCTCCTTGAGGAAGGCGGTGGGCAGGAGCGGCGCTTGGCTGTGCAGGGTGTGCCACTTCAGGTAGATTTTCCAGTCTTCGAGAGGCGCGTTCTGGATCTCGGAATTCACGGCTTTGAAAAAGTCGGGCCACGAGACGATCAGGTTGTCGAAGGCCGGCGCCCTGGTTCCGGTGAAGTACTGCGCCCATTGGAAGGCGGGCGTGAGTTTGGCGAGCTCGGCCTTGTCGATCGGATGGTAGATTTTCTCGGGATCGCGCCGCGAGACGCGATCCAGCGAGCCTTTGGCCAGGGCGGTTTCGAGGCGCATCACGGTTTCCGCGTGCGTTTTCGCCGCATCGGGCTTGTCGCCGGCGAGCTCGAACATGCGCTGGACGTGCGCGAGATATTTCTGGCGCAGCTCGACGCTCTGGGCGTCGGTATTGAAGTAATAGTCGCGATCGGGCAGGCCGAGGCCGGATTGGTCGAGCTGGGCGACGACCTGGGTGGAATCCTTGAAGTCCTGGCCGCTGGAGAAATCGAAGAGGGAAGGGATGCCGATGCGGTGGAGGTGGGCGATTTCTTCGGCGAGCTGGGCTTTGTCCTTGAGGTTCGCGATGCGATCGAGCTCCGGCTGGAGCGGGGCGAGCCCCTTGGCGTCGATGGCCTTCTCGTCCATGCAGGAGGCGTAGTAGTCGCCGATTTTTTGAGTGTCGGCGTCGCGGCCGGGGGCGGGTTTGGCGGCTTCCTCGAGAATTTCGTGGAGCGTATCGCGATTGCGTTCCGCAAGCTCGTCGAAGCGACCCCAGCGCGGCTGGTCGGGCGGGATCGGATTGGCCTTGAGCCAGGCACCGCAGGCGTACTGGTAGAAGTCGCGGCAGGGGTCGGCGGTCTTGTCCATGGCTTTGACGTCGAAGCGGATCATGGAAGCGTTGGGCGCGGAGGTTTGCGCGGACAACGCGCAGGCGCCGAGAAGGACGAAGGAAACGATCTTCAGCAAGGCGAGGCTCCTCTTATCACTGTACCCTTGGAAAGACGCGCTTTCGGCGGATCGGTTTGAGGGGGTTCGCGGTTCCGGACGGGATTTGACAATCGCGTGTCAAACCCCGTAAGCTAAGTATTTTGCAGACTGAGAGCATAGCTGGAGAAGTGTGTGTCAATGAAGACTGAGTTCCCCTCCAAGAACGGGATTGCGCGCCAGTGGCATGTGATCGATGCCCAGGATCTGGTTCTGGGCAAGCTGGCCAGCAGGGCAGCCATGCTGCTGATGGGCAAGACGAAGCCCTCCTACACCCCGTTCCTGGACACGGGCGATCACGTGATCGTCATCAACGCGGCCAAGGTGAAGGTTACGGGCCGCAAGGAAAGCGATAAGATGTACCGCCATTTCACGGGATATCCCGGCGGGCTGGTGGAGAAGAGCTTGAAGCGGGTGCGGGAGGAAAAGCCCGTCCGGCTGGTGGAAGACGCGATTTTCGGCATGCTTCCGAAGACCAAGCTCGGCAAACAGATGTACCGGAAATTAAAGGTCTATGCGGGTGACCGGCATCCGCACGCGGCGCAGAAACCGGCCGCGCTGGCCGTGAAATAGGAGTTCAGATTTAGTGGCAGCGACGATGGTGCAGTATTTGGGTACGGGCCGCCGCAAGACTTCGGTGGCTCGCATATTCTTGAGGCCCGGAAAGGGCGAGATCAAGGTGAATGGCCGCGCATTCGAGAATTTCTTTCCTACGGAGAGCGCGCGCGCCACGGTGCGCCAGCCGTTGCTGGCGACGGAGACCCTGGAGAAGTTCGATCTCGTGATTCTGGCCGGCGGCGGCGGCGTCGCCGGACAGGCGGGCGCGGCCCGTCTGGGAATCGCCCGGGCGCTGGTGGAGTTTAACGCGGAACTTCGCGGTAGGTTGAAGAAGCTCGGATATCTCACGCGCGACCCCCGCGCGCATGAGCGTAAGAAGTACGGTCAGAAGGGCGCCCGCAAGCGGTTCCAGTTCTCCAAACGTTAGTCCCGGCGGAGCCGCGGAGGCAATGCTGGATCGCCTCCCGGCGCTGCAATGTTTCAACCCAACTTAGCCGGTCTCGCTCCGGCGCGCGCAAATCTCGCTTTGGACCGCGCGCACCCGCGAGCGTAGGACCATTTGACCAGGAGGCATTTTGCCTGCGATATCGATGAAGGAATTGCTCGAAGCGGGCGTTCACTTCGGGCACCAGACCAAGCGCTGGAATCCGAAAATGAAGGAATACATTTTCGGCGAACGTAACGGAATTTACATTATCGACCTGCAGAAGACCCTGAAGATGTTCAAGGACGCCGCACGTTTCGTCGGCGAAATGGCGGCTCAGGGCAAGAACGTGCTGTTTGTGGGCACCAAGCGCCAGGCGCAGGAGGCCATTGCGGAAGAGGCCGGCCGCTGCGCGATGTTCTACGTCAACCAGCGCTGGCTGGGCGGCCTATTGACCAACATGGCCACGGTGCAGAAGTCGATCAAGCGGCTGAAGGAACTGGAAGCCATGGCGTCGGTGGAGGGTGGATACGCCGGCCGGCCGAAGAAGGAAATCATCCGGCTGGAGCGCGAGCGCAAGCACCTGGAGCAGAATCTCTCGGGCATCAAGGACATGCCCGGGCTGCCCGACATCCTGTTTGTGATCGACTCCAACAAGGAAGCCATCGCGGTGAAGGAAGCCCGCCGGCTGGGCATTCCCGTGGTTGCGATTGTCGATACCAACTGCGATCCCGACGAAGTCGATTGGGTGATCCCGGGCAACGACGACGCGTTGCGTGCCATCCGCCTGTTCGCCAGCAAGATTGCCGACTCCGTGATCGAAGGCCGGGCGCTGGCTACCGAGACCGAGTTTGCCGCGGACAAGATTGTGAGCGACGAAACTCCGGCGGAAGAAGGCATGATGGAATACACCGAGTACGTGGATCCCAAGTATGCCGAGAAGATCATGGCGGAGAGCCTGAGCATGGCCGAAGAGCCGCAGGCACAGCCGCGCAAGGGTCCCGCGTCCGAGACGGCGGAAGTTGCCGCGCCGGAACCGGCAGCCACGGAAGGCTAGTTTTTGTGGGGTAGGCCGCCTGGCCTGCCCATCTTTCTTAGCAAGGACCGAATTCATATGGCGGAAATCACCGCAACCTTAGTCAAGGATCTCCGCGAGCGCACCGGCGCGGGGATGATGGAATGCAAGAGCGCCCTGGTGGAAGCCAAGGGCGATATGGAAGAGGCAATCGTCGTGCTGCGCAAGCGCGGCATCGCCTCGGCGCACAAGAAGGCTTCGCGCGCGACCAAGCAGGGCCTGATCGGGACCTACATTCATCACGGCGGCCAGCTCGGCGTGATGGTCGAGGTCAACTGCGAGAGCGACTTCGTGGCTCGCACCGACGATTTCAGAGAGCTGGTTCACGACATCGCGATGCACGTGGCCGCGGCAGATCCGAAGTTCATCCGCAAGGAAGACGTCACACAGGATGTCCT
Source organism: Verrucomicrobiia bacterium (assembly GCA_035578025.1). Lineage (GTDB taxonomy): Bacteria > Acidobacteriota > Terriglobia > Bryobacterales > Bryobacteraceae > Solibacter. Next base: position 25,870 of record DATJYJ010000331.1, read on the forward strand.
GGATCAGGAAAAGGACATCCAGCGGGCCCGGGCGCTGGCCGAAGGCAAGCCCGAGAAGATGGTCGACAAGATCGTCGAAGGCCGCATGAACAAGTTCTACGAGGAGATCTGTCTCCTCGAGCAGCCGTTCGTCAAGGAAGCCACCCTGACGGTGGGACAGCTTGTCAAGACGAAGATCGCCAAACTGGGGGAGAATATCTCCGTGGCGCGCTTCACGCGGTTCAAAGTGGGCGATTCCCAGGCGGCTGAGGCGGGCGACACCACTGCTTAATCGATGGCCGCTTACAAGCGCATCCTGCTGAAGCTGAGCGGCGAGGTAATGGCCGGCGCCGCGGGCTTCGGGATCGACGCGGACCGCGTCAAAACGCTCGGCCGCGAGATCGCCGACGTTGCCGCGTCCGGCGTGCAGATCGGCGTGGTGGTGGGCGGAGGCAACATTTTCCGCGGCATCGCCCTGGCCGCGCGCAACATGGACCGGGTAACCGGCGACCACATGGGCATGCTGGCCACGGTGATCAATTCGCTGGCTCTGTGCGACGCTCTGGAGCAGATGGGTATTCCGACGCGGGTGATGAGCGCCATCGAGATGCACCAGGTGGCGGAGCCCTATATCCGCCGCCGGGCCATCCGGCACCTGGAAAAGGGCCGCATCGTGGTGTTTGCGGCGGGGACCTCCAACCCGTACTTCTCCACGGACACGGCGGCCACGCTGCGCGCCCTGGAAATCAAGGCCGAAGTGATCGCCAAGGCCACACGGGTGGACGGCGTCTACGACAAGGATCCGCTGAAATTTCCCGACGCGGTGATGTATCGCGAGATCAGCTACACGGACGTGCTCACCAAGGGTCTTGGGGTGATGGACTCGACCTCGATCGCGATGTGCCGGGACAACAAGCTCCCGATACTTGTTTTCAATTTGAATACGACAGGAAATATAATGCGAATGTCGATGGGCGAGCCCGTCGGCACGGTGATTCGTTAACTCCCACCGGAGACACTGCCATGAAGCCTGAACAGCACGCAGCAGTAGCCACAAACACCTTTGGCTCGGTGAAGGAAGTCGAAGCCAACATCAGGGCGCGAATGGAGAAGGCGATGAGCGACATGCAGCACGAAATGGCCGCCATCCGCACCGGCCGGGCCTCGCTCGGCATTCTGGACCACATCCGCGTCGACTATTACGGTACGCCGACGCCGCTGAACCAGGTTGCGAACCTGCACGTTCCCGAGCCGAGCCTGATCACCATCCAGCCCTGGGACGTGTCGCAGATCGGCCCGATCGAGAAGGCCATCCGCATCAGCGACCTGGGCCTCAATCCGGCCAACGACGGCAAGACGATCCGCCTGCCGATCCCGCCGCTCACCGAGGAGCGCCGCAAGGAGATCGTCAAGAAGCTGCACGCCGGCGCGGAACATCACCGGGTGAGCGTGCGCAACGTCCGGCGCGACGGCAACGAGGCCGTGAAGAAACTTCTCAAGGACAAGAAGATCACCGAGGACGAGGACAAGAAGGCGCACGACGAAATCCAGAAGATGACGGATGCGTACATGAGCAAGATCGACGCCGCGGTGAAGACCAAAGAGAAAGAGATTCTGGAGATCAAGTAGACCGCTGGGGCAGGCCTCCGGCCTGCCCAGGCGCTGGGCAGGCCGGAAACCTGCCCCACAAGCATGCCCGAACCCCACGCCTGGTATACGCTCCGCGTCCCCGCCTCCAGCGCCAACCTGGGGCCGGGGTTCGACGCGCTCGGCCTGGCGCTGGGCGTGTATCTCACTTGCCGTTTCCGCCGCGCCGAGACCCTACACATCTGCGCAGAGGGGCGCGACGCCGCGAGCATTCCGACCACCAGCGAAAACATGATCTGGCAGACCGCGCAGGCCGTGGCCCGCGATCATGGACTGAAGATGCCGCCGATCGAGCTGCACCTGCACAACGAGATTCCGCTGGGGAAGGGAATGGGCTCGAGCGCGGCCGCACTGACGGCGGGGGTTGTGATCGCCGACGAACTCCTGGGACTGAACTGGAAGCCTTTGCGCATTCTCGACGAGGCGGCGCGGCTCGAAGGCCATCCCGACAACGTCGCGCCGTGCACGCTCGGCTCGATCTGCGCCAGTGCCATCGATTCCGGGGGCGTGACGCGGGCTATCCGCATCCCGCTGCCGCAGAGTTTCGGGCTGGCGATCGTGGTGCCGGATTTCGACTTGCCGACGGTGAAGGCGCGCGCGGTTTTGCCGAGCGGATACAGCCGGGAAGACGCCGTGTTCAACGTGCAGCGGGCGTCGCTGCTGATCGCGGCGCTGGCCACGGGCACGACGTCCGCTTTTCCGGCAACGGTGGAGGACCGCTTTCACCAGCCCTACCGGGAAGCGCTGGTTCCCGGGCTGCACGAGATTCTCCGGCTGCGCGCTCCCGGCCTGCTGGGCTGCTGCCTGAGCGGCGCCGGCCCGTCGATTCTGGTGTTCTTCGAGCGCGGCCACGAGCCGGTGTGCGACCTGGTCCGGCAGATTTTCCGCCTGCACGGGCACGAATCGGAGACGCTGTTCTGCACGATTCCGGAGCAGGGGTTCGAACTCACGCGCGAGTCTCTACCCTCCCAAGGCCTCGAGTAGCTCGCGAAAGCGGCGCCGGCTTACTTCCAGGCGCTCGCCATTTTTCAGACGCACTTCGCCGGACCCGCCGGGCATGGGATACACCTCCGCCACGGCGCTCAGACTCACCAGCGCCGCGCGCGAGATGCGGAAGAAGCGCGCCGGGTCCAGGCGCTGCTCGAGGTCGTTGAGAGTCGGATCCATCCAGTAGTTGGCGCCATCGGCCACCAGTTTGGTGAGGCCGTCTTCGCTGGCGAAGTACAGGACGCGGGACTCGCCTACCACGGTGTAGTGGGACGCGCTTCTCACCAGAAATCTCAGGGGCCGCAAGGGCGGGGCGCCGGGTACTGAGACCGCGGCTGCGCCGGCTGCGCCGCGCACCCGATCGAGCGCGCTGGCCAGGCGCGCGCGGCTGATGGGCTTGAGCAGATAATCCACGGCGTTCAGCTCGAACGCGTCCACGGCGTACTGATCGAAGGCCGTGCAGAAGATGATGTGCGGGCGCGGCTCGGGCAGACAGGCCGCCACGTCGATCCCGGTGGAGCCGGGCATCTGGATATCGAGCAGCAGGAGATCGGGCTTCAGCTCGCCGGCCATCTCCATCGCCTGTATGCCGGTCTCGGCTTCGCCGGCGATCTCCACGTCCGTGTGGGCTGCCAGCAGTTGCCTCAGACGCGCGCGCGCCGGCGCTTCGTCATCGGCGATCAAGACCCGTATCATGTCGCCATCCGCTTTCTGGGAATCTTCAGCCGCACCACCGCGCCGCCCGGCCCGTTGGCGCACGCCAGCTCCGCGGAACTGCCATAGTAACCCGACAAGCGGTCCGCCACGTTGCGCAGGCCGTGGCCGGGGGCCTGCGGCCCGGGGTCGGGGGTCGGGGGCCGGGGGTCGGGGGCGCTGCGCGCCGGGGGGCGGGGGCCGGGGGCCTGCGGCCCTGGGTCGGGGGTCGGGGGCCGGGGGTCGGGGGCCTGCGGCCAGGAGCCGGGGGGGAAGCCTGGGCCGTTGTCACGGACCTCTACTACGAGGATGTCGCCGTCCAACGATGCACACACTGAGACCCGGCCTATGCCTTCGACATTTGAAGTTCCGTGCTTGATGGCGTTCTCTACCAGCGGCTGCACACACATCGCCGGCACTTGCACGCCACCCGCCGCGGGATCGACGGCGAGTTCTACTACCAGGCGGTCGCCGAAGCGCGCCTGCTCGACACGCAGGTACGCGGTGACGAATTCGATCTCCTCGTCGAGACGGACCCACTCCGTCCCAGCCTTGCGCAGCGTGTAGCGGAAGACCTCGGCCAGGTGCTCCACGGTATCCTCGGCTGCCGCCGCGTTGGTGTGGATCAGGCCCGCGATCGCGTTCAGGGCGTTGAACAGAAAGTGCGGATTGATCTGCGCCCGCAGCGCCTTGAGCTCCGCGCGGTCGGCGAGCACGCGGAGCTGGCGCGCGCGCTCGCGGTAGCGCACGTTCTCCAGCACCACGCCGAGCGTCCGCGCAAGAGATTGCAGGAGGTGCCGGTCGTCGCTGAGGTATGGCATGCCGTTGCGGCGCGGCCCCAGCCACACCCAACCGTGTCCGCCCACATCGGCCGCGATATCGGCGGCAGGCGCCTGGGCGGCGCCGAAGTCCGCCCCGGCCTTGGCTTCGAAGATCTCTTCCAGCACCGCGGCGGCGCGGGCGCACAGCTCCTGCTCGCTCTCTGCCGCCTGTACCGAGGCTGCGAAGCGGCGCTCCGCTTCGGCCGCGGTGAAGCGCCTGCGGAGCCATTTGCGATCCACCGCGGCCGAGATCCGCGCGTAGACCCACGGGGCGGTCAGCCACAACACCGCGAACAGGGCCTGTACGATTGTCGAGGGACGCACGAGGAATAAAAAGAAGATCGAAAAGACCACGAGCCCGGCCGCGAAGAACGCTCCGCGCCGGAGCAGCACGTCGAAAAAGACGAGGCGCTCCTTGTAATAGAGCGTCACGCAGAAGACCGCGAGCAGCAGATAGTCCGGCGCCAGCCCGAAAATGGGGCTGGGCAGCCAGATGCTGGCCGCGGCGCTGGCCGCGATCAGGCCGAGGAGCACGCGCATCCACAACCGGTAGCGTGGCTCGCCCTCGCGGCGAAGGGCGAGAATCCCGCCCGCGGCCGCGGCGACCAGCACTACGGCGGGCGCGGCCTCAAGCCGGTCGGCCCACCCCGGCGGAAGTATCCCGGCATCCGCCGCCGCCACCGCGGCCGCGACTGCGCCGCTAACCGCGTAGGATGGCCGTGGCATGTCTTGCCACACCAGGTGTAACAGCAGCGGGGGGAGCATTCCCGTGATCAGGTCCAGCAAGGGGGCAATCCATACGAGCCGCTGGTCCAACTGCTGCGCGAGATTCAAGACGAATGCCGCGGCGCAGACCAGCGTAAATACGGGAAAGACACCGCGGGGCCCGGGGCGGACAGGCTGAAGCCTGTCCCACAACTGGCGCCAGTAGAACCACGCGAGGGTCGAGAAGGCGAGTGCTCCGAAGGTGAAGGTCACCAGGGACAGCGCCCAAGCCAGACTGTATCCAAGGGGCGTCATGGCGCGTTCTGTACCGGCTTTCCCGTGACGGTCTTCAGCACCTGAAGAATCGCCCGGTAATTGTTCTTGTCGGCTTCCAGCAGCACCGCGCCGGGTTTGCCGTCTTCGGTTTTGAATTCGATGCCTACGAAATGCGCGGTGCTCTTATGCAGAATTCCGAACAGGGCCAAAGGCGTTGCCACGATGCTGAGCGCCACCATGTCGGCGACGCGCCGGTGCGCCTCCTGGCCGTAGCTCAGCGCCGTCACCTGTTCGGGCTTCAGCCGCACGGTCACCCGCGGCCCGATCTGCAGGGTGATGAGGCCGCCGGCCACCGTTAGCGTAGTGTTCCAATCGAAGGGATTGACCTTCGCCTCGACCGTGCCTCCGCCGTAACGGATCTTGTTCCACGAGTTGCCGTCGCCCCAGGAAACAGCGGGCGCCGCGACCGCCAGAATCGTCACCCATGCGACGGCTGTACGCATTTGCGCCTTCAGTATAGGAAAGCGCGCCGGCACGCGGCCAACCATTTCCGGTGAGCGGCTGTAAGGCCGGATGAGCGGCAACCCGCCGCCCACCGCGCGATTCCGCCGGTCATCGGAAATCCATGGCGGAGGGGAAGGCCCGCCCTTACCATCGGTTCAACAGGTATTCATGCTAGGAGTGATACAGATGAAATCGGCTCTTGTGCTGCTGATACTGGCACCTGCCGCCTGGGCGCAGAACAGCGATCTCGGGTTGCTCCTCGGGATCTCCGGTCCCAGCTCGCAGACGATCACGGGCACGCAGATCAAGATCTCGGGCAACGTCGGCGCCAGCGCCCAGATCAACTATGCCATGCAATTGAAAGAAGTGAGCGCCGGCCGGCTGTACCTGGAGCTGCCGCTGCTGATTGGCGCACGGGCATCGGGAACCACCGTCACTCCCGGCAGCGTGATCACCGGCTCGGTGCAGACCGGCATCTACTTCACGCCGGGCGTGCGCTTCAACTTCACGCTACACCCACGGGTGTCCTTCTACGCGATGGGCGGGGTGGGGCTGGCCTCGTTCGACGAAAACCAGACGACGATCAGCAGGGGCACGGTGGCGGTCAATACGGGATGGAGCACGAGCTTTGCCGGCGCTTTCGGCGGCGGACTCGATTTCCGCCTGACCCGCCTGATCAGCCTCCGCGCCGAGCTGCGCGATTTCGTCAGCCGCGCCGGACTCGGCCTCACCGACGGGCGCAATCACCTGGTGTTCGGCTTCGGCATGGGCTTTCACTGGTAACGCAGCGCCTGGAACAGCGCCTGCTTTCATTTCCCCACATCGATCGTCCAGCACACATCGGCGAATGGCGCGTCTTTCCAGACGACGCGATTGCGTTCGTCGCCGGCCGCGCGCGGTGCAAATCGATGGCGAAGCGGGCCAGCGGCGTGCCGAAAGTCTGCACGTGCGCCTCATGTTCTAATCAGGTGATGAGACCTATCGCGACGGTGCTGTTCGATTGGGACGGCACCCTCTGCGACTCCGGGGCCGCGCTGCACCGGGCCTTCGCCAAGTCGCTGGCGGAGTTCGGCCTGTCCTTCTCATTGGCCGAATACCAGGCGGTTTACACGCCGGCCTGGTATCGCATGTACGAAGCTTTCGGCCTGCCGCGCGAATCGTGGAAGCTGGCCGACCAGCGATGGCTGCACCACTACGACGGCGAGGAGCCCCCGCTGCTGCCGGGAGCTGGCACCGTGATGGACCGCTGCCGTGACGCCGGACTGCGGATCGGCATCGTCACCGGCGCGAACCGCGACCGTATCCTGCGCGAGTTCCAAAGACTGGGCCTGACCTTTGGGGCGATTGTCTGCCACGAGGACGTGGTTCATCGCAAGCCTCACCCGGAAGGCATCCACCGGGCGCTGGCGCAATTGAGTGCCGCGCCCGAGGGTTGCTGCTTTGTGGGAGACGCGCCCGAGGACATCGAGATGGGAAAGCGCGCGGGCGTGTTCACCATCGGAGTGGTGAGCGAGTACATCCAGCGCAGACGCATCGAGGCGGCTGCGCCGGACCTTCTGCTGGAGAACATCGAGCAGTTGCCCGCGGTGCTCTTCAGGCCCCAATCGGAGTAGGCGGCTACTGCGATTGCGCGCGCGAAATCGAGACGCCGCCGTTGTTGGTGGTGATGTGAATCAGGGGACCGCCGGCGCCGACGTTGAAATCGACTTTGCGCTGCCTGGTGGCGCCGTCCATGGCGAAGGGAAAGTCCGAATGGATGTTGCCCGCTCCGGTCTCCGCCTGCACGTGCGCCGAATAGGACGCGGGCATGGAGACTCGCACGCCGCCGTTGCGGGTGCTGAGCTCCATTTGGCGGCCGTCATACATGGTTCCGGTGAGTTCCACGTTGATGCCGCCGTTGACGGTGGAGCCGGTCACGTCGCCCGCCACGCGCTTGAGGTTCACGCCGCCGTTGTTGACTTCGAAGTGGATCTGCCCGCGCACGTCGGAGATGTTCATGCCGCCGTTGTGGGTCTTCAGGTTCAGGTCGGTAACCTGCGGGACGAAGATTTCGTAACTGACGCTCCACGAGGAATTGTTGGCGGATTCCGGCCCCATGGCCCGAACCTCTCCGCCGGAGCCGTCGATCGACACCTGGCTGGCCAGCATGGATGCGGCAGCTTCGGTGTCGGCCGAAGCCTCGACGCGCGCGCGCACCAGCACATCACTGCGGAGCCAGCCCTTGATGCTGGTACCGCCGTTGCGGCCGGCATCGACGCTCAAGCGCCCGATCGAGGGTAGACTCTGCTCGCGGATCTCGCAATGGCGGGCGTGGTCGGTATCGTAGCCGCCGTTCTGGCAAGTCATTTGTTTTTCGCTGTTGTCGCGCAACTGAGCGAGTGAAGGGACGCTTGCGGCGGTTACGGCCAGTCCGATCCACGCCGCGCCCATAAGTGCCGATCTCATCGAATCCTCCTTTGCCGGACCGGAACGTGCGGCGGGGGTTTGCCGAGTGCGCCGCGCGTTTCGCCGTCGGTTATCCTACCGGCCAGCCCGGAAAAGGTTACACAAAAAGGTTTGGCTTCCGCTGCGGCGCATCCTTCCTGCCGAGATGCCTCGGTGATGGCCCGGGAGTATCCGTGGTCGCGCAGAACAGGCCGCCTGAAAGGCGGCTGCGGCCAGGATTGGCCGCCCCACGCCTGCTGCCATGCGCGAAAATAGATCTTCACAAAAGACATGCGAATCCTCGCTTTATTATTTCCGTTGCTGACGTGGTTGCCGCCGGCGCCGGCACAGAGCGGCATTCCCACGTTCCGGGCGGCTGCCGGGACGGCATCCTACACCCTGGTTGGCCGTGATCCGGCGCGCGGCGGCACTACGACGATCCCCGTCTTGCTCGTCCCGGTGGAACTCGCCTTCGAAGCGAAGAAGACCGCGGGCAAGCCGTTCCTCATGGATGCTTCGGCCGACGTTCCCGCGATTCTCCGGTCGCCGGTTTTCACGGTGTTTGCCTTCCCATCGGGCGGCACCACACAGTACGCAGACGCGATGCTGCGCGCCACATTTTCCGCTCCCGATTCGTGGCACACCATGCTCGGGAAGCCGGAGGTGAAGGCGGTGAAGATCGGGGTGCCGCTCGGTTCGGGATATGTCCTGACTTCCAAGAAGACCGGGCGCTCGCTCGCCATCGCGGATATCGAGTTTCTGCAGAAGGAACTGTTCCGGCAGATCGGCAAGCAGGAGGGGCGGCTGGTGATCGCGGTGACGCGCAACACCGCGTACTACGCCCTGGGCGACGCGACCGTGTGCTGCTCGTGGGGAACGCACGGCGTGGATTCGGCTACCGGGAACTCGTTCGTGCTGGGGTCCTTTCTGCGCGCGGCTCCTGCGGTGGTGCAGGATGCGGATATCCAGCCGCTCAGCCAGCAGCTCGCACAGTTCGTCAAGGATCCGCTGCACGATCCGACGGCGCGCGGAGGACGGAACGCGACGGTTCCGGGCAACGTGTTTCCGGCTTGGATGCGGCCCGGAACCCAGGCGGGGTGCGGCGGCACGGCGGCCTCCACCACGTACTTTCTACTGGAGCCGACCAACACCAACCCCAAAAACAACCTGCCCGCTTCGCCGGCATTCCTCGCCGGGGCGGGCAGCGCGGCGTACCATCTTCAGAACGTGGCCCTGCTCCCCTGGTACACCGGCCCGTCGGAAGCACTCGGCAAGACGTACAGCTTTCCGGACGCGTCCGCGCTCACGGCTCCCGCGACACCTTGTCCGCCGCGCGGCGGACGGTCGGGAGGCGTGTCCCGACCCACGGTGGCGGCCGTCCCTCGAAGCGGTCCGCCCAACGGGCACGAACTGATCGGCTACTGGACGGGCTACGGGGCCGCCGGCACGACGATCCCGGCGTCGGAACTGTCGCCGCAATGGGACGTCGTGCTGGTGGCCTTCTCGACGCCGGATCACAACGCGCCGGAAGGCACCATGCAGTTCCGCACGCCGGCCGGCCTGGACACGGAACAGTTCAAAGCGGGGATCGCCTCGCTCAAGAGCCAGGGCCGGAAGGTGATGATCTCTCTCGGCGGCGGCGGACAGCACTTCACGCTCGCCGATGCCAAGGCTGTGCCCAACTTCGTGTCGTCGGTGGCACGGATCGTCACAGACTACGGGTTCGAAGGCATCGACATCGATTTCGAGAGCCCGTCGCTTTCGATCGAGCCTGGGGACACGGATTTCCGGCGTCCCACCACGCCATCGATCGTGAACCTGATCTCCGCGATCCGCCAGTTGCACGACAAGCTGGGACCGAAATTCCTGGTCAGCCTGGTGCCGGAGGGAACGCAGATTCCCTCCGGGTATCCCAGCTACGGCGGGCAGTTCGGGTCGTACCTGCCGATCGCAGACGCGTTGCGCGACATCCTGACCTTCATGGACGTTCAGGATTACAATACGCCGCCGCTCCAGGGGCTCGACGGTGAAATTTATCAGCCCGGCACGGTGGATTATCATGCGGCGATGACGGAACTGGTGCTGCACGGGTTCCACGTGGGAGGCGATCCGAACCGGTTCTTCGCGCCGCTGCCGGCCAACAAGGTGGCTGTCGGGTTCCTGACGGGAGACACCAACCCCACGATCGTCGGCCAGGCGATGGACTACATCATCACGGGGAAGGCGCCCGCGGGAACGACTTACAAGCTGCGGCAGGCGGGCGGCTATCCGGGGATGATCGGCGCGATGTTCTGGACGATCGACGCCGACCGGCGCGCGAACTACAATTACTCCAACGCGATCGGCCGGCAACTGCACGCGTTTCCGGCGGCGCGGTAGGCGCGCTGCGGGAACAGAGCAGCGCATCCCGGCGTCAAAGAGTTAGAGGTCTTAAAATGTTCAAAACGTGTAGCGCGGCTGTTTTGTCTTTGGCCCTCTGCGCCGCCTGGGGCCAGCCGGCGGCGCCGCCCTCATTCGAAGTCGCTTCCGTCAAGCCATTTGCGGCCAGCGGTACTCCCGGCCAGCGGCGCGCGAACATGTCCGGCGCCGACCGGATCGACTGCCACGGCGTGACGCTCTGGTACCTGATTACCTACGCTTACGGCATGAAGAGCTACCAGGTGTTCGGGCCTGACTGGCTCAAAGACGCGCGTTACGACGTCATGGCCAAAGGGCCCGCGGGAACGACTCGCGAGCAACTCCCGAAGATGACACAGACCCTGCTGGCGGAGAGATTCAAACTGCAGGCCCACCAGGAAACCCGGGCTCTGGAGGCGCTGGCGCTGATCGTGGGCAAGAACGGGCCGAAGCTTACCGAGGCGGCGCCGGAATCGGGTGACGGCATGGGTGGGGCGCAAATCGGGATGAGCACCTCGCCGACCGGCGGCGAGCGCCTGGACGTCAAAGGCGCATCCATGGCCTCGCTCGCGAACACACTGACCGGCCTGCTGGGCCGGCCGGTGGTAGACAAGACCGGGCTGACCGGGCGATACGATTTCGTTCTCGAGTTCACGCGGTCGGAGACGGCGGGACCGAAGGGCACCGGCGGGTACAACGAGCCGCCGGCGCTGCCGCCGCCTCCGCCGGGCGCCGAGCCCGGCCAGTCCATCTACAGTTCGATCCAGCAGCTTGGACTTAAACTCGACGGGCAGAAGCTCCCGCTGCCGATCCTGATCATCGACAGCGTGGAGAGGACGCCGGTCGAGAACTGACTGGGCGGCGGACTCGAGCCGTCGAGCCAGCGGGACTTAAGAGTCCCGGGCAGGCTGAAGCACTGCCCCACAGGGCAAAGCACTAAGGCCTGCCGTGTCCTCGGGGAGGCGCTCGTGCAAGACGTCGTGCCGGTGCAGAAGCAGGTCGAGGGTGTCCTCGTCCGGCTCGCCGGTGACGTCCAGGCCGGTGCGCGCCTGGTACGCCGCGATGGCTTCGCGGCTCTGGGGTCCGATCTTGCCGTCCAACTCCCCGTGGTAGAAGCCCAGGTTGGCAAGCCGCTGCTGGATTCCGATGTCTTCGCTGCCCGGGTCGAGCGCGCCCAGTTGCAACTCGAAGCGCAGTCCTTCGATATCGAGCACTCCCTGGGCAGCTTCCGGCGCGATGGGCACTTCCAGGAGACCTTTGTCGTCGGTGGTGCCCTGGCGGATCTGGCCGTCCACGGTCAGGATGTAGTCCGCATTGGAGACCGGCTGGTCTTCGTATTCGACCACCACGCGGAGCTTGGCAGGCACGCCGCGCTTGAGGAAGCGGTGGTGCGCGTCGGTGGCCGCGGGCTCGGTCTTCAACTGGCGTTCCGGGACCATGACCCGATCGCCCACGAGCAGGAGTCCGGGGTCCTGGCGGGTGTTGCGCAGGTCGGCGTTGGCGGGCAGATTCCAGAGGGTCTCCCAGAAAAAGCCGCGCTGGTGGGCGATGCTGAGCAGGCAGTCGCCGCGCTCC
>DATJYJ010000332.1:0-4989 GCA_035578025.1 Verrucomicrobiia bacterium
TCTTCCTCGCGCGTGTACTCGATCTTCACCGGCCGCCGCGCGGCCAGCGTCAGCGCGCCGCAGATGTCTTCCAGCAGCATCTCCTGCTTGCCGCCAAACCCGCCGCCGATGCGCGGCTTGATCACGTGCACGCGGCTTACCGGGAGTTGCAGAATCATCGCCACCTGCCGCCGGCAGTGGAACGGCACCTGGGTGCTGCTGCGGATCACCAGCCGGCCGTCGGCATCCAGCCAGCAGATGGTAACGTGCGGTTCCAGCATCGCGTGCTGCTGCCGGTGCGTGCGGAACTCGCGCTCGATGATGCAGTCGGCCTCGCGGAAGCCTTCGTCCACGTTGCCGATCTCGCGCAGAATGTAGCCCGCGATGTTCCGCTCGCGGTCGAAAATCTTCGTGGAATCCGGTTCGTCGTGGATCACGGGCGCGCCGGGCGCCATGGCCTGCTCGATATCGAGCACCGCCGGCAACACGTCGTAATCGACCTCGATCAGCCTAATGGCGCGCTCCGCGATGGCCCGCGTCTCGGCCGCGACCGCAGCCACGCGGTCGCCCACGAACCGGACCTTCGAATCGAGCAGGTACGTATCGTAGGGCGAAGGCTCCGGCCATGCCTGTCCGGCGGTGGTGTGCGGGACGCGAGGCACGTCGCGGTAGGTGAGCACCGCGTGCACCCCGGGCAGCGCCCGGGCCTTCGTGGTGTCGATGCGCCGGATGCGCGCGTGGGCATGCGGGCTCGGCAGGATCTTCCCGTAAAGCATTCCCGGAATCTGGATATCGTCGGTGAATGCGGCGCCGCCGGTGACGAGTTTCACTCCGTCCACCTTGCGCAGGTTCTGGCCGACCACGGAATGCGGGTTCATCGCTCGGCCTCCTGCCGGCCGGCCGCCGCCAGCACGGCTTCCACCGGCTTTTTGTACCCGGTGCAGCGGCACAGGTGCCCGGCCAGCGCTTCCCGCACCTGCTCTTCGGTGGGATGAGGGTGGCGGTCCAACAGCGCCTTGGCGCTGAGAATCATGCCGCCGGTACAGAAGCCGCACTGCACCGCGCCGTGATCGAGGAATGCCTCCTGCAGCGGCGCCAGCCGGCCGTCCTGCGCCAGGCCTTCGATGGTCAGGATCTCCCGGCCTTCCGCCTGCGCGGCGAACATGAGGCAGGAGTTGATCGGCTTGCCGTCCACCAGCACCGCGCAGGCACCGCACTCGCCGGTCTCGCACCCGCGCTTGACTCCGAAATAGCCTTCGCGCCGGAGCACATCCAGCAGCAGGTCTCCGGGAGCGATGCTCCAGGCCTGAGGCTTCCCGTTGACGGTGAGGCACAGTAGCATCGTCTTCATTTCGAACCTCCCGCTTGCGCGGCGCATTCCTTCAGCGCCCGCGCGGTCAGGACCGCGCTCATCTGCCGCCGGTAGTCCGCGGATGCGCGCACGTCCGAAATCGGTTGGATCTCGCGCGAAGCCTCTTCGGCGGCCTCGTCGATCAGGGCGGAATCGAGAGCGCGGCCCACCATGCGCTCCTCGGCCGCCGCGGCCCGCATCGCCGCCGGCGACACCGCGCCGAGAGCGATCCGCACCCATTTGACGCGGCCTTTGGAATCGAGCCCGAGCCCCGCCGCGACGTTGACCAGGGAGATATCGACGGCGGTCCGGCCGAGTTTCTGGAACGACCAGCCGCAGTGCCTGCCGCCCCGCGGGTCGGGAACGATGAGCTCGACGAGGATGGATTTCTGCCACTGATTTGCGGCTGCGCCAGTCAGATACGCAGCCAGGGAGACCTTGCGCCGCCGGCGCGGTTCCGCGACTACGGCCTGCGCGTCGAGCACGAGCAGCGGCGTCGCCATATCGGCCGCCGGCGACCCGTTCGCCAGGTTGCCGCCCACGGTGGCCAGGTTGCGGTTGGCGATCGAGCCGCACGTGGCGGCGGCGCGCGGCAGGATTCCTCCGGCAAACTTTTGCAGCAGGCTGGATTCCTCGAGCTCTGCCAGGGTAGTGGTCGAGCCGATAGCGAGTCCGGGCGGTTTGCGGCGGATGTAATTGAGACCGGCTCGGGTGATATCTATGAGGATCCGGACCGAGTCGCCGCCGGCGACCACCAGGTCCGTACCGCCTGCGACAATTCGCGCCTGACCTTTGCCTCGCTGGAGCAATCGAAGTGCTTCGGGGACACTGGCGGGCCGACAGAAAGCTTCCACCTGATCGAACACGACTACCTCTAAGCCCGATTTCCCGGGGCTGACCCGACTATAACAGGGTTACGGATCTGTTACAACGATATGAGCCGTCGCGCCGAGCGCCGGTGGCGGCGCAGGATGGAATCCAGCGAGACCGTCTGCAGACGGCCTCCCGAAACCACGACGCGGCCCTCCACGATCAGCGTGTCCACCGTCGCCGGAGCGCACAGAAGGAGCGCCGAAACGGGATCGCCGGCTCCGCTGTAGGCAGCGGCCCGGAGATCGAACAGTGCCACGTCGGCTCGCTTGCCAGGTTCGATGCTGCCGAGATCGTCGCGCCCAAGGCAGCGCGCGCCGCCCACGGTCGCGATGCGAAGGGCCTCGGTGACGCCGAGCGCGGCCGCACCGTGGCGCAGCCGTTGCAGCAGCAGTGCCTGCCGTGCCTCGGCCAGCATGTGGGAGCTGTCGTTGGATGCGCTGCCGTCGACGCCCAGGCCCACAGGGCAGCCGGCGCGCCGTAGCGCCAGTACGGGCGCGCATCCTGACCCGAGGCGCATGTTGGACGTGGGACAGTGCGCAATCCCTACTCCGGCGCGTCCCAGCCGCGCGATTTCGCGGCGGTTGAAGTAGATGCCGTGGGCGAGCCAGGTGTCCGGCGCAAGCCACCCCACGTCCTCCAGCAGGTCGAGCGGCCGTTTGCCGAAGCGGCTCAGGCAATACGACTCCTCGTCGCGCGTCTCGGCGAGATGGGTGTGCAGCCGCACGCCGTGCCGGCGGGCCAGGTCCGCGGTGTCGCGCATGAGCCGCGGCGAAACCGAAAATGGCGAGCACGGGGCGAGCGCGATCCGCAGCATCGCGCCCGGCGAGGGGTCGTGGAACTTCGCGATCAGCCGGGCGCTGTCTTCCAGGATCCGCCCCTCGGCTTGCACCACGGAATCGGGCGGGAGGCCGCCCTTGCGCCGTCCTACGCTCATGCTGCCGCGGGTGGGATGAAAGCGGATGCCGATGCGGCGCGCGGCGTCGATCTGCGCGTCGATCAAATCGTGCCGGCCTCGCGGAAACACGTAATGGTGGTCGGTCGTGGTGGTGCAGCCGGAGAGCAGAAGCTCGGCCATGCCGGCGAGTGCCGAGACGTGTACGGCTTCCTCGTCGAGGCGCGCCCAGATCGGGTAGAGCGTGCGCAGCCAGTCGAAAAGCCCGGCGTCCGCGGCGGGCGCGTAGGCGCGCGTCAGCGTCTGGTAAAGATGATGGTGCGTGTTGACCAAGCCGGGGATGGCGACGCTGTGCGGCGCGCGGATCACCTGGCCGGCCTTGGGCAAGCCTGCGCTCCCAGTTCCAATGCTGACAATCCGGCCGTTCTCCGCGTAGAGGTAGGCGTCGCGAAGGATGCGGTTGGCCTCGTCCATGAGGACCAGCGTGTGAATGTTGCGAACGAGCAGCGACTGCTTCACGGGACCAGCTTCCGTTCGCGGAGAATGTCCTCGAGCCTGGCGCCGTCGGGCGCGATATCGAAGGGACTGCCCGCGGCGGCGCGCGCGGATTGCACGTCCTTAAGCCCGTTCCCGGTGACGAGCGCGGCGGCGGACGCGCGGCGGGAGACCACGCCTTCCGCCACGGCGCGATGCAGCCCCGCGACCGCGGTGGCCGCCGCCGGCTCCGCGAAGATTCCGGCGAGGCGTCCGGTGTAGCGCATGGCCTCGAGAATCGAGCCGTCTTCCACGTTGATCATCGTGCCGCCGGATTCACGCACCGCATCGACGGCTTTTTTCCAATTGCGCGGGACGCCCACCGCGATGCTGTCCGCCAGCGTATGAGGCTCGATCGGCCGCAGCGGCTCCCCGGTTTCGAACGCGGTGGTGATGGGCGCGGCTCCGGCCGCCTGCACTCCCAGGATCCGCGGCGTGCGCCCGATCAGCCCGAGCGTCTCGAGTTCCCGGAAGCCCTTCCACACGCCGGCCACCGTGCAGCCGTCGCCGACCGACACCGCCACCCAATCCGGCGGTTCCCACCCCGCCTGCTCGGCGATCTCCAGCCCAGCGGTCTTCTTTCCCTCGACCAGGTAGGGGTTGATTCCGGAGTTGCGGTTGTACCATCCCCAGCGCTCGCACGACCGCTGGCAAAGCTGGAACGCGTCTTCATAGCTGCCGCGGACGCGCAATACGGTGGCGCCGAAGATGAGCAACTGCGTTACCTTCGGCTCGGGTGCGCGCTCCGGAACGAAGATCACGCTGCGCAGGCCCAGGGACGCGGCCATGCCGGCACACGAGGACGCCGCGTTGCCGGTGCTGGCGCAGGCAATGATCGTGCGGCGCTTCTCGCGAGCCTTCACCACGCCGATCGAGCTGGCCCGGTCTTTCAGCGACCCGGTGGCGTTGCGCCCATCGTCCTTCAGGTACAGGGTGGCGATGCCGATGTGGCGCGCGAGTGCCGGTGTTGTCGTGAGCGGTGTCCAGCCTACCGATAGCGCCGGAATGGCGGCGTCGCTGCGAATCGGCAGCAGCTCACGATAACGCCAGTGAGATTGCTCCGGCCGCCGGCTCAGCGCTCGCCTGGTGAGCACGCGGCGGATCGCGGAATAATCGTATTGCACATCGAGGATGCCGGTAATGCCGCAGCCCGGGCAGGTGAAGCCAACCCGCACGGGATGTACGGCACCGCAAAAAACGCAGCGCAGGCCCTGAACGAAACTCATGGCGCTTCAGAGCGAACAGCGTAGCACCCGGCGCTGAATCACTTCTCCAGGCCGCTGACGATCAGGCTGGAAAGGCCGAGGCCGCCGTTGCGCGCCATCACGGCGGCGAACTGCTGCTCGGCGAAATCCGTGGC
>DATJYJ010000333.1:0-3494 GCA_035578025.1 Verrucomicrobiia bacterium
TCCGCTCGGGCGCCGCGATGGTTTCTCTGTTCGGCGGCCTGGCGCTGGTTCTGGCCGTCGTGGGCCTTTACGGGGTTGTGGCTTACGGGGTAGCCCGGCGCACGCGCGAGATTGGCATCCGCACGGCGCTTGGCGCCCGGCGGGGCGCCGTTCTCCGTATGATCCTCCGCGAAGGACTGGTTATGACGCTCGGAGGAGCGGCACCGGGCATGCTCCTCGCGTTCGGCATCGGCCGTCTGTTCGGGGGCGTGCTCTATCAGGTGAGTCCGACGGATCCGGTAGTCTTTACCCTGGCGCCTGGGGTGGTGATTGTCTGCGCGCTGCTCGCCTCGTGGCTCCCCGCCCGCCGGGCAGCCGGACTCGACCCCTTAGTCGCTCTCCGCAGCGAATGAGGATCGAGATGCGAGGGCGTCATCGCGAGAGCGGGGATCACAACGGCGGCTCGCTGTTTCCTTCGCTGCACCGCATGGAAGAGCGGGGATGGGGGGAGGCCGAGTGGCGACCCTCGCAGAATAATCGCCCGGCCAACTACTACCGGCTCACTTCCTCGGGGCGGGCGCAACTCAAGATCGTAGAAAGGGACTGGAAGCATCTGGTAAAAACCACGACGGCGGCAGTGGAAACCGCCTGAGTTCAATTTGGAGGCACGATGCCAAGTCGAATCGTTAGCTTGTTTCGGAACCTCTTGCGCAAGAACACGGTCGAGAGGGCGCTGGATGATGAGATCCAGTCCGCAGTGGAACTCCTGAGCGAGGAGAAGGTGAAGCAAGGCCTTTCGCCGTCGGAAGCCCGCCGGGAAGCGCTTATCGAGATGGGCGGCGTCGAGCAAGTCAAAGAGGACGTCAGGGCGGTACGGGCGGGGCGCCTGTTGGAGGAGTTCGCCACGGACGTTCGTTACGCCTTGCGCAGTCTGGTAAGGTCGCCCGGCTTCACCGCAGTTGCGGTGTTGACGTTGGCTCTGGGGATCGGAGCCAACACGGCGCTGTTCTCGATAGTCAATGGCGTATTGCTCAATCCACTGCGCTATGCGGAGCCGGATCGCCTCCTCGCTCTCTACGCGCGCACCCCGAACTATGACAGGGCATCCATTTCCTACCCCAACTTCCTTGATTGGGTGCGCGAGAATCGTTCCTTTTCAGCCCTCGCGGCTTACCGGCCGGACGATTTCAACCTGACGGGGAGGGGTGAGCCCGAGAGGCTGGCAGCGGAGATGGTCTCGGCGAGTTTCTTCCCGCTGCTCGGCGTGCAGCCGGCCCTCGGCCGTGCGTTCCTTCCTGAAGAGGACCAGATTGGGGCAAGATCTGTTGTCTTGATCAGCGACGGCTTGTGGAAGCGCAAATTCGGTTCCGCAAGAGACGTGCTGGGTCAGTCGCTCGCCTTGAATGACGTGGCGTACACCATCGTGGGCGTGATCCCGGCAGATTTCCGCTACACCGGCATCAACTTCCGCCAGAGCGACGTGTACACTCCTATCGGCCAGTGGAACGACGCCACTTTTCGTGACCGCCGAGCGGGCATGGGTACGTTCGCGGTCGGGAGACTCAAGCCGGGCATCACCTCCGAGCAGGCGAAAGCCGACATGGACGCGCTGGGGCGACACTTGGCCGGGCAGTATCCCGACGTCGACAAAGACACGGGCATTGCCCTGGTTCCGCTCAAGCAGGCGGTGGTGGGTAACGTTCGGCCATCGCTGCTAGTGCTCATGGCGGCCGTAGGCTTTGTTCTCTTGATTGCCTGCGTGAACGTGGCGAATCTTTCGTTGGCGCGCTCGACGCGGCGCACCCATGAATTCGCAATCCGAGCCGCGCTTGGCGCGAGCCGGGGCCGCGTCGTGCGACAACTGCTGACCGAGAGCCTCATGCTGGCGCTCGCAGGCGCTGGCCTGGGCTTGCTGGTAGCTTCATGGGGAACGCGGGCGGCGCTGGACGTGTTGCCGGAGGCCTTACCGCGAGCTGAGGAGGCCCAACTCGACGGACGCGTGCTGGCGTTCACGCTCGCGGCAGCGGCGCTGGCGGGAGTCTTTTTCGGATTGGCGCCCGCGCTCAAAACCTCCCGGGCCGATCTTCATGAAATCCTCAAGGAGGGAGGACGTGGGATGAGCGGCGCCCGGCATCGGGCCCAGAGCGTTTTCGTGGTCGTAGAAATGGCGCTCGCGCTTGTCCTGCTGGCCGGAGCGGGATTGATGGTCCGCAGTCTCGCCAAGCTCTGGCGCATCGATCCCGGCTTCGATCCGCACAAGGTCCTGACCTTCTGCATGTCGTTTCCTTCGGCGATCGACTCCCCGAAGGCCGTTCGCGCCACCTGGCTGCAACTCCACGATAGCCTCAGCGCCGTTCCTGGCGTGCAGGCCGCTTCGCTTTACGCGGGAGCCATCCCAATGGCCTCGGAGTCCGATCTGCCGTTTTGGATCGAGGGGCAACCCAAACCATCGAGCCAAGCCGAGATGAAGATCGCGCTGTTCTACCTCGTTCAGCCGGACTACTTGAATGTCATGAGGACGCCGCTCAAGCGCGGCCGCTTTCTTTCGCCTCGTGATGACGAGCGCTCGCCGATCGCGGTCGCCATCGACGAGAGCTTCGCCCGGCTCTATTTCGGCGGACAGGACCCCATCGGCAAGCATGTGAACTTCGGCATTCTCAACATCACGGCGGAGATTGTCGGCGTGGTTGGGCACATGAAGCAATTCGGGCTGGATGAGGGCCCCGCCCCGGGTCTCGCGGCGCAATGCTATTTCCCGATTGCGCAACTTCCGGATCGGTTCATTCCGATGGCGGCCCGCAGGGTTGGGGTGGTTGCGCGAACCGCGGGGTCGCCGCTAGCCCAGCTTGGGTCGATTCGTCGCGCCTTAGGCCAGGTCAAGACCGAGTTGGCGATATACGAGACGAAGGCGATGGACGGCATCGTTGCCGACTCGCTTGCCTCACGGCGTTTCTCCATGGTCCTTCTCGGGACCTTCGCCGCACTGGCGCTCGTCATGTCCTGTGTCGGAATCTACGGCGTCATCGCCTATCTGGCGGGCCAGCGAACGCATGAGATCGGCATCCGTTTGGCCCTTGGCGCTGAGCGATGGAATGTACTGCGGATGGTCCTTGGCGAAGGGGCGAAGTTGGCGCTCGTGGGCGTGGCCATCGGTATTGTGGCCGCCCTCGGGTTGACGCGCCTGATGGCGAATATGCTCTTCGGGGTCAGCGCTGATGACCCGCTCAGCTTCGCTGGGGTTGCGGGCCTGTTGATTCTGGTCGCGCTGGCGGCCTGTTGCATTCCCGCCCGCCGGGCAGCCAAAGTCGATCCAGTGGTTGCCCTTCGCAATGAATAGGGATCGGCCAGTTAGGCATTGCAGTCGCGTTCTGTGGCGACGCGGCAGTGGGGATGCACAAACTTGACGATGTGAGGACGGATCGGAACCAACTGGTAAAGATCATGACGGCGGCAACGGAAACCGCCTGAGTTCAATTTGGAGGCACGATGCCAAGTCGAATCGTTAGCTTGTTTCG
>DATJYJ010000334.1:0-11399 GCA_035578025.1 Verrucomicrobiia bacterium
GCGCGGGAACGGCGGAGCTTCATGGTGGCGGTGAGCTCGCCGTGCTCGATGGAGAAGTCGCGGACCAGGACGCGGTGCTTGCGGACCTGCTCGAAGGGGGCCAACTGGCGATTGACGCGGTGAACGGCTTTCTGCACTTCGACCGCTACGGGGGGCGCCTGCACCAGTTCTTCGAAGGGGCGTCCGCGCCATGCTTCCATGCCCTTCAATGCCTCGGCGGCGGCCGGATTGATGGTGAAGAGGGCGGTAAGGAACGGAAGGCGGTCGCCGATCAGCAGGACGTGGCTGATGAGGGGCTCCATTTTGAACAGGCTCTCGACGCGGGCCGGAAAGATCTTCTTGCCGGTGGATGAGACGATCAGTTCTTTCTTGCGGCCGGTAATGAAGTAATAGCCGTCTTCATCGACATGGCCGAGATCGCCGGTGTGGAGCCAGCCGTCGCGCAGGACTTCGGCGGTGATGGCCGGATCGTTGAGATAGCCGGAGAAGAGGGTGGGGCTCTTGACGAGCAGCTCGCCGTCGTCGGAGATGCGGATCTCGACAGAGGGCGAAATCGTCTTGCCGATGCTGCCGGGCTTGGGGTGATCGAGCGGGTTGAGCGTGACCACGCCGCCTTCGGTGAGTCCGTAGCCTTCGACTAGTGGCATGCCGATGGCTTCGTAGAATTCGGCAAGGTTCTTGGAGAGCGGGGCGGCGCCGGAGGCCGCTACTTTGATGCGACCGCCGAAACGGCCGCGGACCTTGCGGAAGAACAGGCGGTCGGCAAGGGCTAGAGGGACGCGGATACGCGCCGGGACAGGCTTGCCCTCGCGGCGGTAGCGCGCGGCGGCGAGGGCCAGCCCGAGAGCTCCATAGAAGGCCTTACGGATGGCACCGGGACGTTTGCTGAGCTCGGTGCAAATGGTGGAGTAGATGCGCTCCCACATGCGCGGAGGCGCGAGCAGAATGGTGGGGCGCACCTTGCGAATTTCCTGCGGCAGCTTGAGCAGGCTTTCCGAGAAAGTAACCGGCATGCCGCTGGGGATGGGGAGGAACTCGATGACCACGCGCTGGGCGATATGGGCGGAAGGGAGGAAGGCGATGGTGCAATCATTGGGGGTCAGCGGAAGGACGGCGGGGCCCATATCGATGTTGGAGACGATGGCGGAGTGGGTGACGAAGGCCATCTTGGGCTCGCCGGTAGCGCCGCTGGTGAGATAGAGGATGGCGTGGTCGGCGGGAGTCACTTCGGAGGTGATGCGGGAGAGGAGTTGGGGGTCGCGGGCGATGGCCTCGCGGCCCCGCGTGCGCAGGGCGTCAAGGGTGAGCGCGCCGGGGGTGTCGCCGGTGAGCAGGATCCAATGTTCGGCGGGGGCTGGACGCAAGGCCTGCAGGGTCTTGGGATCCTCGACAAAGACCGCGCGGGCGCCGGTGGATTCGATGGTGCGGATGAGATCGGCGGGCGGATAGCTGGGGTACATGGCGGCCGCGATGGAGCCGTTGGCGAGGATTCCGAGGTCCGCGACGTAGAACTCGAGGCGGGTTTCGGAGTTGAGACAGACGATATCTCCCTTGCCGATGCCGAGATCGCGAAGGCCGGCGGCGACCTCTTCGGCGGCGGCCAGGTATTGCTTCCATGAGAGGGTCAGGTAGCCCTGGCCGGCGGGCTGGCGGAGGGCAGGGGCATCGCCATAGCGGCGCGCGGACTCGGCGAGAACCTGGTACAGGGTGCGGGGCACTTTCTGAACTGTAACATGCGCCACGGAGGCGCCGCGAGGCTCGATCAAACGCTCACGACGGGGCATGGCGATTGGCGAATGATGGCGTAAGAATTGGTGCGGAGGCGGCCGAAATCGCCGGCCGCGGAGCCTCTGCCAATCACCACCACGCTGGCGGAGAGCCGCGCCGCGGCGGCGCAAATGACGCGGGCGGGTTCGCCGGCTTCAAGAAGGAGGTCGCCTTCGGCGCCGGTTTGGAGCTGCAGACGGGCGAGTTCTTCGCGGGCGAGCTCGCTGATGGAGGGAGCGTCGCCGTGGGCGGCGACGGCGTGCAGGATGGTGAGGCGCGCCTGAAACTGCTGTTGCAGCCAGCGGGCCCAGGCGAGGGCCTTGGCGCTCTGCGGACCGAGGTCGATGGCGCAGAGGATCTTGTCGAGGACCATGTGGCCGGCGGCTGGAGCCTGGTCGAGATGGACGCCGGTCCAGACGGGGCAGTCGGCGTCGTGGAGGACCTTGGCGGTATTGGAGCCGAGGATGAAGCGGCGGAAAGGGCCGTAACCGTGGGTCGGCATGGCGATGAGGTCCACCGATTCGGAGTGGGCGAAGCCGACGATCTGGCTGGCGGGATCGCCGTTGAGGACCAGGCGGCGGACGGTAAGGCCTGCGAGATCGGAGGCGAGGAAGTTGTCGAGCTCGCGGGCGGCCTGATCGGCGCGGCTGCGGTAAACGTCGATCAGCATGGCGCCGGCGGCATCGGGACCCAGCTCGGTATACAACGGGGGCAGGACATGCAAGAGGACGATTTCGGACTGGCAGCGGGCGGAGAGGCACCGGGCATAGCGGGCGGCGCCGATGGCGCGTTCGGAAAAATCGACGGGGAGGAGGATTTTGGCGAGCGAGAGCATGGGAGCCTCCACATTCAGGATAAGGCAATCCGGAATCGGGCGGCGAGGGCTGACGGTCAGCCGGTGTGGTCGAGGGCCTGGTCGTGGGGTGGGGAATCGCTGGACGCGGTGGCTTCCAGATAGAGGAGGGCCTCTCGAGTGAGTTCGGCGACGTTGGGGTCCGGATGGCGGAGGAGCCAGATCATGAGGCGGAGCCAGGGGAGTTCGGCTGGATCGACTCCGATCATGGAGATGGTTTTCGCCATTGGAAACTGCCTCGCAAGGAACTTATCGGAAGGCGAGAGGGGAAGTTGAAGATTCATGTTTGGCGGCCGCGTGCCGATGAGAGAAATAACGAAGGAGTCGTTATGGATATCACCGCAATCAATCGCGGCGCCACGGGTCTCAATGCGCCGGCGCCGGCGATTTCCCAGGACAAGACGTCGGAGAACCGAGAAGTGATCCAGGCAGTGAAGGCATTGAACGGCACGGAGATGTTCGGCTCGGAAAACGAGTTGCGTTTTCAGCGGGATCCGGGCACGCGACGGATGGTGCTGCGGGTGGTAAACCGCAAGACCAGCGAAGTGG
The DNA here is from genome assembly GCA_035578025.1 of Verrucomicrobiia bacterium. GTDB lineage: Bacteria > Acidobacteriota > Terriglobia > Bryobacterales > Bryobacteraceae > Solibacter. Next base: position 3,170 of record DATJYJ010000334.1, read on the forward strand.
TGTCGCAGGTGCCGCCGGAGTACATCCTTCGGCTGGCGGAAGACCTGCGGAGCGCGCAGAAGGCGTAGCAGCGGTAAAGAAGAACGGCATGGGACCGATAAGTCTTCGTGGGAGAAGACGATGTGGAACAACGGCCATGACGCGTATCTGGAAAGCCGGGTGTTGGCGGCAGACCCGGTAGAGTTGGTGAACCTGCTGTATCAGGCCTGCCGGCAGGCAGTGCGGGATGCGCGGGAGCACCTGGGGGCAGGGCGGATTGGCGAGCGATCGCGGGCGATCACCAAGGCGCACGAGGTTCTGACGGAACTGGCGGGGTCTTTGGACCACAATCGGGGCGGCGAGATCAGCCTTCGTCTGGCGCAGCTTTACGACTACATGCAGCGGCGCTTGCTGGATGCCAACATGAAGCAAAGCGACGAACCTCTGGTCGAGGTGCTCGGGCTGCTGAACACGCTGGCAGAAGCCTGGGAGGGAGTGAAGCCGGCGGCGAAGCCCGGGCCGGGGCCCCAGAGTCGATGGTCGCAGCCCTTGGAGCCGGTGGCGGCGGGCGCGGCGCACGCCTGGAGCTTCTGAGCCCAGCATTCATGAATTGGGCGATGGAGAACCCGCAACCATCGTACAAAGCAGCATGGCCGATTCTTCGCTGGCCCGTAGGGCAGGATCGTAACAGCACGATGACAACGCCGCAGTTGCGCCTCTTGCGTTACGACGGGTCTTTGCCGGCCGGGTAGCTCACAGGCCGGGAATCCGCAGCCGTAGCAGCCTGGCCTGGCGCGCGCTGACGGCGATCTCGGCCGCATCGGGCATTGCCAGCACAAAGCTGCTCTTAAAGAACGGCCGAATCTCTTTCACTCGCCGCAGATTGACCAGGGCGGAGCGTCGCGCGCGGAAGAACGCCTGCGCAAGAGCAGACTCCAACTCAGCGAGTTGGTAATTGACGACATAGGACTCGGTGGCCGTTTTGGCGCGAACCAGGCCGTCCTCGGCGCTGAAGTACAGAATCTCGCCGGGATCGAGCAGAACGAAGCGGTCGCGTTTGCGCGCCACGATCTGCTCCAGCACCGGCGCACGGGCGCGAGCCAGTTCGGCGACGGCGCGGTCTTCCTCGCTGCGCAGCCGCTCGAATTCGCAGAGTTTGGCGGCGCGCTCGAGCACAGTCGCAAGCTGCTCCTTTTCGACCGGCTTGAGAAGGTAGGCCAGGGCGTTGGCTTCAAAGGCCTGGAGCGCGTGCTGGTCGAATCCGGTGACGAAGATGATCAGCGGGCGGGGCATCTGCCGGGGGATGGAGCGGATCACCTGGAAACCGTCGAGGCCGGGCATCTGGATGTCCAGAAAGGCGAGATCCGGGTGCAGCCTTTCAATATTCTCGATGGCCTCGAGACCGTCGGAAGCCTCGCCCACGATACTGACTTCCGGGTGCTTCGAGAGCATTCTTGCCAGGCGCGACCGCGCGGACGCTTCATCGTCGACGATCAGGCTGGTGATCGTGTTCACACGCCGGCCTCGTGCCGCGGAATGAGAATCGTGACGCGGCTGCCCACCGGCTCCGCCGTTTGCACTTGCAGGGCGGCCCGCCCATCGTAGAGCGTGCGCAGCCGGTCGGCGATGATTCTCAATCCGAGGCCGCTGCCCGTCGAGGGAGCCGCCGGCGCCGCGGGCTGCACGCCCACCCCGTCATCCTCCACGGCAAGGCGGACATACTCACCGTCAAGGCCCGCGGTAATGCTGATGTGGCCCTCGCCGACTTTGGGAGCCAGGCCGTGTTTGATCGCATTCTCCACAACCGGCTGCAAAATGAGCGAGGGGATCGGCGCCTGGGCGACCGTTTGATCGATGTCCATGCTGACCCGGAGGCGCGCGCCAAACCGCACCTGTTCGATGCCCAGGTAAGTTCGCAGGAACTCCATTTCTTCGGCAATGCGCGAAAACTGCTGGTCGCTGTGCATCAGGACGTGGCGGAAAACCTTGGCCAGCAGCACCGTCATGGTCTCGGCTTTCTCCGGGTCGGTCACGATCAGGTCGGCGATGGTGTTCAGGGAGTTGAACAGGAAATGCGGATTGATCTGCGCCCGCAGGGCTTTCAATTCGGCCTGTGCGGCGAGCTCGCGCAGCGTGGCCTCGCGGTTTTGCCGCTCCATCTTTTCCATTTCGTGCGCCAGCGCCTCGAGGCGGCTTCCAATCTGCCCCGCGGCATTCTCGAGAAACTCGATTTCGGCGGTCAGCAGGCTGCGGCGGAAGCGCCCAGGCGCAACAGCCATCACATGGGCGATTTCGCCGTGCACTCGTACAGGCACGAGCACGTCGACATCCAGGCCGGGCAGGAGCCGCCGGACGGGGTCGTCGCAACAGAGTTCCCAGGAGCGGCCGGCGTTCGCCCCGGCGTGCGCCTCGATGCCGGCAATCTCATTGCGCGGCAGCACGCGCGCGGCGCTGATATCCAGGGCTTCGCAGACGATGGTTTCGGCGGTTGGAAACAGATCGGCAGCAGTGTCGATCTTCACCATGCGTTCCCAGAGCCGCCGCAGTGTGGAGCGAAAATCCGGCTGCCGCAGGATCCAGGCGTCCACCAGATCTCCGATCAGCCGGGCCAGAACGTAGAACACGAGCAACATCGATGCGATGAGCCCGCCCGCGAGCGCGGCCCGCGAGACTTCCGGAAAGGCGCCGAGACGCAGGGCCAATCCAGGCAGCGTCCCGGACAGAAACACCCAGGTCCAGACCCCGATGCAAACCGCCGCCACGACGCGCAGGCTGTGCTTGATCAGCAGATCGGAAGAGCGGAAGTTGGCAAAGAAAAACATGGCGCCCAACACCGCCAGAAACGGAGACTGTTCGCGGGCGATCAACAACACGCTCTGCATCCCAGGCGAGACTCGCGCGTTCTCCAGCACCAGGATGGAGATGGTCGATCCCCAAGCGCCCACCATCGTCAGCGCCAGGTGGATTCGATCGGACGCAACCCGAAGCCTCCCCCGCACCAGGAGGAATGCCCCCGCTGTCAACAGGAACGAGGCGTTCCAGGCGACGGCATGGCTGGAGAATCGGAGCAAGGACGCGCTCCCCAGGACGGGACAGGCGAACAGCAGGATGGCGATCCAGATTGCATTCAGCTTCGCCAGGCGAACCAGCCAACGACTGGCCAAGGAGTGCCAGCCAGCCGGCATGGCAGGGTGGGACCAAAGCTGCAGGAAGCTAATTGGAAATAATCCGCCGCCGGTCAAGTACACAGCCCGGGCGAACACAACCGAAGGCGCACCAGCGGACAAGCCGGCGAAGATCAGCAGGTTCGAAATCAGACCGAAGACATTCCAAACCAGTGCGCAGAAGCCCAGCAGAGGCGTGCCGGGGCTCCGGTAGGCGGTCCTGCGAATCAGCAGGACCAGCAACACGGACAGGACGGTCCCGGTGCCGAATCCGAGAAGCTCGGCAATCAACAGGTAGTCGGGCATCGATTCTTTCAATCGGCCCCTCCCCTCATCGTGCTTATCTTAATCTCTCTTATAACGGTCTGCCGATATGTGCCAATCTTATCGGACGACCGGGGAATTTACCTCCCGATTGCGGAATTTTTGGGCCAGGCGTGTCGGCCCCGCGCTACGCTCGGAAGCCAGATTCCACGCTCGTACGATTCTTGTGGAGCAAACTCCGGGCGCGACGTAAGCTCCTCGCATGAGCTGGGTACGTGCGGGAATGCTGGCGATGAGCGCGCTACTGGCCTACGGGGCTCCGCGTCACAAAGTGGACGCCACGACTCTTCCCGGCAGCGGTAACACGGACGAGATCGCTTCGGCGCGAGATGCTTTGCGCCAGGCAACCGTGACGCTGGGCGAGGATCACCCCGTAACCGCCTTCATGCTGCGCAACCTGGCTCTGGCCATGGAAGAGGGCGGCTATCCGAACTACGCGGAACACTACGCGCAAAAGTCGTTGGCCATCCTGGAGCGCCGCTTCGGCTCGGGAGATGTGAGCCTGGTGCCTGCTTTGAACGTCCTCGCGGAAGCGGCGGTGTCGCAGGCGAGATATGACGACGCCCGCAAGTTCGCGATGCGCGCGATCGCGATCGGTCCCGATGCGGGAGCTCACTACGCCACGGCTCTGCACAATCTGGCAGCAGTGTTTCAGGCAGAAGGAAGATTCCGGGACGCTGCCGAATACTACCGCCAGGCTCTCACAATTCGGGAACAGCTTTTCCCCGCGGGTCATCCATATATCAAGGTGACGCGCGCCGCCTTGGAGCAGGCTCAACGCGCGGCCAAAGCGACCGCGCAGCGCTGATCTGCTCCCTACCGGCCGTTCGGAAACCTGACTTGTGTTTCCCCGGGCGCTGTACTAGAATTCGCTCCAGCGCCACTCGAGGAGAAACGCAAAAATGGGTAGCCGAAGCCGCCGAAATCTGCTTTTGATCTTGTGCATGGCCGTGCCGGCCTGGAGCCAATGGCGCCCGAAGGACAGCGAGTGGCCCACGTACACGGCCGACCTCGCGGGCAGCAAATACCGCCCGCTCGACCAGATCGACGCATCCAACTTCAACAAGCTGGAAATCGCTTGGCGGTTCAAGACCGACAACCTGGGCACGCGGCCCGAGTACAAGCTGGAAGGCACGCCGCTGATGGTGAATGGCGTCATCTATGCTACCGGCGGCACGCGGCGCGCGGTGGTCGCTCTCGAAGCCAAGACCGGGGAACTGATCTGGATGCACAGCGTACGCGAGGGCCTTCGTGCCGCCATTTCCCCGCGCCAACTCTCGGGGCGCGGCCTGGCGTTCTGGAGCGACGGCAAGGGCGACGATCGCGTCATCTACGTCACCACCGGCTACCGCCTGATGGAGCTGAATGCGCGCAGCGGCCAGCCCATCCCATCGTTCGGCAAGGAGGGCACGATCGACCTCAAGGTCGGGATGGTGACGGGCACGGGCCAGCAGATCGACGTCGAAAAAGGCGAAGCCGGCCTGCATTCGGCGCCGACGGTTGTTAATGACGTAGTGATCGTCGGCTCCGCCTTCAAGGAGGGCATGACGGTTGCCACGCACAACAACACCAAGGGACTGGTCCGCGCATACGACGTAAAGAGCGGGAAAATGTTGTGGACGTTCCACACGATTCCCAAGCCGGGCGAGTTCGGCAACGACACTTGGGAGAACGGCTCCTGGGCGACGAATGGAAACACGGGCGTGTGGACGCAGATCACGGTCGATCCGCAACTGGGATTGGTTTACCTGCCGGTGGAATCGCCGACTTCGGATTACTATGGCGGCGAACGGCCCGGTAACAACCTGTTCGGCGAGAGCCTGGTCGCGGTGGATCTCAAGACCGGACAACGGAAGTGGCACTACCAGATCGTGCATCATCCGATCTGGGACTACGATCTATCCTCCGCGCCGCTGCTGATGGACATCAACGTGGATGGGAAGCCTGTGAAGGCGGTGGCCCTGCCCAGCAAGGAGTCGTTCCTCTACGTATTCGATCGCGTGACCGGCAAGCCGGTGTGGCCGATCGAGGAGCGTCCGGTGCCACAGAGCGATGTGCCCGGCGAGAAGACTTCGGCCACGCAGCCGTTTCCGACAAAGCCGCCGGCCTACGCGCGCGCGTGGCTGAAAGTGCCCGAGGACCTGATCGACTTTACGCCCGAGATGCGGGCCGAGGCGATCGAGCGGATCAAGCACTATCGCGTGGAGGGCATGTTCACGCCACCGGTGGTGGGCGATCCCAACAAATGGCTGGGCGGGATCAGCATGGGGAACGCTACAGGTGGAACCAACTGGGCCGGCGGCGGGTTCGACCCCGAGACCCACACCGTATACGTACAGGCAGCGAACGCGTTTGTCTCGGCGGTGTCCTTGAGGAAGCCGCCCGAGGGATTTTCGGATATCCGCTATGTCGCCGGGCGCGACGACCAGCCGTTCCGCGTGATGGAAGGTCCGGGCTACGGCTCCGCCGCCGATGCTCCGCAACCTGGACGTCGTGGCGGCGGCCGAGGTGCAGCAGGCGCTCCCGCGACGGACGGTGCCGCGCCGGCGGCTGGAGGCGGGCGAGGCGCTGCGGCTGCGGGAGGCGGTGGCGGCGCCGCTGCGGGAGGCCTGCTGATCCAGGGACTGCCGATCGTCAAACCGCCGTACGGCGTGATCTCGGCGATCAATCTGGACAAGGGCGAATTGAAATGGCAGGTGCCCTACGGCGAAACGCCCGACAACATCCGCCTGCATCCCGCCCTGAAAGGGAAAGACATCCCGAATACAGGAATGAACGGCTATAACGGCTGCGGTGTGCTGGTTACCAAAACGCTGGTAATCATCGGCGATACACAGGTAACATCGGTGACACACCCGCGGGGTGCGATGATGCGCGCCTACGATAAGGCCACGGGCAGGGAGGCGGGCGCGGTCTGGATGCCGGCCCCTGTGAGCGGTTCGCCGATGACTTACATGTGGCAGGGCAAACAGTACATCGTGATCGCGGTCAGCGGCGGCAACTATTCCGGCGAGTACCTGGCCTACGCCCTGCCCGAAGCGGAGTGAGCCGCCGATTCGCGCCCGGCGTGGTGGTTGGGCTGTATATTGAGAGAACATGAAGATCTGGTTACCAATCGCCGCGGCGATCGGCCTCGCTGCCATGGGGACAGCGCAGAACCAGCGCTCGGTTTGGGACGGAGTCTTTGCGGCCGATCAGGCCAAACGCGGCCAGGCGCGATACAAGGAGATTTGCGCGTCGTGTCACGGGGAAACCCTGGAAGGCGGGGAATCGGCGCCGCCACTGGCCGGCGGAGAGTTCCTCTCGAACTGGAACACACTTTCTGTCGGCGATTTGTTCGACCGCACGCGCAGCACCATGCCGCAGAGCAAGCCCGGCAGCCTGAACCGCGAGGCCAACGCCGAGATCATGGCCTATCTCCTCAGCGCCAACCAGTTCCCCGCCGGGAAAGAGGCTTTGCCGCAAAGCAGTGAGGTTCTTAAAGAGATTCGTATCGAAGCCATCAAGCCCGAACGCAAGGAGTGAGTCATGCAGCGGCTGGCTGTTGCGTGCATGCTCCTGCTCTTGACCGCCTGGGTCGTCGCGCAGACGGTTGCGCCGGCGATTCCCGGAGCGCCGCCTCCTCCGCTGGATTATGTCTGTCCGATGGATCGCGATGTGCGCTCGGCCGTCCCCGGCAAATGCACGCGCTGCGGCATGAGCCTGGTTTTGGGCATTCCGGAGCCGGTCGAGTACCCGCTGGACCTTACGCTGGCTCCGCGTGCGCCCAAGCCGCACGAGCGAGTCGACTTTACGTTCAAAATCAAAGATCCCAAGACCGGGGCTCCGGTCAGCCGGTTCGAGGTGGTTCATGAAAAGCTGTTTCACCTGTTCGTGGTGAGCCAGGATCTGGACTTCTTCCTTCACGATCACCCAGTCATGACGCAGGACGGCGCTTTCCGCTATCAAGGCAGCTTTCCGAAGCCGGGAATGTACCGGTTGCTCGCGGATTACTACCCGACCGGCGCCACTCCGCAATTGACCGCCAAGACTATCTTCGTGCCCGGCGGAAGCTGGAATCCCGCGCATCCGGCTCCGGATCTCGCGTCCAAGCACACCGAGAATATGGACGTGGAACTGACGATGGAACCGGCGGTTCCGCTGGCGGGGCTCAAGACCATGTTGTTCTTCCGTTTGAAACCCGCGGAGGGCCTGGAGAAGTATCTCGGCGCCTGGGGACACATGCTGGCTGCCAGCGACGATCTGATCGACCTGATCCATACCCATCCATTCCTGGCGGACGGGGGGCCGCAGGTTCAATTCAACGTGATCTTCCCACGCGCGCGGACTTACCGCGTGTGGGTCCAGTTTCAGCGGAAGGGTGTAGTGAATACGGCGACATTTACTGTCCCGGTGTCGGTTCTGAGGTAATATGAGGCGGCGCCTGGCATATATCCTGGTGAGCGGAGTTTGGTTCGCGGTTGCTACTTCGGGGCATGACGTAATTACAACTCCACTTACGTTCTCGCGTGAGATCTCCCGCCTGGTTTACGCCCGCTGCGCAAGCTGTCACCGGCCGGGAGGCAGGGCCTTCTCACTGATGACCTATGCCGACGCGCGTCCTTGGGCCGCGGCCATCAAGGAAGAGGTTCTGGAGCGGCGGATGCCTCCATGGGGGGCTGTGAAGGGCTTCGGCGAATTCAAAGACGACCAGGGCCTCACGCAGGAGCAAATCGAATTGATCGCCGATTGGGTGGAAGGAGGCGCACCCGAGGGCGATCCGG
>DATJYJ010000335.1:0-3158 GCA_035578025.1 Verrucomicrobiia bacterium
AAGCTCTGTAAGAGGGTGTCGTGCAGATCGCGGGCGATGCGCGTGCGCTCCGCGATGCGCACCTCGATCCGCGCGTTGTATCGCTGGGCGATCTGATGCAGGCGGTAGCGGTAGATCGCCCAGAGAACCAGGAAGGCAGCCGCCACGCAAGCCGCCAGGAACAGGTTCGTCTGATAGTATGCCGGTTCGATGGAAAAATTGAGGGAATCGCCGGCCTCGTTCCAGACTCCGCTATTGTTGCACGCGATGACGCGGAAACGGTAGAGGCCCGGCCGGAGGTTCGAATACTGCACCCGGCGATCGTTGACGACTTCCTTCCAATCCGGGTCCTGTCCCTCGAGCCGGTAACGGAAGCGGGTCTTCTCCGGCGCAACCAGGCTCAGGGCTGCGTAATCGATGGTCAGGTCGCGGACCAGCGGAGGCAGGCGCAGTCCTTGTGAGGCGTCATGCGTCTTGCCGTCGGCGGTGACCTGCTCGATGTGCACGGGCGGCGGCAGGTTGTTAAACGGAAGGCGGCGCGGATCGATGACGCTCACGCCGTCCCAAGGCAGGAACCAGATTCTCCCATCCGGCGACTTGCCCACTTGCGGCGTGTAGCCGCCGGGAGCCGCATGGATCCTGACGCCGTCCGCATTGTCGAAGACGGTGGCATGGACTGCCTGCCGTGTATCCGCGCGTTTCTCCACCGCGGCGGCCCACGCGTCCACTTCCGACTGTGCGACGCGTACCAGGCCGCAGGAAGTGTACAGCCAGAAGGCGTGGTCGTCATCTTGGATCACCCAGTTCACCGCATCGCAGGGCAGTCCGTTTTTCGCCGTCAGGGTATGAACCCGGCCGTCTTTCAACCGGCTGAGCCCGCCCTCGGTGGCGGCCCAAAGCGTACCGCTTGCATCCAGATGAAGCCCGCCGACCATGCCGTGGCCCAATCCCTCGGCGGCGCGATACGAAGCGCGAATCTGGCCGTCCTGAAAATAGGCCAGTCCCGTTCCGTCGCGGAATCCGAGCCACAGGCCGCCCCGCTCAGGATCGGAGAGCATAGGAACCGCCGGGACTTTCCTTGCCAGGCTTGCCCAGGGAATCTGCTCGACGACGCGGCCGCCTCGCACCCGATACAAACTCCGATCCTCGCTGAACCACATGTTGCCCACCGTGTCCCCGGCAATGGCGTGCACTCCTTCGGGAATGCCAGTGACCGCGGTAAACCGGCCGTTCTCGAAGCAGGCGACGCCGGCATGCGTGGACACCCAGATTCGGCCCGCATCATCCTCGAAGAGCGACTGAATGAGATTGTCCGGTAGGCCCGAGCCGGTTCCCTTGCGATAGATCGTGAACTCGCCGTTCCTGAATCGGTTCAAACCATCCAGAGTCGCTACCCACACGCTCCCGTCGCGGGCCGCTAAAACCGACCAGGGCGTGGCTTGCGACAGGCCCTGGTTCACCGAAACCGTAGCTACGGCAACGTGGCGAAAACGGTCCAGGCCGTTGTCGGTTGCCACCCAGATGTTGCCCTCCCGATCCTCAAACAGATTTCGAATGTAATTGCCGGAGAGTCCGTCGGATTGCGAAAACAGGTCCACCCTTCCCTGATGGACATGCACCAGTCCACGGTCAAAGGTCCCGATCCAGAGACCGCCGTCGCGGTCGCGGAGCAGGCGCGAGGGCTGGAAGCGCAGCCCGTCAAGCGGAAGACGATAAGGAACCGCTTTCTCGTCGATGAGCTGTTTGAGCCCGCTGCGCATCACGACCAGGAGCGCGCCGTTGTCGCCTGCGGCCAGACCCTCGGAGCTCTCTATGTCCGGGAACGGATATAGTTTCGGAGGGCCAGGTTTCCACCGCCACAGCCCGGTATGCGCTCCCACCCAGAGATTGCCTGCACCGTCTTCGTACAACGAGCTGGCCCGGTCGCCGAATTCTCCGGCCTCTCCGTAACAGTGGGCGCCGTCACTCCGAAAGGCACAGAGTCTCCCCGGAGGAGGATACCTGGTTCCGGCCCAGACCGTACCTTCACGATCCTCAAGGAGCTTGCCAGCGGACTGTCCGGGAAGCTCCGGGTGCTGAGTCAGCTTGCCGTCTTTCCAACTTGCCAGCCCCAGCCACGTGCTGATCCAAAGGCGCCCGTCGCGCGCGGCGAGCAGGCCACGGATATGGCTGCTGGGGAGTTGCTGCCCCGCTGGCGGCTGCCATGCGACGGGTCTGACGCCGTCGAAACGGACCAGGCCGAATTGCGTGCCCAGCCAGAGATAGCCGTCGGCGGTCTGCGCAATCGAGCCGATGGAGTCTTTGAAAAAGCCGTCGCGCACCTTCCACGAAGTGTGCGCGTACTGACTGACGTCAAATGCCGGATTGAGCGCGAGGGCGGCTGGGGCGCAAGCCAGCATCATCCAGGCTATCGCCACGCCTGGCCCAACCACGTCCCGCCTTCGCCCTTTCTCTCGACTCATGCTCTATCGACTCTCGGCCATGCCACGCAGAAGCCCGCGTTTCCGCATTTTGTCGATCAGCGTTGTCCGGGCGATTCCCAGACGCGCCGCGGCGCCATGCTTGCCGCCGACCACCCAATTACTCTCCTCCAATGCTTTCAGGATATGGTCCCGCTCCGCGTCTCCCAAGCTCAGTGGCTCTGTCCTATCGAGCCGGCGCGATGGCAGCGGCGGCATGTGCAGCACGTCACCAGTCGTCAGGATCACCGCGCGTTCGATGAAATTCTGCAACTCCCGAATATTTCCAGGCCATGGGTAGCGCACCAGCGCCTCCATCCCTTCCTCCGGAATCGTCGAGATCTGTTTCGACATTCGGGCGCTATACTTTTCGACAAAATGCGCGGCCAGCGGCGGAATGTCGTCCTGGCGCAGACGTAGCGGGGGGACAGTGATCGGATAAACGTTGAGGCGGTAATAGAGATCCATGCGGAACTGCTTCTCCGCGACCAGGGCGACAAGATCCTGATTCGTGGCCGCCACCACGCGGACATCCACGCGACAGGTATGAGTACTGCCCAGGCGCTCGAACTCCTGTTCCTGCAGCACCCGCAGCAGCTTCGCCTGCAACTTCAAGGGAATATCGCCGATCTCATCGAGGAATAGCGTGCCGCCGTGCGCCGCCTCGAAACGGCCGATCCGTTGAGCAATCGCTCCCGTGAAAGCGCCTTTCTCATGCCC
>DATJYJ010000336.1:0-28836 GCA_035578025.1 Verrucomicrobiia bacterium
CGCCGCACTCGTCGAAACCGTCGCGCACACCGAAGCCGGCCTCCATTTCTACGACGACGTCGACGTGATCTGCGACGTCGGGGGCCAGGACATCAAGATCATCATCCTCAAGCACGGCCGCGTGAAGGATTTCAAGCTCAACACCCAATGCAGCGCGGGCAACGGTTACTTCCTGCAATCCACCGCGCAGGGCTTCAACGTCCCTGTCGAACAGTACGCAGACACCGCGTTCGGCGCCAAGGGATTCCCCAGCTTCGGCTACGGCTGCGCGGTGTTTATGCAGAGCGACATCGTGGACTTCCAGCGCCAGGGATGGAAGCCCGAGGAGATCATGGCCGGCCTGTGCAACGTGCTGCCCAAGAACATCTGGCTCTACGTCTCGCAGATTCCGAATCTCAGCGCCATCGGCCGCCGCTTCCTGCTCCAGGGCGGCACGCAGTACAACCTCGCCGCCGTAAAAGCGCAGGTTGATTTCATCGAGTCGCGCTTCAAGGGCAAGGACGTCCAGCCCGACGTGATCGTCCACGAGCACTGCGGCGAAGCCGGCGCCATCGGTGCCGCGCTGGAAGCGGGGCGCCTTTGGGACAATGGCCGCCAGAGCACTTTCATCGGCCTGGAAGCCTGCCAGGACATCCAGTACAAGACCACGCGCAACGAGAGCACGCGCTGCTACTTCTGCAAGAACAAGTGCCTGCGCACGTTCATCGACGTCAAGACCAGCGTGATCAACATCGACTATCGACCGCCGGTGAAGACCAAGGTCCCGCTCGAGCCGGGCGCGCAGCGCCTGATCATCGCCACCTGCGAAAAGGGCACGGTCGAAAACATCGAGGAGATGCGCCAGATCAAGGGCAACCTCGACAAGATCAAGAAGGAAAACCCTAACCTCGTCGAGATCGCCGCCAAGAGCGTCTTCCGCGTCCCCGACATCCCGATCGTGGCCGACCCGATGCCCAAGATCCAGATCACCACGGCACAGAAGAAGCGCGCCGCGCTCATGAAGAAGCGCGCCGAGATCCGCATCGGCATGCCGCGCGTGCTCAATATGTACTCGCAGACGCCGGTCTTCACCGGCTACTTCGCGAGCCTCGGCATCAGAGCCGAGAACATCGTCTACAGCGATTTCACCAGCGAGGAGCTTTATAAAGAAGGCGCCAAGCGCGGAGCCATCGACCCCTGCTTCCCGAGCAAGCTGGGCATCCCGCACGTGCACAACCTGCTGTATCGCGTGCACGCAAAGAAACCGCTCGACATCATTTTCTTTCCGATGATCGACTGCCTCACCAGCCCGCTGAGCCACGTGCAGGCCAGCCGCTCGTGCCCCACGGTGGCCACCACTCCCGAGGCCGTCAAGGCAGCCTTCACCAAGGAAGGCGACCTGTTCCAGGAAAAGGGCGTCGTGTTCCTGGATACTTTCGTCAATCTCTCCAACCGGGATCTCTTCGAGCGCCAGATGTACGAGCAGTTCAAGGATATCTTCGGCCTCAGCCCCGAGGAGAATCGCCGCGCCATCGATTCCGGCTATCGCGCGCTCGACTTCTTCGACAATGTGACCATGCGCGGCGCCGCCCGCGAAGTGCTCGATCAACTCGAGCGCGAAGACCGACTCGGCGTGGTGCTGCTGGGCCGTCCGTATCACAACGACCCCGGCGTCAACCACGAGATCCTCGAAGAATTCCAGAAACTCGGCTACCCGGTGTTCGCGCAGGACTGCCTGCCCATCGACGACGACATCATCTGGCGCCTCTTCGGCGACGACGTTGTGGCCGGCGAAATCCCGCACCCGATGGCCATCACGGACGTCTGGAAGAACAGCTACAGCGAAAACACCAGCCGCAAGGTCTGGGCCGCGAAATACGTGGCGCGCCACCCGAACCTGGTGGCGCTGGAGCTATCCAGCTTCAAGTGCGGCCACGACGCGCCCATCTACAGCGTGGTCGAGGAGATCGTCGAACATTCCGGTACGCCGTATTTCTGCTTCAAGGATATCGACGAGAACAAACCGACCGGCTCGATCAAGATCCGCGTCGAGACCATCGGCTACTTCCTCAAGCGCTACCGCGAAGACATGGTGCGCAACAAGCAGAAGCAGAACTCGGTGGAACAGCAGCTCAAAGATTTCGAGGCCCGTCTCCGACGCCAGTTGATGCGCGAGAAGCTGGAAAAAATGGGCGATGCGTTCGAGACCGGGGCGATGCCGCAGATCCACGTCAGTGTCGGCGCATTGGCGGCCTCGGCGCCGCCTGCGGCACGCGTCTCCGGCGATTAGGGTGGCCCGGCCTCAGCGCCTTAAAGCTTGAACAGCTCCCGCAGCCGCCGCGTCTGGACCCGGCTGACCGGAATCTCGGTGTGCTTCTTGTCGTCCATGCGCAACTGGTAGCTGGATTTGAACCACGGCACCACCTCCTTGATGTGGTTGATGTTCACCAGGTAGGAGCGGTGCACCCGCCAGAACGTGTCCCTGTCCAGGTTGGCCTGCAAGTCCTCGATGGTGCGGTAGTTGGAATGGCCTTCGAGCTGTGTGGAAACCAGTGTAATCAGGCCGTCGTCGATGGTGGCGTAGATGACGTCGCCGGCGTCGACAATGAACTGGCGGTTGGCCGCCCGCACCAGCAGCTTCGTGCGCACCACCGCCGGGGCGTTTTTGGCCACGGCAGGCTCGGGGCCTCGCTTCTCCTGGATAGCCCGCGCGGCATACTCGATCGTCTCGGCCAGCCGGCCCTTGTCCACCGGCTTCAGCAGGTAGTCCATCGCCTTGAGCCGGTACGCTTCGACGGCGAACTGATCGTAGGCCGTGACGAAGATGAAGTGGGGCAGCTCGAAACCGGTTTCCTTCAGAGTTCGCACCACGCCCAAGCCATCCAGCCCAGGCATGTTGATGTCCAAAAACACCAGCTCCGGCTCCAGCTTGCGGATCAGCTCGACCGCTTCCAGGCCGTTGGAACCTGTTGCAATTACTTCTACTTCCGGGAAATCGCGCAGCAGGAAAGCCAACTCGTCGCAGGCTAGCTGCTCATCATCGACGACAAGCGTAGTGAGAGTGGCCGTCGCGCGATCACGCATGGAGTTGGTATTATAGCATTTCGGTCCCAAGGGAGATTTCGGTTGCCGACACGAGACAACGTCCAAATTGTGCCTGCCGAAGGCAAACTCGGAGTCCTGATCCCCGGTATGGGTGCGGTTACGACGACGTTTATCGCCGGCCTGGAGGCCTTCAAGCGCGGGCTGGGTAAGCCCATCGGATCGCTGACGCAGTTGGGGACCGTCCGCCTCGGCAAGCGCACCGAGGGCCGCAGCCCCGCGATCAAGGATTTCGTCCCGCTGGCCAGCATGGACGACCTGGTGGTCGGGTGCTGGGACATCTTCGAGGACAACGCCTACGAGGCGGCCGTGAAGGCGGGCGTGCTGGAGATGCCGCTGCTCGATCAGTTGAAAGAACCGCTCTCGGCCATTCAGCCGATGAAGGCGGTCTTCGACCAGGATTACGTGAAGAAGATCCGCGGGCCGAACGTAAAGGCCGGCGGGTCCAAGATGGACCACGCCCAGATGGTGATGGACGACATCCGGCAGTTCCAGGAAAAGACCGGCGTGTCGCGCATGGCCATGATCTGGTGCGGGTCCACCGAGGTCTACCACGAAGCGGCCAAGGTTCACGCCACGCTCAAGGACTTCGAGTCCGGGCTGCACAGGAACGATCCCGAGATCTCGCCCAGCCAGATCTACGCTTACGCCGCGCTGAAAAGCGGCGTCCCCTACGCCAACGGCGCGCCGCACCTGACCACCGACATGCCGGCGCTGCTGGAACTGGCACGCAACATGAATCTGCCGGTGGCGGGCAAGGACTACAAGAGCGGTCAGACGTTCATGAAGACCCTGATCGCGCCTGGCCTGAAATCGCGCCTGCTGGGACTGAACGGTTGGTTTTCCACCAACATCCTGGGGAACCGCGATGGCGAAGTGCTGGACGATCCCGGCAGCTTCCGCTCCAAGGAAGTCACCAAGAGCAGCGCGCTTGAGTACATCTTGCAGAAGGATCTGTATCCGGACCTGTACCGGGATTTCTACCACAAGGTCCGCATCGAGTATTACCCGCCGCGCGGCGACGCCAAGGAAGGCTGGGACAATATCGACATATTCGGGTGGCTGGGTTACCCGATGCAGATCAAGATCAACTTTTTGTGCCGTGATTCGATCCTGGCCGCGCCGCTGGTGCTGGATATCGTGCTGTTCATGGATCTGGCGCAGCGCGCCGGGATGCGCGGGGTGCAGGAGTGGCTGTCGTTTTACTTCAAGGCGCCGATGCACGCGCCCGAAGTCTACCCCGAGCATGACCTCTTCATCCAGCTCATGAAACTGAAGAATACGCTGCGCTGGATGCGGGGCGAGGATCTGATCACGCACCTGGGTCTGGAATATTACGACTGATCGCTGTATCTTTTGAATGACGCGGGTGCTATGTTGGTGCTCGCGCCGCAGTGTCCGGGAACTCTATGCGAGTGTTGGTAATTGGAGGGACTCTCTTCATCGGCAAACTGCTGGTGGAGGAGTTATTGAAAGACGGGCAGGATGTGGCCATCCTGCACCGCAAGCCGAAGCACGACTTCGGACGGCGGGTGGAGAATATCATGGCCGACCGCAACGACGCGGAGTCTCTGCGCGAAGCGCTGCGCGGCCGCCGCTTCGACGTGGTCTTCGATAACGTCTACGACTGGGAGCGCGGCACCACCGCCGCGCAGGTGGAGGCCACGGTGCGGGCGTGCGGCGACCGCATCTCGCGCTACATCTTCATGTCCAGCGTGTCGGCGTACGGCGACGGCCTGAACCACAAAGAGAGCGATCCGCTGGCCCCGGACTACCATCCGATCCCGTACAGCGGGCACAAGGCGACCACGGAGCGCCTGCTCTTCCGCATGCACATCCAGCAGGGGCTTCCGGTGGTCACCTTCCGGCCCCCCTTCGTCTACGGCCCGCGCAACAATTTCTACCGCGAGCAGTTCTTCTGGGACCGCCTGCGCGCCGGGCGTCCGATCATCATCCCCGGCGACGGTCACCGGCTGATGCAGTTCGTCTACGTCAACGACCTGGTGACCGCGATGATCCGCTCGATGCACGAGCCGCGGGCCGTGGGCGAGGCGTTCAATATCGGCGACCCCAAGCCGGTGACCCAGGTGGAGCTGGTCGAGAAGCTGGCCAAGGCAGCCAACGCGGAGCCGACCATCGTGCGCGTGCCGCGCGATGTGATCGCCGCCGCCGGCGGAAACGCCATGACTGAACCGTTCTACTTCGGCGAGTATTTCGACATGCCGCCGATCACCGAGAACATCGGCAAGGTGACACGCCTGCTCAAGATGAAGCTGACGCCGTTCGACGTCGGGCTGAAGGAAACCTACCGCTGGTATGTGCGCAACCACAAGCCGCGCACGTCCGGGTTCGATTTCGACGACAAACTGTTGGCGGGAGCGAAATCCGGCTCGCCGGCGAGCGTGTAGTTCCTAACTAAGCCACGCGCTTCTGATAGCTGCGCGCCAGCTCCATGTATACGCCCAAATCCCGATCCAGGTCCGACTGCGTTCCGTCGAAATAGAAATTGCGGATCGGTATGCCGCCCAGATCGCGGCTCACGCGCGGGTAGATGGCTTCGCAAACGATGCCGTTCATGCAGGTGAACGGGCTGATGTCGATGATTCCGGCGGCTCCGCGCTTTGCCAGGCAAACCACCTTTCCCACGTTGAGCACCATTTCGCCGAACGCGCCTTCGCGCGGCAGGTAGGGGCGTGCGCACTCCAGGATCTCCTGGATGTCGGGCTCCTCGCGGCCGCGGAAATCCTCGGCGAACGGCTCGATCAGCACGTGCTCGTCGCGCTTCTGCACGCGGGTGCGGATCCAGGCGCCGAGCGCCTCCGTGGTCCACAGGCGGCCTTCAAGCTTCAGCTTGCGGAAGTGCTCGGAATTGGTGTACCAGATCCACTCCACGATGTCGCTGAGCCACGCTTCGGCCCCGTATTGCTCCAGGCACTGGATCAGGTTCTCGTTGGAAAAGGTGTTGAGGCGGCAGAAGATCTCGCCGACGATTCCGATCAGGGGCAACGCGCGGCCGCGCCGCGCGGCGAGCGCACGGAAGCGATCGCGCGAGCGCACCAGCGAATCGCGTAACGCGAGCAACTGAACGCCCGGCTCGGCCGGGGTGCGCTCCAGCGTGCGGCAGAGGTCCGCGAGCGACTCTTCGTAAACCTGCTCGGTGTCGCCGCGGGAGGCCTCGTACGGACGATACATGAGCAGCAGCTTCTGCAGCAGGTCGGCGCAAAGGAGCGCACGCCAGCCGGTGCGCACAAAGGCCGATGCCAGCGAGCCCAGACCCTGATAACCGTTCCCGCTGGTGGGAGAGAGGATTTGGACGCCGGCGTATCCGTTGGCGTTGAGGATCTGCCGCAGGTAGGGAGCGTACTGGCCGAAGCGGCAGGGCCCCTCGGCGGTCGGCATGAAGAAGGCCACCCGCGCCGGGTCGGTTTCCGGGCGCTCCAGGACCTTCATGAAATCGCCGACGGTGACCTTGGCCGGGTAGCACTCGTCGCCCGAGGTGTAGCGTGCGCCGAGCTCGCGGGTGCGGTGGTCGCTGGGCGGGGTGGGCTCGGCAGTGAGACCGATGGCGCGAAAGGCCGAGGCGAAGGCGCGGGCGCTGCCGTAGGCCATCGGCGGGATGTAGATGGTCTTGGCCGCTATTGGATGGTCGCTGCCATTGCCCTGGACTTCTCCGGGCTGGGCGTCGAGGATTGGTAGCATCGCAGAATCCCTTTGCTGTCGAGATAGGCTTCGCAGCGCGTCATGTAGCCGGCGTCGTTGCCGTGGCCGTCGAACTGCAGCACGAGCAGCGGCGCACCGGCAGCCTCGCGGGCGAAGGCCTTGATGTACGAATCGGGGCCGCACTTGAAGTTGGTGATGTAGACCAGGTGGAGATTCGGGTGCGAGGCCGCCACGCGCGCCACCTCCAGAATCTTGCGGCCGGAGATCCAGAACATGTTGGAGTGTTCCGGCGACAGCGGCTCGCGGCCGGTCACCAGAAAATCCAGCGGGATCACGTTGGCGCCGTAGCGGTGCCGCAGCTTGCGGGGGATATCGCAATTTATGCCGCGGTCATAGATATTGTAGGAGCGGCCGGCCAGCACCAGCCCGGGCTCGCCCGTGGCTTCCAGGGTGGCCAGGGCCTTACGGCCGGCGTCGAGCAGGCGCTCCTGGAACTGGCGCTGCTCGGTGTAGGCGGCGTCCGCCGCGCGATCGCTGGCGCGGCGCGTGACGCCCAGCCGGCGCACGGTCTCCGCCAGAGCCTTCTTTACCTGGTCCGGACCGAGGCGGAAGTGGAGCGTCGGCGTGAGGAACCTGCCGGCGTGCGCGTCGAGACCGGGGGCGCATTTCAGCACCCACGCCAGCGTCTGGTTCCAGGGGCAGTAATGGGACGCGCAACTGTCTTCGGGCGCTTCGGCGTCGGCCATTACAGGCAGCCAGATGTAGTCGGCTCCGGCATCGACCAGCGACTTGGCGTGACCGTGCGCCACCTGCACCGGGTAGCAGGGTTGGGCCACGGCAAGCTCCAGGCCGGCCGCTGCGATGCGCGGGTCGGTCACCGGAGAGATCGTGGTGCCGATTCCCAGCTCGGCGAAGTACCGCTTCCAAAAGGGCAGCCGGTCGAGGGCCGACATGGCGCGCGGAATCCCGACCTGGATTCCGCTGGCGTCCGCGGAAGGTAAGGCCTCCAGTAAGTGCTCGCGGTAGGCGAACAGGTCGTCGATCACCGGTTTGCGGCCGGTGGTAGAGGGCTTGCGGAATTTATCGGAGCACTTATCGCCCCAGTAACTCTTCTGACCCTCGATCACGAACTCCTTCATGTCGCAGAAATTGGAGCAGGCCTTGCAGACGAAGTCGCGGGTAGAGAGTTGCAGCCTGTGGAGATTGTAGCCGCGGAATCGTGTGGCTCCGGCGGTGGCCTGGTGCCACTGGCGCGCGATCAGGGCCATGCCGATCGCGCCCATCACGCCGTTGTAGGGCGGCACCGTGATGCGCTTGCCGAGGAGGCTGGCGAAGGCAGCGGTCACCGCGTCGTTGTACGCCGTGCCGCCCTGGAAATAAATCACGCTGCCGATCTTGCGTCCGCGGACCACGCGGTTCAGGTAGTTCAGGGCGATCGAATAGGCCAGGCCGGCGACCAGGTTGGGGACGGTCTCGCCCTTGTGCAGCCATCCGGTGACATCGCGCTCCATGAAGACGGTGCAGCGCTCGCCGAGACGGGTAGGGCTGGACGCGCCGAGCGCCAGCCTGGCGAATTCGCCCTTGATGCTGATGCCGAGCTTTTCGGCCTGCTCTTCGAGGAAGCTGCCGGTGCCGGCGGCGCAGGCTTCGTTCATGGCGAAGTCCACCACCACGCCGTTTTCGATGGAAATGAACTTGGAATCCTGACCGCCGATTTCGAAGATGGTGTCGACCGGCTCGCCGCCGAGTGTCCGGCTGATGTGGAGCGCACCGGTCTTGTGGGCGGTGATTTCGTCGTTGACCACGTCGGCGCCTACGAACTCGGCGATCAGCTCGCGGCCGCTGCCGGTGGTGCCGGCGCCGCGGATTTCCAGGCGCTCGCCCCAGAGCCGTTCGACCTCGCTCAGTCCCTGCTGCACGGCCTCGATGGGCCGGCCGGCGGTGCGCAGGTAGACGTCGTGGATCACGGCGCCGAATTCGTCGATGACCACGACATTGGTGGAGACGGAGCCAATATCCAGGCCGAGGTAAGCCGGAATCCTGCCATTGGACGGCGCCACATAGACGCCGACGCGGTCGCGAAGCTGGACGACGTGCTCGGTGGACAGCGGCGTGGTGTCCTGTGGCAATACTTCACTTTCGTGCTGGCGGAGGCGGTGGATTTCGAGGATGGAGCGTTTCCGCGGCTCTTCGGCCTCCAGCATGGCGGTGCCGATGGCGCCGCACCAGGCGTACTCCTCAGGCACGAACAACTCCTCGGCTTTCAGCCCGAAAGCCTCGCGAAGGGCGTTGGTCACGCCCTCGTTCTGCGATACGGCGCCGATCAGTGCGACGGGAGCTTCCACCGGCCGTCCCTTGACGATGGCGCTCTTGAAATTCCGCGCCACGGCATCGCAGAGGCCGCGCAGAATCTCGGCCGGCGAGTAGCCCTTCTGCTGGGCGTGGATCATGTCGCTCTTGGCGAAGACGCTGCATCGTCCGGCGATGCGCGCGGCGCAGCTGGCGGTGCAGACCACACCGCCGACCTCCTCCACGGTGTACTGCATGCGCAGCGCCTGCTGATCGAGGAAGCTGCCGGTGCCGGCGGCGCACTCGCCGGAGCGGTCGTAGTCCCGGATGCCATCGGGGCCGATGGAGATGTACTTGGCGCTCTCGCCGCCCAGCTCGAAGATGGTGCGGACTGCGGGATAGCGGACCGACATGAGGCGGGCGATGGACTTGAACTCGTTTTCAAAGAACAGGCCGAGGACTTTGGCGATGGTGCGGCTGCCGGAGCCGGTGACGCGGATGCCCTCGACGCGGTCTTCCGGGACGACGGCATAGAATTCGTGCAGCAGGTCGTAGGTGGATTGGATGGGGCTGCCCGCGATGCGGCGGTAGTCGGAGAGCAACACCGGGCGGCCATCGACCTGGGAAAGGCGGAACTCGGGATGGGCGGCGTGGACGGCTTTGAGGGTGCCGCGGTCGGAGGCCGCGCCGAGGGCGGCAAGCTTGAGACTAATGGCGCCGATGTCCAGACCGATATTGATGCCCATTTCAGTCCAGTTTGCTCCGAGGTGTAATATATTTCAACTTAAGAGGTCTTAAATGCTGATTTATGCAGCAGATGGGGATTCGGGCGGGGCGAACGGGGCGGTAGAAAGAGCGGCTGACGCTGTCCGTGGCCCAGGGGGCGTGTGGGCAGGCCGGGAGGCCTGCGCCACCAAGATCAAAATGTCAGGCCTACCAGGAACTCTGCCTGGTTGAGATTGCTGTGCAGCAGGCCGTTCGGGTCGAGAAAATGCTGATCGCCCCAGCGTGTGAACCGCACTTCCGGCGCGATCCGCAGCATCAGAATCTTGATCTCGGCGCCGCCGCCGAACACGAATCCGGTGGTCACGTCCTTATGTAGTTCCGCCGGGTTCGACGTACTCGAGGTATGAATTGCTCCCGCCACCACGCTGGTCACTGTCTGGGTCAGCCCGCTCAATTTGTCCCAGGCCACGCCGGCTTCCACGTAGGGACGAACCAGGGGCAGGTGAGTCTTAAACCGGTACTTGCCGACCAGCGGGAACTCCCACGCGCCTACCGTTGTCGCGCTGGTCACTGTCGTCGCCGTGCTGGTGTAGTCGTAGTGCCGGTACAGGGCGTCCACCTCCACGCCCAACCCGAAGGGTAGCCGCAACTCGGCCATCGGCCCCACCACGTAGCGGTCCGTGGTGGCCACGAAGCCGAAGTTCTGATTACTTGCGGCGTTCAGGAAATCCGTCATCGGCACCCCGCCTTTAATGCCGAATCCAAAGGGCTGCGCCACGATCGCACCGGCGGACATCAGGAACATGTACACGAGTCTCATAGTGTTTGTTACGAAACGGCCAATCCTCCGGTTACGAGCCTGCAATCAGACGCGCAATGTGAACGATTCCCCCAAGTACACGCGCCGCACTTCGGGATCGCGCGCCAAGGCTTCCGGACTGCCGGCGCGGAAAATCCGGCCGTTGTTGATGATGTAGGCACGGTCCGTCACCGCCAGCGTCTCGCTCACGTTGTGGTCCGTGACCAGGATTCCGATGCCGGTACGCTTCAGGTCGAAGATGATCCGCTGCAACTCCAGAACCTGGATAGGGTCGATGCCGCTGAACGGCTCGTCGAGCAGCAGAAAGCTGGGATTGATCACCAGCGAGCGCGCGATCTCCACGCGCCGCCGTTCGCCGCCGCTGAGCATGTAACCCCGGTTGCGCCGCACGGTCTCCAACCCGAGCTGCTCGATCAGCCGCTCCAGGTTCTCGCGCCGCTCGCGCGCCCGCAGCGGCAGCGTCTCCAGGATCGCGAGCAGGTTTTCTTCCACCGTCAACTTGCGGAAAACGCTGGCTTCCTGCGGCAGGTAGCTGATGCCGCGGCGCGCGCGCAGGTACATGGGCAGGTCGGTGATATCCTCGTCGTCCACCAGGATGCGGCCGGAATCCGGGCTGATCAGCCCCACGATCATGTAGAAGGAAGTAGTCTTCCCCGCGCCATTCGGCCCCAGCAGTCCGACGACTTCGCCCTGCTGTACGAACACGGTAACGTCGTCCACCACGCGGCGGCCGCGATAGGTCTTGGAGATCTGCCGCGTTTCGAGTTTGCTCATTTGCCTTTCTTGCGAGTGATGCGCGTGTTGCCTGGCTTGCTCGATGCCCCTGTAACCAGCAGCCTATCATCGTTGGCATAGTAGGTCAATTCGGTGCCCTCACTGATGTTCGGCCGCGGTTTGTCGAAGATCTTCTCCACCATTTTCACCCATGGCCCTTTTAAAATCACCTTCTGCTGATCGGTGTAATACTCTGCCTGCTCGCCCGTGCCGGCGCGGGTCCGGTCTTTGCCGGTGGAGAAGATATCCACCGCGCCGTCGGCGAAAGCCTTTTCCAGCCGCGAATCTGCGTCCGATTCGGCCAGGAACGCGCGCAGCTCGGTGCTCTTCACGCGCAGTCCCGGGCGGTTCAGCAGGACGCCGCCGGTGTAGTGCGCCAGACGGTTGTCGTCGGTGTAGACCATGCGGCTGGCGCGAACTTCGGTCAGCACCGGCGTCGCGGTCTTCTTCTTCTCCTCGTCCTTGGGTTCGTCCCAGAGGTTGGTGATTACGTGGCCGTCGGCGGTCACGGTGCGCTTGTCGTTCGTCCGGTCGATATCGACCACGTCCGCGCGGATGCGGTTGGCGCCCTGCCACAAGTTGACCGAGCCTTCGTAATGAATCGTCCGGTTGCGGTTGCGGGAGTCCATTTTGCGCGCCGTAGCCTGGATGGGCTCGTCGCCGGACAGCATTCCCGAGTCCTTCTTCTTCTCGTCCTGGTCCGGCAAGCGGCTCGAGACCACGTTGCCCTCGGCCGTGAAATCGCCGGTGCGCTGATCCATGCGAATGTGATCCGCGCTGGTCGTGCCGCTGGCATCCCAGACGCGCGCCGCGGTGTCGAGTACCATCACGTTCTGGTCCGCGTCCATGTCGGCTTTACGCGCGCGCGCCCTGCGGTCGCCTTCCTGGTAGGTGAAGTCGCCCGTCTGCTGCATGGCGGAAAGCTGGCTGGTCCGGGGATTGAAGCGTGCATTGAAGTCGCGGCTGGCGGTGGTGCTGACCGCGCGATTGCGCTTCTTGTCGTCGGCATTGGGGAAGGTCTGCGTTTTCACGTCGTGCGCGCGAAAGGTATCCACGCGGTTCTGCGCGCCGTAGGCGATCACGAAATCCTTACCGTCCAACAGACGGCGGCGCTGCGCGGGCAGGTTGGGCAGGAATTCGAGCTGCCCCGGCGCGTTGGTCACCACGCCGGCAACTTCCCGGCCTCCCGGCCGCATCTGGATCACGAACGTCTCGCTGCGCAGGATGTGCGTCTCGCTCAACTGGTGCCCCGGCGCCGGCAGCGGCTTCGAATTCACCATACCGTGCCCGCGCACGATCACCTTGTTCAGCACGCTGTCGCCGGTGGAGGTGTCCATTTCCATCTCGACGTGGTCGCCGGTCACTTCGGTTTCCGCGGTTTCGCCGGTCGAGACCAGTTGCGCGTTGCGATCGCCCGTGATCTTCTGCGCTTTGCCCTCGTCATCGAAATCGACGGCCAGTTCTTCGGCGGCGTAGCGCAGCTTGCGGTTCGGGTAATCGTCGGTGCCGTGGGCATGGACCGCCGTCACGTGGCGCATGGTCTGCTTGTCCTGCAGCGTGACCACCACGTCGTCGCCCTGCACTACGGTGTTCTCACGCGTCATTCGTCCCCACGGCTTGAGCCAGATCTCGCCGGTCGTTTCGTGATAGGAGAGCCCGTCCGCCTCGATCTTCATCGGCTTGGCATCCGGCTTGGGCGGTTTCCAATAGATCTCCACCTCGTGCTTCATGACCAGCGAGTGCTCGTTCGGGTCGTAGGTCGCTCCGGTGGCCTTGCCTTCGCCTTTAGCAAATACGAAGGTGGAGGGCTGATCGGTGTCGGCGCGGTTGGTGTTGCTGTCGAACGACATGCGCGATGTCTTGATCACGGTCGGCAAGTGATCCGGCGGGGGCGGCCCGTCGATGGGCACACCCACGGTGATCTCGGTCTCTCCCTCCGAGAACAGGTTCCGGGTGTTGTTATCGAACGTGGCCGCGGCGCTCTTCACCAGGTCATAGGTGTCGCCGTCTTTGGAGTAGATCTTCATCGTCACGCCCGTGAGATCCAGGCGCGACGAATCCGCGGGGGCCTGCATGCCTTTGGCGCGGATCTCGAATTTGTCCCGGCCGGTGGCCTGGTCGGTCTGGTGCACGACCCATTCTTCCGCCGTGGAGCCCAGTTCCTTGGGGAGAGGAGCCGGCTTTGCCGGAGCCGACTGTTCCAGGGCCAGTTTTTGCGCTCGGTACTTGTAGGCGATGCCGGCAACAATTGCGGCAATAGCTACCAGCAAGAGCCACCGCGTGCCTCGCATGGGAATACTCCCAATATACCGCGCGGCGTTTGGGCGTCCATGAAGGGGCTGTTGCCGCTGCGCAGGCGGGCGGACGACAAAAAACGATCGCCCGCCCCACAACAACCTGTTGACAACCGCCGCGGCCAGTGCTAATTTTCTAGCATGATGCTAAAAATCCAGCAGGAGTTCCGGCCGTGACCGCCCCCGCCGGCCTGAGCCGCCGCGAACGCCAGATCATGGATGTCCTCTACCGCCAAGGCAAGGCGTCGGCCGCGGAGGTCCGCGAGCTCATGTCCGACGCGCCCAGCTACTCCGCAGTGCGCGCCATGCTCCGCGTGCTCGAGGAGAAGGGCCACATCCGCCATCAGGCCGAAGGACTCAAGTACGTCTATCTTCCCACCGTGGCGCGAGATAAAGCCAAGCGCACCGCCGTCAAGCACGTCATGGAAACTTTTTTTAACGGATCGCCCGAGCAGATCGTGGCCGCGCTGCTGGATGTCGCGTCCACCCGTCTCACCCGCGAGGAACTGGACCGCATGTCGCAACTGATCGAAGACGCCAAGAAGGAGGGCAAGTAAATGTTGAACTGGACCGCAACCATATGGCCGATCGCCGCCGCCGCGGCCGTGAAAAGCACCGTAATCCTGGCCGCCGCATGGCTCGTCGCGCTGGCCATGCGCAAGCGTTCCGCGGCCTCGCGCCACGTGGTGTGGACGGCCTGCGCCGCCGCCCTGCTCGCCCTGCCGCTGCTCTCGCTGTCGGTCCCTGCGCTACGCCTGAAGAGCGCGGGCCTGGTCCTTCCGGGCGACCCGGGACTCGTCTTTCGCACCACCGCCATTGCGCGGCCCGCGCCAAGTCCCGGCGCCTCCGCACCCGCCGCGAAGGCCGCTCCCGCCGCCGCTCCGGGCGCTCCGACGGATTGGCGCACCGTCATCCTGCTGGTTTGGGGCGCCGGTGCCGTCGTCTCCGGGTTCCAGGTGTTGCTTGCCTGCCTCGCCCTGCGGCGCATGAGCCGCGCCGCCAGTCCGCACCCGGAATCGAGCCGCGCCGCGCTGCTGGCCCGCTCCATCGGCATCCATTCGCCCGTCCGCGTGCTCGAAACGCCCGACCGCATGCCCATGACCTTCGGCCTGCTCCGTCCCACGGTGATTCTGCCCGTGTCCTCCTCCGAATGGAGCGAATCGCGCCGCCGCATCGTGCTGCTGCACGAGCTCGCCCACGTCTGCCGCGGCGACGTCGCGACCCACTGGATGGCGCGCGCCGCTCTCGCCCTGAACTGGTGGAACCCGCTCGCCTGGACCGCCTGGAGGGAGTTCCTCAAGGAGCGCGAGCGCGCCGCCGACGATCTCGTGCTTGCCGCCGGCGCCGGGCAGAGCGAGTACGCCGGGCACCTCCTCGAAGTCGCGCGCACCCTGCAATCGCCTTCCCCCGTCGCGGCCGCGGCCATCGCGATGGCGCGTCCCTCGCAGCTCGAGGGGCGCCTGCTCGCCATCCTGGCCGATGGCGTCAATCGCCGCCAGCCGGGACGCCGCGCCGCCTGGATCGCCGCCGCGGCCGCCATCGCCCTGATCGCGCCTCTCGCCGCCATTCGCGCGCAGAGCACCGCCGCGCCCGCCGTTCCACCCGAAGTCGACGCCGCCATCAAAGCCGCCACCGTGCAAAAGAATCACGATCTGCTCGAACAGGCGGCGGCGAAGTACGAGACTCTGCGCAAGTACGGCGAGGCCCAAACCCTGTTGGAAGCCTCGCTCGCTTTGCGCGAGCAGCAATCCGGCAAGCAGAGCTCGGAATACGTGGAGGGCCTGGTCAACCTGGGCAATCTCGCCCGCAAGCGCGGCAGCATGAGCGAGTCGCAAAAATACTACGAGCAGGCGCTGGCTCTCGGCGACCGGCCGGAAGCCGTGCCCGCCCTCATCAATCTGGGCCTGGACGCCTACCGCGCCCAGAATCCCTCCGCGGCATTCGACTACCTGCAGCGCGCCCGCAACGTCGCCAGGAACGGCAACGACATGGGCCGCGCCATGACCTGGATGGCGTTCCTGAAGTCCCTCCAGCCCGAGAACGCCGCCGAGGCCGACGCGCTCTACCGCGGCGCGATGTCCGCCGAGGATGCGAACTCCGCCGTCCAGGCGCTCACGCTGGAATTCTACGGCCGTTTCCTGAACAATCAGGACCGCTCCTCGGAAGCCGAGCCCATCGTCGCCCGCGCCGCGGCCATTCGCAAGTCTCTTGCCGGAGCGCTCAGCCGCCACGTCCTGGCGTCGGAGACCACCTTCCGGGTCGGCGGCGGCGTGACCGCGCCCAGCCTGCTGAGCAAGGTGGAACCGCAGTATAGCGAAGACGCGCGCGCCTCCAAGATCGCGGGCACCGTGACGCTCCAGGTGGTCATCGACACCGACGGCATCGCCAAAGAGATCCAGGTGATCAAAAGCATGGGCTATGGCCTCGACGAGAAGGCGGTCGAAGCCATCAACCTGTGGACCTTCAAGCCGGGCACCATGGGCGGCCAGCCGGTCCCCGTTCAGGCCACCATCGAAGTCAACTTCCGCCTGATGTAGCCCGTGGGATAGGCTCCCGGCCAGGCTCCCGGCCTGCCCTTTTCACTCCCACCTGACCGAGTCCAGCATCTGCAGGAAGGTCTTCTCGACTCTCGCGTAATCGCGATCCGGCGCCACGAACACGAAGTACATCACGCCATTTCCCCGCGCCACGGTCACCAGCCCGTCCGCCTCGCCGCCGCCGAAAGGCGAGTCTCCGGCGAGCATGGTCATCAGCCCGTCCATGCCGCCCACCTTGACGCTCTTCGCCGCCCCCGACACCTGGATCTTGGGATTTTCGCTCTGCAGCTTCTTCACCAGGTCCTGTGTCGCCGCACTGAGGGCGCCGCGTCCCCGCGAGGGAGCGAACCTGCCGGCCACCACTCCGAATCCCACCTGCGCCCCCACCACGCCGTCGCGCGGCGCGAGGGTCGCACCGTTGGCGTCGCCGGCGGCCTGCCACTCCGCCGGATAGTTCATCGAGTAACCCTGCCCCTGGAATCGCTGCCATCCCTCCGGTGTCTGACCTGCCGGCGGCACTGCCCCGCCCGGCCCCACCGCGTCTGCGGACGGCTTCTTCGCGGGCGGAGGCAGTGCAGCCACCTCTTTCTTCATGCGCGCGAAAGGTGCGGAATCGCCCGCGGTGTACTGCCGTTCGGGCAGCGTCTTCATCTCCGCCACGATCGCCGCCTCGCGATTCCCCGGGTTGGGATGGTCCGAAAGAAATTGCGGACCCTGGCTGCCGCCCGCTGACAGTTTCTCGAAGAACCTCGCCATCTGCACCGGGTCGTATCCGGCTTCGCTCATCAGGTGCGAACCGAGCGCATCGGCCTCGCTCTCGGCGTCCCGGGAGAACTTCAGAATCAGCGAATTCCCTCCCATCCCCAGCCCTGCCTGCGCCAGTTTGCCAGCCATCGAATCGCCGCCGCCGAGCAGTCCCGACAGGCCGCCCACCAGCAGTTGGATCCCGTTGGCCTTGGTGGCTTCGTGCGTGCCGTGCCGCAGGATCACGTGCGACATCTCGTGCCCCATGACGCCCGCAAGCTGCGCCTCGTTGTCCACCGCCTTCAACAGGCCGGTGTAGATGAACATCGGCCCGCCGGGAAGCGCGAAGGCATTGATCTGATCCACGTTGAGCACGGTGAAGGTGAATTCGAAACCGCTCTGCTTCGCCTCGGGCATCGCCGCCAGCTTCTGCCCCAGCCGCTTCACGTAGTCCTGCACGAACTGGGTCTTCACCACCTCATATTGCGCGAGCACCTGTTTCGAGTTTTCCTGGCCGACCTTGACGTCGTCCTGGCGGGTGAAGAGATTGAAGCCGGGCCGGAGAGGATCGCCTGGCTTCCGCGCGGACCATGCGGGGGAAGCCAGCATCAGCCCCGCGGCCAGCAAGCGCCTTAACCACATAAAAACTACCCCTCAGCTATAATTTATCCATGTTGACGCCCACTGAGAAGATCTGGCACAACGGCCGCTTCATTCCCTGGCAGGACGCCACCGTTCACGTCCTCTCCCATGTCATCCACTACGGCAGCAGCGTGTTTGAGGGAATCCGCTGCTACTCGACGCCCGCCGGGCCGGCGATCTTCCGTCTCCGCGAGCACGTCCGCCGCATGATGGATTCGGCCAAAATCTACCGCATGGACAACCTGGGCTATACCGCCGAACAGATCGCCGATGCCATGCTGGAGCTCGTGCGGGTCAACAAAATGGATGCCTGCTATCTCCGTCCCATCATGTTCCGCGGTTATGGCGACGTCGGAGTGTACGGCAAGAACAATCCCATCGACATCTATATCGCCTGCTGGGAATGGGGCAAGTATCTTGGTGAAGAGGCCCTGGCGCAGGGCGTGGACGTGTGCGTCTCCAGTTGGAACCGCATGGCGCCCAATACCTTCCCCGCGCTCGCCAAAGCCGGCGCCAATTACATGAACAGCCAGCTCATCAAGATGGAAGCCGTCGCCAACGGTTACAGCGAGGGCATCGCGCTCGACGTCAGCGGCTACGTCAGCGAGGGCAGCGGCGAGAATATTTTCGTGGTGCGCGACGGCAAGATCCACACCCCGCCTCTCGGCGCCAGCGTGCTCCCGGGCATTACCCGCGATTCCATCATCACGCTCGCACGCGATCTTGAAATCCCATTGATCGAGACGCTCATCCCGCGCGAGATGCTTTATATCGCCGACGAAGTGTTTTTCAGCGGCACCGCAGCCGAGATCACGCCGATCCGCTCCATCGACAAGATCATCATCGGCAAGGGCAGCCGCGGGCCAGTCGCGGAGCAATTACAGAAGGCCTTCTTCGGTGTGATCAACGGCACAAAGGAAGATAAGCACGGATGGCTGACGCCGTGCCACGTGCCGGCCACGGCATAAAGTAATAGGGCGGAGCACGCATGCCCCGCCCATCCCGCAACACGTTCTTAGGTGGAGAAGTTCCCCAGTGGCCTGCGCAACCAGTTTGACCACCTCCCCCGAGATTTGCCATCCCGGCTGCGCAGCCGCCTGTTGAACTCTCTTGTTGTAGCGCGAGCCCGCCTGCCTGCGCCAGAGGGAATCTTCCCCTTTCCACACGTTTTTTGAGAGCGTTTCTCCAACTACTTACCGGCGCTCCGGCTGTGGCAAACTTGTGAATAAAACATGCCACTCGAAAGGTGTTCCAGCGAGAGTGCCGACCTCTACCAGTCCTCCGGCTTCTTCGATCTCCAGGTGAACGGTTTCGCCGGGGCCGACTACAACAACCCCCACGCTTCGCACGAAGAGATTGCCCGCTCTCTCGATGCGCAATTCGCCACCGGCGTGACGCGCCTCTGCCCCACCGTGATCACCGGCTCTTCGGAGAACATACGAGCGTGCCTGCGCAATCTCGCGAACGCCCGCGAAGCCCTCCCGGAAGGACAGGCCATCGCCGGCTTCCACGTCGAAGGCCCTCACATCTCGCCCGAGGACGGCCCTCGCGGGGCCCATCCGCGTCAGTGGGTGCGTCCGCCCGACCTCGGCGAGTTCCACCGCTGGCAGGACGCTGCGCGCGGCGGCGTTCGTATCATTACGCTCTCGCCCGAATGGCCAGAGGCTCCACGCTATATCGAGCGCATCACGGCTGAAGGTGTAGTCGCGTCCATCGGCCATACGCAGGCCAGCGCCGCGCAGATTGCCGACGCCGTGACCGCCGGCGCCACTCTTTCCACGCACCTCGGCAACGGGGCGCACCAACTTCTGCGCCGCCACCCCAACTACATCTGGGAGCAGCTTGCCGACGACCGCCTCACGGCCGGCTTCATCGTCGACGGCATCCATCTCGGCGCCGCGTTCCTCAAGTCCGCGATCCGCGCCAAGAGCGTAGACCGCAGCATCCTGGTAACCGATGCCGCGCCTCCCGCCGGCGCCTCTCCCGGCCGCTACGCCATCGCCGACCAGCCTGTCGATCTCACCGAAGACGGCCGCGTGGTCCTAGCCGGCACCGACCGCCTCGCCGGCAGTGCGCTCAACATGCGCCGCGGCGTCGAGAATCTGATGCGCCTCGCCGGCCTGACGCTCGCCGAGGCTGTCCGCATGGCCACGGACAACCCGGCCCGCGCGCTGGGCCTGAGCGATACCGGCGGCACTATCCGGTTTCGAGTCGTCGCGGAGACCGCCATCGAGATCGTCTCCGTCACCCACGGTGCGCACAACTGATACCAGCACTCACGTGGGCCGTCCACACTGCGGCCCGTTTCCGCGCAGATGCTCTACCGCCACCGCATGTCCCCAGGAAATCTCGTCTCGCAAAACGCCCAAAGCCGCTGCGAGCTTCTGTCTTTCCACGGGACCCGGAGTATAGTTGCCGCTCACGATCGCCTTGACCAGCTTTGTGTCCAGTCCGGTAGCAGCGACAAGCTGCGCAACCGTGACGCCCGTCTCTTCCATGTGCCGGCCGATCGGTTTCACTTTCCTGCCTCCAAGAGTGGGCCGGACGATCGTCTTTGGTTGTCCGCCCGCCGTCGCTTTAGCCCTTCTCAGGCCCCGTCTTATCCCGGAGCGCCTCCATCACCTTGGTGAACGTGCCCAGGCCGCCCAGAGCCGTGGTCACGTATGCCGCCGCCGATTGCCACAAGGCGTTCTGAGTGGCCAGCAGAAACACACCGAACAGCGTCATGCTGGTGAAGAAAGCGCCGTGCACTTTCCCCCATCCGCTGCGCCGCGACTCATTGAGCCACTCCCGCTTCAACTGGACGGTGCTGGCCGACCTCAGGAACCTCCGGAAGCTTTCGTTCATGATCCGGAACTGCGGCTCTTGCAGGATCAGCCCCCTGCGAATCAGTTGGCGGATGGCTCTTCCGTTGGTCGGATTAAGCAGCCCGTCCGAAGCCAGTTGGGCCAGGACAAATTTCTGGTCGGGGGAGCATTCGTTCCAAAGAATTCGGTAATACCCGTCGGCGCGCTCCAGGATCTCCGAAACCACCGTGTCCTCGGTGTGGACCGACTCGGAAGCCAGGTCGTTTGCCAGTTGAGCTCCCAGCGGCCATAGCGCCGGCAGAGGACTGCACTCGCGCGCAATCAACGCCTGCGCCGGTCCGGCGTACTGTTTCAGCCAAAGAAAGGGCTCGTCGCGAAGATCGATGGTTTCCAGCTCCGGGAACTTGCGCCGGTAGTCCTCCGCGGACACTGGCACCGTCATCACGACCGCGACCTGTGTGCCCTCGCTCCTCAAGAGCCGGTCCAGGAGGGCAAACTTCTGGGCATCCACATCCGGATCGTCTGCCACATACTCGAAGTGGCGCAGTTCGACCAGCGCGTGCGGAGCTGTGGCGAACAATTCCTCGGTCGCTTCGTTCCAGCCCGCCAGCGTCTTGAGCCCGCTCACGTCGATGGTTTTTTTCGGGACCTCCAGCTGCCAGTCCGAGACCGGCGGCACCAGGATCAGCGCATTCTTGCCTTCGCGAATCGCTTCCGCCACCTGGAGAGTCCCGGCAATCCTCAAGGGAGCCACGTGCAGCAGAAAGAGCCTTCTGGCCAGCGCCCACACCAGGCCGCCGACCGCCGCCATCACGCAAAGGGCGATGACCGCGTATACCCCTCGATCCAGCCAGGAAAAACCGGCGAGCGCCGACCTGATCATCAAATCGTCGTGGATGTTGACCGGATCGCCCTTCTGTTTCAGTGTGTCCTCGGATTCGGACAGCTCGTGGTCCGGCGGATGAGCGCCGTGCCAGCGCAGTGTCACACGCGAATCCTCCTGCACCCAGGACCAGTTCATCGGATTGCCCCGGTCGTCGATCACGCCCAGCATCTCGGCCGACGAATCGTTGTAGTCGTGGTGCAGCAGGTAGAGAATGTGGCGCAGCCAGCTTTGATAGTGGTCGGGGTTCGGGCCCGCATGCTTTTCCGTATGCAGGTGATTGACTGGCGTCAGGTTGTCCGGCACAATCCGGCGCCAGGCCGCCTCGTCCCCCTGGAACCGGAGCCACGCGCCGGGGCTGATCTCCGATTTTTCGGCCCGTTCGACTATCGACATCCAGCGCTGCGCAATGGCCGACGCCAGGTCCAGTTGCCCCTGTTTGACTTCCAGCCGCCGCTCGATGTCCAGGCTCGCCCGGAACACAGCCATCGGCGTCAGCACGCCGATCAACAAGAGCGCCAACAGGACGGCCGCAAGGTAGCGGTTGCGATATTCGTGAGACGAGCGCGCTCCGGCTTTGCCGGGTGACGGGGAGCGCCACGGCGTCCGCCCCGTATCCGGCCCGTACCAGCGGTAGCACCACCAGGTCGCGGCCAGCAAGATGAAAGGAACAAGCGCGCATGTGATCAGGATCGCCTCCGTGGAAGCCCAGGCAACCACCAGCAGGAACACGAGGACCAGCACGGCATAGATGCAAACCTGGTGGAGGTAGGTATTCGAGCGGTGGCGGTTGGGCCACAGCCATTCCGGTGCGAAGCGCGGCTTCAGGATGAGCCAGCAGACCAGGACGACCAGCGCCGGCCCCGCGAATATCACGAAAAGCAGTGTCGACGTCAGGGTCATCACCTGCAGGTTCAAGGTCCGCATCGCGGTGAGATCCCGGAACACGATCAATGACCAGGGCGCCTGAGAGATTCCCTCCACCGGCGACACCAGCGCCCGGTGATCCTGGCCGAGGTACTTGATGGAGATCGGGCGGGGGCTCGCGTGTCCGAAAACGGCGGCGTAAAGCTCCTTGCTCCCGTCGCTCTCCAGCAGGAAATTCTCGCGGCCGGCCCGGCTCTTGATGGAATGAAAGTGGACGGCTCCGGTCCGGTCCACGATTGCAAAGCCGTAACCGTCGGGGAGAATCGGGTCGATCAGGGAGAGCGGCTGCCCGGTGAGGACCGCGATCCCTCCGGTAATGTCGTCCGGCAACTGTTTCGGATTCGGGTCTTTCGGCGTCGGTTGTTTCGGTGGGACGCATTCCCTGGTTCGCAGGCTCAGATTGGCCAGGTATTCGAGTTTATTGGGCGGGAGGATAGACGCGAATTGAAACGGCGAAGGAGCCCCGCTAAGATACATGGTCGGACGGATGAAGGTAGGAAGTTGTGAGATGTCGATCATCGGCGTGACATATTCCGTCACGCTCCACTTCACGATCTGGTGTCCGTCGTCGTCTGTCCAGAACGCGTTGCCTGCGAATGGGTAGTTATCGGCCTTGGGCGTCCCGTGAGGTTCCGAGTTCCGGATGATTTCTGTTTTGTTATTGGCAACCTTATCCAGATCCGATTGAATTTCCTCGGACTGGCACCAGGTCTTGAGCTGGGCCATCATTTCCCGCAGCTCGCTATGGATGTTTGCCGAGATGTTCGCGCTGAGCCGGCGCAGCTGGGCGTCGGTGTCGTCGTTCGAATGAAAATCCATTTGCAGCGCCGACAAGGTCAATACGGTGGTCAGCAGAAGCAGCGAAACTCCAAGCGTCCCCAGTTCTCTTAGCCGCAGGCGCTCCCGGTGATTCATAAACAAGATCTTCAACGCCTTGTAACTCGACCACACGACAAAGAAGAACACGGTGCACCAGATGAAAAAGGTGTAGGAGAGCGACAGCGCTTCCCAATCGAGCTCCGTAGAGGATCGGAGGCCGCACAAGACCAGCTCGCTCGCCGGCGCGGAGCGGCTTTTTTCACCAGCGAAGGCGCTGATGAGGAGCGGCTGCAGAAATAGCTTGTACCGCGTGCCGGCGAGCATCAGGTCTGTCATGTGCATGGAGCGGGTGCGCCACGTGCGGTCTGCGTTTTGCCTGACCGTAGCAGCCTCCGCGGCTTTCGGCGGCTCCGCTGTCGGCGTTTCCCCACTGGATTTCGACTCCTGCTTGCTGTCCGCCGGGGTGGTGATCTGCGACTGCAACAGGCTGGTCAGGGTGGTGAACTGCGGGCCGGTCTGCTTGCTCTGATAGACGATGAAGCCTTCCTGCGAAACCAGAATGACGTCGTCGAACGGAAGCGATCCCAGGAGCGGCTTCATCATCTCGTCGATCTTGAGCGACCCCTGGTAGTCTGCCCCGCTCCGGCCGGCCTGGAAGGTTCCGAGCACGAGTTGCCAGGCGTCGTTGCGGCGTTCGATGTGAAGGATGTTCGCACCCCGAGACAGCTCCTGCGACGGGTTGATCTCCAGGGCCGGCGCAAGGAATTTCAAATAGTCGCTGAGCGCCTCCCGCTCTCTTTCAGGAGGCTTCATGTTTCTGTCTTCCGGGCGAACGATCAAAAACGATTCCGGTGGAAGTCCGTGTACGTGCTTGTTATCTTTCCTGTCCGACAGAATCTCAGCGCAAAAGTCGAGGATGTTGCCGTGGATCGAGACGCTCTGCTGGATCTGCTCGCCGAGCAGGGCCAAGGCCCGGAAGTTGCGGTTGGCCAGATACTCGCGGCGAGCGCTGACGTAGACGAAATAATAAGCCAGAAAGGCGGCGGCCAGGATTGCCGCCGTAATTACCGGAATCGCCCAGGCCGTTGTGACCTTCGCGCCCGCCGGCGCGTCCGGCGTGGCCTCCGAGGCAGCGGCCGCACTGTCTTCCTTCATCGTTTCCTCCCGTTCGAACTCGATTGCCGGAAGTATACACCCATTGATCCATGTGAGGCGGAACGATCGATTGTTGTCGTCCGCCCACCTGCCGAAGGCCGGCTTGTGCCGCTACCCCCCGGCTCTCTCACAGGACTACCCTATACGTGATGTCCACCAAGCGACGAACCTTCCTCCAGCAGGTGGCCCTCGCCTCCGCTGCTGCCCAATCCCCCGGCCCCCAACCCCCGGCCCCTGACCCCGCGAGAGAAGCGAGCCGCGGCCCCGCGAGCGAAGCGAGCTACCCGCGTGTCTTCACCGGCCGCCACCTCACGGCTATCGCTTTCCCCCTCGGCGGCGTGTGCGCCGGATGCATCTCGCTCGGCGGCCGAGGCCAACTCCGCGATTGGGAGATCTTCAACCGCCCCGACAAAGGCAACAATCCCACCTACGCCTTCCCTGCCATCTGGGCTCAGGCCGGCACGCGCAAACCCGTCGCTCGCGTGCTCGAATCGCGTATTCAGCCGCCGTACTCCGGATCCAGCGGCCTCGGCGCCAACAACGCTCCCGGCCTCACTCGCCTCGCTTCCGCCACTTTCACCGGCGAGTTCCCCTTCGCCCGCATCGATTTCACCGACGCCGCGCTCCCTGTCCGCGTCTCGCTCGAAGCCTTCACGCCGTTCATACCTCACGAGCCCGACGATTCCGGCCTCCCCGTAGCCATTCTCCGTTACCGCGTCTCCAACCCCGGCGCCACGCCGGCCAAAGTCTCCATCGCGTGGTCCATCGACAACCCCACCGGGCGCAATCCTCAAAAGGATACCCGCGTCAACGACTACCGCGCCTCCGATCGTCTCGCCGGCATCGTCATGGGCAATCCCGATCTCCCCGCCGCCGATCCGCTCAGGGGCAGCTTCATGCTTGCCGCGCTTTTGCCTGCCGGGCACGATCCTTCGGCTGGCGCACGCGTGACCTACCTCCGCGGATGGGAGCGCTCGCGCTGGTGGAACTCCCCGATGTTCTTCTGGGACGATTTTTCCGCCGATGGCGAGCTGGGCCCCGAGGCCAAAGACCTCGGCACCGTGGGCGCGCTCTGCCTTGGCCGCACCATCGCCTCCGGCACTCACGCCGATTTCACCTTCCTGCTCTCCTGGCACTTTCCCAACCGCACCCCGCGCCGCTGCGGATGGAGCGCGCCCAAAGGTGAAGAGGACGCTCTCATCGGCAACCACTATACCACCCGTTTTGCCGACGCCTGGGCGGCCGCCGAATACGCCGCGGAGCATCTCACGGCTCTGGGACAGAAGACCCGCCGCTTTTCAGCCGCCATCCGTGAGTCCACCATTCCGCCCGTCATCAAGGATGCTGCCACCGCCAACCTGTCCACGCTGGTCACGCCCGTCTGCTTCCGCACTGCCGACGGCGAGTTCCACGGATTCGAAGGCGCCAACGATCACGCCGGCTGCTGCCACGGAAGCTGCGCCCACGTCTGGAACTACGAGACCGCCACTGCCCACCTCTTCCCCAGCTTCGCTCGCTCCCTGCGCGCCGTCACCTTCGGCTACGATCTCGACGAAGCCGGAGGCATCCGTTTCCGCGAGCAGCTCCCCCACAGCGGCGAACGTTACAACCTCGCCGCGGCCGACGGCCAGATGGGCCAGATCATGCACGCCTACCTGGATTGGATCCTCTCCGGCGACGAGGCCTGGCTCCGCGACATGTGGCCGCGAGTGAAGCGGGCCATCGAGTTCGCCTGGGTCCCCGGCGGTTGGGACGCTGACAAGGACGGCGTCCTCGAAGGCGTACAGCACAACACCTACGACGTCGAGTTCTACGGCCCGAACCCGCTGTGTGGCATCTTTTATCTGGGCGCTCTGCGCGCCGCCGAAGAAATGGCCCGCGCCGCCGGCGACACCGCATCGGCCTCCGAATACCGCGCCCTGTTCGAGCGCGGCAGCAAGTGGATCGACGCCAATCTCTTCAACGGCGAATTCTACGTGCAGAAAATCCAAGGCATCCCGAAAGACAAGATCGCGCCCCACCTGGTCAGCAACATGGGCTCGGCCGACACCGAGAACCCCGAATACCAGGTCGGCGGCGGCTGCCTGCTCGATCAGTTGATCGGGCAGTACCTCGCCGAAGTCGCCGGCCTCGGCCCGCTGCTCGCACCGGCGAACATCCACAAAACCCTCGAATCCATCTGGCGCTACAACTACAAGCGCACGCTCGAAGGCCACGACAGCGTACAGCGCACCTACGTCCTCAACGACGAGCCCGCTCTCATGGTCTGCGATTACGGCAAGGCCGAGCGCCCGCACGTGCCCTTCCCGTACTACGCCGAATCGTGGACCGGCCAGGAGTATCTTGCCGCCGCGCACCTCATCTTCGCCGGCATGCCGCGCGAGGGAATCGAGGCCGTGCGCAACGTTCGCGCCCGCTACGATGGCGAGCGCCGCAATCCCTGGAACGAGCCCGAGTGCGGCCACCACTATGCGCGCGCCCTCTCCAGTTGGAGCACCCTGCTCGCGGCCAGTAACTTCCGCTATCACGGCGGCGAACGGTCCGTCACCATCAAGGCCCCGCCCGGCTTCCGCTGCTTCTGGAGTACCGCGACGGGCTGGGGCACGTTCCGCGTCACTCAGACCGGCGCGGTTCTCCGCGTCGATCACGGCGAGCTGCGAGTTCGCACCGCCACCGTCAACGGCAAGCGCTCCACGCCGGGCGCCACCATCGCCGAAGGCAAGGAGCTCGCGCTGTGACCCCTCTGCTCGCCATCGTCGGCGGATTCCTCGCGGCCGGCAAAACTACGCTAATCCTTGCCGCCGCACGCCTGCTCCAGCAGCGCGGCATGCGTGTTGCCGCCATCCTTAACGACCAGGGCGACGAGCTGGTAGACACGCATCTCGCGCGCGCCGCCGGTCTGCCCTGCGACCAGGTGACCGGCGGCTGTTTCTGCTGCCGTTTTGGCGATCTGGTCGATGCCGCCGGACGCCTGCTCGCGTTCCGTCCCGATATCATCTTTGCCGAAGCCGTCGGAAGCTGCACCGATATTGTCGCCACGACGCTCCGCCCGCTGCTCCGCGATCACACCGCGCGGTTCCGCATCGCCCCGCTCACCGTGGTAGTTCATCCCCAGGGTGCCTTCGACGACCCTCACCTCGAGTACCTTTTCCAGCATCAGCTCGCCGAAGCCGATCTCCTCTTCCACCGCGGCGACGACATCTCCGCCTGGCTTGACCTTCTGCTTTCGGCCGCTCCTGCCTCGGCCAAACCGCTCGACATCGACTACCACCGCTACGCCGAGGCCGAAGCCGCACTCGGCTGGCTCAACGCCCGTGTCACTGCGCATGCCGATCCGCCCATCAGCCCGCCGATGTTGATCGGCCCGCTGCTCGACCGTCTGGAGCCGCAGATCCGCATCGTGCATCTGAAGCTGTTCACACAATGCGACTCCGGCTATTTGAAGGCCGCCTTGACCGGCAACGGGCAGGACCCGCAGATAGAGGGGTCCCTCGATGCATCGCCGTCCTCGTGGCACGAGATTCTGCTGAACGTACGCGCGCTGACGCCACCCGAAGAACTGCGCACCATTGTGGAACGCGAGATCGCGGGGCTGCCCGCGCGCGTGGTCTGGCGGAACCTGCAGAGTTTCCGCCCGATCGTCCCGGTCGACTAAACCCGCCTACACGAACTTGTATTCTCCCGGCACAGGCAGCGGAGCCGGCTTGGTCGCCGTGTTGTATCCAAACTCCCTGGGCATCAGATCCTGCTTCGAATTCATGATCTGGTCCCAGGTGATTGCCACCCCCGAGTACGCCGATTCGCGCGCCATGATGCAGGTCAGCGTGCTCTCCGCGATCGGCACCGCCTGGTTCACGTACGGCCCGCGTCCCAGGATGCTGTCCACCATGTCGATGTGCTCCTGCACGTACGCGCTGATGCCTTTGGTGCCCAGGTCGAGCCCGTTTGTGCGGCCCTTGGTCCCGACGACCAGGTCGTTCACGCTGCGGAACAGGCCGTTGGGATATTGCCGGCAGTGGCTGTTCAGGTGTACGCCATTGGGATACGTGAAGTCGGAATACATGTGGTCGAAGATGTTGCCGTACAATGCCGCGCGCGGCCGCCATGCTGCCCCTCCGCTCGCCAATACCCGCTCCGGATGTCCGCCCATCACCCAGTTCATGAAGTCGATATTGTGGAAGTGCTGTTCGACGATTTGGTCGCCGCACAGCCACAGGAACGAGTACCAGTTGCGGTGCTCCCATTCCATGTCGCCCCATTTGGCGTCGCGCGCCTGCGCGTGCATCACCGGCCCGCTCAGGTAATTGGCGTTCAGCGCCACGATCTCGCCGATCTCTCCGTCGTGGATCTTCTTCACGGTCTCGACGTATGGCTTGTCTTCGTGACGCTGCGCGCCGCTCATTACGGTCAGTTTCTTTTCGGCGGCTTTGCGACCGGCGGCCAGAAACCTGCGGACTCCGGTCGCGTCGGTGGCGATCGGCTTTTCGGTGAACACGTGCTTGCCCGCTTCCACCGCGGCTTCGAAGTGCATCGGCCGGTAGCCCGGCGGCGTGGTCAGCATCACGATATCGATGTCGCTCTTGAGCAGTTTCTGGTAGGCATCGAAACCGACGAAGTGCCGGTCCGGCTGCACCTTCACGCGCGGACCGACGGATGCCACCAGTTCCTCCGCCGTCAT
>DATJYJ010000337.1:0-2447 GCA_035578025.1 Verrucomicrobiia bacterium
TCTTCATGCAGGACGCCGAAGGCCCCCGCATCCTCGACAAAATCTGCCGCCGCCTGGACGCCGCCGGACGCCAGTACCAGCGCGCCCTCACCGGTCTCCTCCGGGCCATCGCCGAGCGCCAGGGCGTCCGCCGCAAACCGCCGCAATCGCCCTTCCGCCTGCTTCTACGCTCCTGCAAAAACGAACCGGATTGGTACCGAACCCGCCCCGAATCAACGCCGCCCGCACCCCCGTCCGCGCCCTCTGCCGCACCTGCGGCCGCCTCGCGCGCCGCTTCCGCCCCCGCCGCATCGCTCCAAGGAGAGCGAGTCCGCATGTCCTGATCGAATCCCATGGTCCCGACGCCTCCTTCCCCGCCGTTGGTCTGATGCTGAACCCGAAAGACTCCGCTCCCAACCCGCAGTGTCCCCGCGAACGCTCTTTGACAATCCCCCCACAAATCCTCGGCCCTGCTGATATAATTTCTGCGAAGCTCTGTCGCTTCCCCGTATGCGCCTCGCCGCCGCCTGTGCTCTGCTGCTCGTCCCATCGGCATTTGCCGAGGGGATCACCATCGTCCTGGATTTTCAGGGCCCCAAGAACGAGCAATCCATCGCGGAAATGAAGCGCGAATTCGCGGGCATCATGAAGGACGCCTCGCTCACCGTGGATTGGAAATCGCGCGCGGAGGCCGAGCAGCTTTCTTTCCCCAACCTTGTCGTGGTACGGTTCAAAGGCACCTGCGTTCTGCGGCCCGTTCCCTATCTCTTGGACGAACGCGGCCCGTTAGCCTTCACTTACACCACCGCCGGCGACGTTCAGCCCTTTAGCGAAGTCAAGTGCGACGAAGTCAGCCGCGCGGTTCGATCGGCCATGGCGGGCGCGGACTTTGCCAATGCCGACCTGCTCATGGGGCGGGCCCTGGGACGCGTGCTGGCGCACGAGGTTGTCCACATCCTGACCAAAAGCGGCACCCACGGCCACGGCGGCGTTGCTAAGACCGCCCTCTCTGGGCGCCAGTTGATCGGCGAGGAGTTGCGGCTGGAACCTGAAGATCTCGATCGCATTCGCGCAGATCGTTGAATCCGCATCCCCTTCATAAAATTAATTGATTCGACATAGTACGCGGAAACTGGTAACTTTTACCTGATTACATTCGCCGGCCCACGTCGGCGCCACCGCTCCTGGTGCAGAGCCCGTGCCTATGTCTGGCACAACGGGCTGATCATGCGGGGAGCCAATAAACAGACAAATCGATCTGAAATAGCGGCACCAGGGTATCGGTGTATTCACTGCACGCTAGCTGAGAGGGAGGAAACGAAATGCAGGTGTGTCTCAACGAAGAGCAGAAACAGGATCTTTTGAGCCGCGGTTTCTCGCGCCGCAGTTTCGGGCGCATTGCCGCGATGTTATCCGCCGGGGCGGCGCTCCCCTTCTACAACGAGCCGGCGATGGCTCAGCTTTCCGCCGTGCGCGGCATGCCGCCGGACGCAGTCAAGATCAACGCCAACGAGAATCCTCTGGGGCCGTGTCCCGAGGCGCTCGAAGCGATCTACAAGGTCGCCAAGAACGGCGGACGTTACATGTACGAAGAAACCTTCGGCTTCACCGAGCTCATGGCGGAGCAGGAAAGCCTGAAGCCCAACTACGTTCAGCCGTACGCCGGCTCGAGCGCTCCCCTGCACCAGGCGGTGCTCGGGTTCTGCTCGCCCGCCAAGGCGTATGTCGCAGCCGATCCCGGGTATGAATCCGGCGCGTCCGCGGCTAAATTCATCGGCGCACCGGTGCATAAAGTTCCCCTGCTGCCCAGCTATGCGCACGATGTGAAAGCCATGGCATCCGTGGCTGAAAACGCAGGCCTGATCTACATCTGCAATCCCAACAATCCGACCGGCACCCTGACGCCGAAGGAAGATATCGAGTGGCTCGTCGCCAACAAGCCCAAGGGGTCCGTCGTCATGATCGACGAGGCCTACACCCACATCGCCGGCGCGCCGTTCAATAGCGGCCTCGTGGCCCAGGACAAGGACGTCATCATCCTGCGCACGTTCTCCAAGATCTATGGCATGGCCGGCATCCGCGCCGGCGCCGCGCTCGCGCGTCCCGACCTGCTCGAGAAGATCCGCCCGTGGAGTTCCGGCGCGCTGCCCGTGACCGGCATGGCCGCCGCCACTGCCAGCCTGAAATCCAAGACCGTGGTGCCTGAGCGGCGCAAGATCATCGGCGACGTGCGCAACGACGTGTTCGCCTTCATGGACAAGCATCACTTCAAGTACGTGCCGTCGGTCTCCAACAAGTTCATGGTGGACGTGGGCCGGCCCGGTAAGGAAGTCTACGACGCCATGGCGAAGGAGAAAGTTTACATCGGCAGAATCTGGCCGAGCTGGCCGACCCACGTGCGCGTCAGCATCGGCACGCAGGAGGAAATGAACAAGTTCAAAACCGCGTTCCTCAAGGTGATGGCTTGA
>DATJYJ010000338.1:0-3570 GCA_035578025.1 Verrucomicrobiia bacterium
TCCTCGAACGTGGACAACGCGTACCGGCTGCAGGGAAAGGCGCTGATCATCATCGGCGAGATGGACACCAACGTGGACCCGGCGAGCTCGCTGCAGGTAGTGAATGCGCTGGTGAAGGCGAACAAGCATTTCGACATGCTGTACATACCCGGGCAGAATCACGGGGTGGGGGTGCTGGCGACGCAGCATTACTTGCAGGATTACTTCGTGCATAATTTACTGGGCGTGGAGCCGCCGGACTGGAACAAAGTGTCGCTGCCGGGGGAGCCAGCGAGCACGGGCGGGAATTAATCGGCTGCCGATGTTCCTACCGAGCCGATGGCATCTCTCATGCCATGACAATCTGCCATAATCGAGGCATGAGGAACTTTCATCTCCCTCTGCCGAACGAAACCTACGATCAACTCAGGAGTGTAGCCGAGCGCTCGGGGATGCCGGCCACGGCGCTGGCGCGGGAGGCCATCGACCTGTGGCTGCGGCAGCAACTGCGCAAGGCACGGCACGACGCGATTGCGGCCTTCGCTCAAGAGGCGGCGGGCACCAGGCTCGATCTGGATCCTGAACTGGAGGCCGCGGGCCTCGATCATCTGACGAAGACCGGTAAGGCGCCGAAGTGAAGCGCGGCGAAGTCTATTGGGCGGACCTGTTACCGCGATCAGGGTCCGAGCAAACGGGACGGCGCCCCGTCGTCATCATCTCTCACGATGGCTTCAATCAGACCCCGGGTTGGAAGTCGATCATCGTCGTCCCGATTTCGACTTCGGCATCTCAGGGCAGGCGCGGCCCTACCGTGGTGGAGATTCCGGCTGGCAATGCCGGTCTCGCGAAAACGAGCTTTGCGGTTTGCCATCAGGTCACCACTCTCGACCGCGCGAAGCTTACAAAGCGGATCGGGATCCTGACACCAGAGGCCCTGGAAGACGTGGAGGCCGGAGTGAAAGCGGCGCTGGACCTGGATTGAACGGCGGAGACGCAGCACATAAGCCTACCCTCT
Source organism: Verrucomicrobiia bacterium (assembly GCA_035578025.1). Taxonomy (GTDB): domain Bacteria; phylum Acidobacteriota; class Terriglobia; order Bryobacterales; family Bryobacteraceae; genus Solibacter. The sequence continues at coordinate 995 of DATJYJ010000338.1, forward strand.
TAACATCTTCCCGACGACGTTGCCGGCGACGTCGGTGAGGCGGAAGTCGCGGCCCATGTGGTGGAAGGTGAGACGCGTGTGGTCCAGGCCGAGGCAGTGGAGCATGGTGGCCTGGAGGTCGTGGACGTGGACTTTGTCCTCGACGATGTTCATGCAGAGGTCGTCGGTCTTGCCGACGACCTGGCCGCCTTTGATGCCGCCGCCGGCGAGGAAGAGGCTGTAGGCGAGCGGATGGTGGTCGCGGCCGGCGTTGTCGGCTTCGCGCGGGTTGCGGATCTCGCACATGGGAGTGCGGCCGAATTCCCCGCCCCAAACCACGAGCGTGCTGTCGAGAAGGCCCCGCTGCTTGAGGTCCTTGATGAGGGCGGCGGTGGGCTGGTCGCAGGCTTCGGTGTGGGTCTTGAGCTTGCGGTTGAGGTTGGTGTGGTCGTCCCAGCTCGCGTGGGTGAGCATGACGAAGCGCACACCGCGCTCGACCATGCGGCGGGCGAGCAGGCAGTTGGTGCCGAACTGCCTGGTGGCCGTGCCGTTCACGCCGTACATGTCGAGCGTCTGCGGGCTCTCCTTGGAGAAATCGAGCAGCTCGGGTGCGGCCATCTGCATGCGGAAGGCGAGCTCGTAGGACGAGATGCGCGAAGCGATCTCGGTATCGCCGGTTTCGGCGTAGTGCTCCTCGTTGAGGTCCTTGAGGGCATCGAGGCCGGCGCGCTGCATCTCGCGGGTGATGCCGGGCGGGTTGGAGAGATAGAGCACGGGGTCGCCGGAGCTGCGGAAGACGACGCCGGCGTAGGTGGAGGGCAGGAATCCGCTGGACCAGTTGGATGTGCCTCCGCTGGTGCCGACGCCGGAGCCGAGCACGACGAAACCGGGGAGGTTCTGCGACTCGCTGCCGAGGCCGTAGAGAACCCAGGCGCCCATGGTGGGACGGCCCACCTGGATGCTGCCGCCGAACAAGAGGAGCTGGCCCGGGTGGTGATTGAAGGCGTCGGTGAACATGGAGCGGACGAGGCAGATGTCGTCGGCGCAGGAGCCGATGTTGGGGATCCAATCGGAGAACTCGGTGCCGCACTGGCCGTAGGGCGCGAAGGTGCGCGGGCTGGCGAGGACGGCGGCGTCGGGCTTGGTGAAGGCGAGACGAAGGTCCTTGGTCATGGAGGCGGGCAGCGGCTTGCCGTGCCATTTCTGGAGGGCAGGCTTGGGATCGAAGAGGTCGAGCTGGCTGGGGCCGCCTTCCATGAAGAGGAAGATGACGTTTTTGGCTTTGGCCGGAAAGTGGGGATTGCGCGGGGCGAGCGGGTTGGCGCCGGGCGCCGCGGCGCCGAAGCCATCGCGCGCGAGAAGCTGGGCCAGCGCGACGGTGCCGATGCCTCCGGCGCACTCGCGGAAGAAGCTGCGGCGGGTTTGAATAGCGTGGAATTGATCGCGGTTCATGGCTAGTCTCTCGTGATGAACTCGTCCAGGTTGAGGAGCACGCGGCTGACTTCCACCCATGCCGCGGTTTCGGCTTGCGGCACGCGTTCGATCTGGTTGGGGAACAGCGCGGACACCGTCTTCGGGTTGGCCTGCAGGCTGCGGCTGGTATCGTCGAAGAATTTGCCCAAGCGCTCAGCTTCGCGCGCGCTCGGCGGACGGCCAAGGGTGACCTGGTAGGCGTAGTCGAGGCGATCGTGGAAGGGGCCGGGGGATTCGCGCATGACGCGGAAGGCGAGGCCCTGCGCTGCCTCTAGGAAGACGGGATCGTTGAGGAGGTTCAGTGCCTGGAGCGGCGTGTTGGTGCGCTCGCGGCGGGTGCAGGCGAGGTTGGCGCTGGGCTCATCGAAATTCATGAGCTGCGGGTAAGGGACGGTGCGCTGGAAATGGATGTAGAGCCCGCGGCGGTAGCGGTCGCTGCCGGTGCTCTCGTCCCACTTGACGCTGCCGGCGTAGGAGAGCTCGGCTACGCCCTTGGGCTGGGGCGGCTTGACGCTGCGCCCGCCGACACGCAGGTCCAGCAGGCCAGCGGCGAAGAGCGCCTGGTCGCGGATAAGCTCGGCGGGAAGGCGGAGGCGCGACTGGCGGGCGAGCAGAGTGTTCTGCGGATCTTTGGCGTCGATTTCGGGGCGCGCGTTGGAGGACTGGCGGTAGGCGGCGCTGGTCACCATGAGGCGGATCATCTGCTTCATGCTCCATCCGCGCTGCATGAATTCGGAGGCGAGCCAATCGAGAAGCTCGGGATGGGTGGGGCGATCGCCGGTGGTACCGAAGTCCTCGCTGGTGAAGACGAGGCCGCGGCCGAAGATTTCCTGCCAGAAGCGATTGACGGCCACGCGCGAGGTGAGCGGGTGCCCGGGCGAGACGAGCCAGCGGGCGAGTGTGAGGCGGGTGGGCCGGCCGGGCGGAAGGGGCGGAAGAACGGCGAGCGTGCCGGGCTGGACTTCTTCGCCGCGATCGCGCCAATCGCCCTTGATGTGGATGTAGGTTTTCGGCGGCGTGTCGTTTTCGAGCAGGACCGGCGCGTAGCTCACCGGCGGCAGCTTAGCGATCAGCTCGTTGATCTTCGTGCGGACTTCGCGGACTTCCAGCTCGTCGCAGTGCTC
>DATJYJ010000339.1:0-3476 GCA_035578025.1 Verrucomicrobiia bacterium
AACGTGGCCCGGGCGCCGGCTTCACGGAGCCAGAGAGCCGATGTCAACAGCCGACATTATCAAGTTCCTCCTTTGGCTGCTGATCGCCGCATCGTTTATCGCGCTTCTGACCAAGCAGCTCAAGGTGCCTTACACCGTGGCCCTGGTGGCGGGAGGCTTTGCCATCGATCTCTTCCGGGGCCCGATTACCAGGATTCTGGGACCGGGGATCGGCAGCCAGTTGTTCACCCCGGATATCATCCTCATCCTGTTCCTGCCGGCGCTGCTTTTCGAGTCGAGCGTGAACATCAATGTCCGCCAGCTTCGGGAGAACCTCGCGCCCATCCTTCTCCTGGCGATTATTGGCGTCTTGATAGCCACCGTGATCACCGGCTACGCTCTGCACTGGGTACTGGGAGTCGCGCTGCTGCCGGCACTGCTCTTCGGCGCCCTCATCTCCGCCACCGATCCCATCTCCGTGGTTGCGCTGTTCAAGGACCTGGGTGTATCCAGACGCCTGTCCGTGATCGTCGAGAGCGAAAGCCTGCTGAACGACGGCACATCGGTGGTCATCTTCCAGATCGTTCTGGCGGCCCTGGCCAGCGGAGACGTGAGCCTGCTCAGCGGCATTCGCAGCTTCTGCGTGGTGACGCTGGGCGGAGCGGCCGTGGGCCTCGGGTTGGGGTATCTTTTCGGCAAAGCGACGAAACGGGTGGACGATCCGCAGATCGAAATCACGCTCACCATGATCCTGGCCTACAGCTCGTATCTGATCGCGGAACACTTCGGTGTGTCGGGCGTGATTGCGACCGTGGCGGCGGGAATCATGACCGGCAATTACGGTCTGGAAGTCGGCATGAGTGCCCGGACGCGAGTCGCCCTGCGTTCCTTCTGGGAGTGCGTTTCATTCGTGATCAACTCGGTCGTGTTCCTGCTGATCGGTATGGAGGTGCATCTTTCCAAGCTCGCGGAATCGTGGCGCGCGATCCTGCTGGCGATCGGGACCGTGGTTCTGGGACGCGCCGTTTCGGTATACCTGGTCGGACCCGTGAGCCGGCTATCGGGGTCGGTGATTCCCCTTCGCTGGCAGCACGTACTGGTATGGGGCGGACTCCACGGCAGCGTCTCCATGGCGCTGGCACTCGGGCTGCCTCACACCGTTCCGCACCGTCCCGAGATCCTGGCAATGGCTTTCGGAGTCGTGGCCTTCTCGATCGTCGTGCAGGGGTTGACGGTCAAGCCACTCTTGAGATTGCTGCGTATCGAAGCCAGGCGCGAGGGCGAGTATGAAGTCGCCAAGGTGCGGAGCGCGGCTCTCTCCGCCTGCCGCCAGGAGCTCGATGGCCTGATCCGCGATCAATTGATTTCCGAATCGGTCTACGAGCGGCTGCGGCAGGAGGTGGACGACCAGGTCGGGCAGGCGAAGGCGGCCATCGCATCGATGCAGGAACGCAACCGGGATATCGCCTATGAGGAGATGCGCATGGCCCGGTTGCGCCTGCTGGCCGCCGAGAAGAGTTCCATCCAAAGGTCCGCCAATCAGGGGCTCATCTCGACGCATATGGCCGAGAAGCTGCTGGCCGAAGCCGATACCAGACTGGACCGGGAAACCCGCAGACGCGAGAAGCGGACCAGCGCGACAGCGGACAAGTAGCACGGGTTCCAGTCGCCCTACTCCGGTGGGAGCGTTCCGTGCTCCACGAACTCGTTCCAGATTTCCAATGCGCGCATGTGCTCGACGCGAGCCGTGAGGACCGCTTCCAGGGCTTTCGTCCGGCTTGGTTCGTCGGGAGCGGGGGTCTCCGCGTCGGCCAATGCCTTGTCGTACCGGAGTTTTGCATCCTGGACACGCCGCCGCAATTTTGTTTCAAGGCGCTGCTTCGAGATGGAAGGGTCCACTGGAAACACGCATGATAGCGCATAGTCACGCTGCCTTTTGGGTTGAGCTGTCTTTCGCGGGGCCGCGCTGCCGGTATCAGCCCTCGGGTACAATGTGGTGCACCACCAGATCCGCGTAGGTCTTCAGCACACGAACATAGTCCTCGCGGACCTCCTCTTCCCGGAACAGAGCCTGCCGCCGGGTCCGTGAGATCTCCCCTGTTTCCGTGGCAGGCGTGCTCTCGTGCCAAGCCGATTCCAGGTCGCTTACAGCCTTTTCATAGACAGCCCGCGCCGCGTCCAAGCGGTCTTCCCACAAAGCGGTCAGCGCCGCCGTCGTGCCGCCTTGGGCTCGAGGGTCCATTCGTGAATCCAGTAACGCTTCTGCCGCTGCTTGATGATTTCGGCGGCCCGCGGGATTCCATATTTGAGGCCAAAGTTCCGGTGCGTTTGGATCGCCCGGCAACAGGCATCGCCCCGAGCCGGTTGAATGCACGAACCCTACTTCTTGTTCCCCGCCCCGATCGCGTAGAGCATGTGCTGCGTGCGCACGATCAGCAGGCCCCCCGCGATCGCCGGGGTGGCCATCAGCGGATCGTCCATCGAGTTGGTCTTCAGCAGTTCGAAATGTTCGCCCGCGCCGGCGACGAAAATGTCGCCATCCTCGCTCGAAAGGTAGATCTTTCCGTCGCTCGCCACCGGCGACGCGCTGAAGCCCGATCCCTGGTGCGGGATTCGCTGCCGGTAGATCTCGCGGCCGGTCTGGAAATCGTAGGCGTCGAAGATCCCGGCGTTGCCCAGCACGTAGAGAATCCCGCGATAATACAGCGGAGTCGGCATGTAGGAGCCGCGTTGTGTCTTCGACCACGCAACCGCGGAATTGCGCGTCTGGTCCGCGGCCAGCGTGATGTTGCCCGAGGCCCCGGTGTGGACGGCGAAGATCGGCGCTTCCGGCCGGCGCCCGCTGGCCACCACGATCAGGCCTCCGGCATCGATCGGCGTCGGCGCCGTGATCTTCGAGCTGCCGCCGAGCCGCCACAGTTCCTTGCCGGTCAGCGGGTCGTAGCCGCGAATGAAGTTCGAGGAGTTGGTGACCAGCTCGTCGCGCGCCTTGCTGGTGACGATCGTAGGCGTCCCCCACGAAGGCAGTTCATCGCGTTCGGTCTTCCACACCGTTTTTCCGGTCTTGCGCTCCAGGGCGGCTACGAACGAGCCCTTCTGCTGGTCGCACTGCACGATCACCAGCTCGCGATAGACGATCGGCGAGCTGGCCGTGCCCCATTCGTACTCGGGCAGATCATAAGCGCCCACATCGAACCTGCCGAGGTCCCGGCTCCACAGGACCTTGCCATCGAGGTCGTAGGCGTACAGCCCCTGCGAGCCGAAGAACGCCACCACAACCTCGCCGTCCGTGGCCGGAGTGGCGTTGGCGTAGGTCGCTTTCATGTGGCGCTTTTCTTTCGGCACGCCCTCGTAGGCCACGCGCTCCCAGAGCAGGGCGCCGGTCTTCCGGTTGAGACAGAGCAGCTTCCACTGCTGCACGCTGCGATCCTCGGAAGCATCGCCTTCGCCGTAGAGCCCGCGCTTGAAACTGTCGCCTCCGCGGCTGCTGATCGCCG
>DATJYJ010000340.1:0-21728 GCA_035578025.1 Verrucomicrobiia bacterium
GACAAGGCGCACCGAGCCCGCACCCTCGGCCCGCGCGATGGCCCTGCCGAAACCGTCGAGCAGCTCGATGGTCGCGGGGCGTGGGGAGCGCCACTTGACCTCGACCGCTCCTCCTTCCTCGATTACCGCGGGCGAGGCCGCGAGGTCCTCGATGCGGTCGGGTTGCGCAACTTCCACCGGCGAGATTCGCCAGTCGCCGCCCGCCTGCTGCTCGAGGAAGTAACGGCCCGGCGCGAGCCCGGCGAATTGCGGCGGGCGGCCACGGCCGGTACGCTTTACGGCGGCGAAGCTGTCGCGGAGGCGCCATTCGGCATCGCGGGCGTTGAAATCGACCGGGGCGCCCGGCTCGCGCCCCGCGGCCCAGATCAACGACCGGCAGAGCAGCGAGTAGAAGTACTCCCAGTAGACGTCGGTGAAGTGGCCGCGCGCGGACATCGGCATGTACCAGCTCAGACCCGCGTCGCGGTAGGTGAAGGCCACCACGCGCCCCTTCCCGAATGGCTTCACCGCGATCACCGGGTGGCCCGATTTGCCTTCGACCAGGACCTGCGCGCCCGGCTCGGCGCGGTAGACGAAGTTCGAGAGGTCGGCGAAAGGAAAGGTCTCGATGGGGACGGCGCGGGTAATGTAGTGGTCGCCGGTGCGCCGCCATTCGGCAGGCTCGGTGCTTCCCGGGTCGGTGGGCGCTTCCAACTCGCCCTTCTGCACGTTCACTCCGACAGGAGATACCGGCGAGAGCTCGGAGGCGAACGGCCGGATCAGCACCAGCCCGCAGCCTTCGCGCACGCGCCGGGCGAGCGCTTCCCGCGCCGCCGGCTTCAGCGCTTCCCATCCGTGGTGCAGGGGCAGCAGGATCGCGTCGAACTGTTTGGGGCCCGTCAGCTCCTGCTCCAGATACGAGTACACGAGGCTGAGGTCGCCTCGTTCGGCGCGGGCGCCATAATCTTTGCCGAAGGCCATGGTCCACTTGTTCACGTCCCAATCCGTGTCGATGGAGACGGTGGTGAGGTCGAGCGAGAGGCGCTCCGCGAGTTCGACGAGCGTGCGGCCTTCGGACACGGTCGGCACGGCCAGCAGGCGGATGGGCCCTGCGGGAAGCGGGCGCGCCCACTTGACGTGCGGCGTTTCCACCTGCATGGTGTAAGGTTCTTCGAACCGCCTGGCGCTGCCCGTACGAGCGCCCATGGCCACGTCCTGCGCCGGAAGCATGCCGACCAGGGCGAGAGCGAGAAGAATTCCGTTTCGCATGGAGCGACTCCGCTATTCGACGCGCAGCTCGCCGAGATCGTACCAGCCATCGAGCTGGCGGCCTTCGAAGGCGAGCTTGATGGCAGGCAGATCCGTGTGCGGGTCGAGGATTGCCATCCGCACCCGGTAGACGCCGGGTTTCAGCCGGTCGTCTACGTACAGCGAGCCATCGTAGACGGCGTCTCCGGGCAGCCACTTCCGCAGATCCACCGGCACCTTCATGACGGCGTTACCGCCGGGTCCGCGCAGCTCCATGGCCAGGGTGTATTCGTAGTAGAGGGGCGCGACTCCGGCGTTGATCCACCACATGCTGACCGGCATCATGCGGCCGGCCTTGACGCTCCGCGGATATTCCAGTTTGCGCAGCGCAAAGCGGTAGCCCATCTTCTTTTCGAATTCCGTGAAAGCCTTCTTCCATTCGTCCGGGATGGCGGTGGACTTCAGGTTCACGGTGGAAACGTGCCAGCGCAGCGCCTGGTCCAGGATGTATTGCAGGTCGTACTTGCCGTTGAACCACGATCCGGGAGTGCCGCAGCTTTCAAGCGAAACCGGCCCCCGGCGCCAGGCCTCGGCCACGTTGCCCTGCGCGACGAACTGCGGGTAACGGTCCAGCATGTGGGCGAAGTTGCGCCCGGGCCGGCCCATGTCGCCCCAGCAGTCCGCACGCCAGCCTGCTCCGCGGTCGGTGCTGTAGATCAGGGTTTGGAGAACATCGAAGTTCATGAGCAGCGGCGTGCGTTTGAAGGCATCGAAATACTGGTCGGTGAGCAGCTTTTGGACGGGCCAGTCGGGCGGGTAGGGTCCCCAACCTTCGCCCCAGTAGCCGAACGTCGAGATGTCGACGGTATCCAGGTACGGGTGCCCGTCATAGCGCTTGCCGGCCTCGGCCACCACCGCGCCCCAGGTGCGGATGTAGAACGGGTCGGCGGAATCGGGCGACCAGATCTTGCCGTCCTGGTCGGTGGGCTTGTTGGCGCGCCGCGCCTCGGAATTGCGATACCACTCGGGCAGCGGGTTGCCCTGGTCGTAGGGCATCAGGCGAAACGCCAGTTTCTGGCCGTGACGGCGAGCCTCGTCCAGCGCCGTGTCGATGATGTCCCAGCGGTATTTTCCGCGCTCGGGCTCCAGTTGCGACCAGAACCAGCGGACGTACGCGACGGAGGACTCGGGGAAGTTCACGTTGGCCGCATCCGCGACCGCGCCTTCCGGTCCGACTTCCGACCAGCGCAGCCCCGGGTTGATCGCCTGGCGATTGTAGCGCTGGAACGTCTGAATCCCCATGCCAGGATTCACCAGCACGTCGTCGATCATTTTCGGTCGCACGACCACGTTCTGCGCGGCGGCGGCGACGGTCAGGAAAAATATCGGCAATTTTGTCATTGCAGCCAAACTGTATCCGACTTCATTCAGCGACGCAATGTAGACTATTCCCAGAGACCAATATGACCATGGATCGCAGAATCTTCCTGCTCGGCTCGGCGGCCTCCGCCTATGCTTCTCAATCCGAGAAACCCGTTGGCACCGGGATGATCGGCGTCGGCAATCGCGGATCGTTCCTGCTTCAGGGCGTGCTGCACCAGCCGAATGCCAAAGTGATTGCCTTGTGCGATATCAAGCCCGACCGGTTGGACAAGGCGGCGACCGCCGCCGCCCGCGATAACCCGGCGACCTCCGCCGACTGGCGCCGGATCATCGAGAACAAAGACGTGGATGCGGTGTTCATCGCGACACCTCCGAATCTGCACTCGGAGATGGCCATCGCCGCGCTGAAGGCCGGGAAGAACGTCTACTGCGAGAAACCGATCGGCATCAACCCGGCGCAGGTTCGTGCGCTTCTCGACGCGGCCAAGGGGTCCGGCAAAGTGTTCGTGGCCGGCCAGCAGTTGCGTTCGATGAAGCAGTTTGGCGAGACTGTCGCCAAGATCCATCAGGGGGCGATCGGGGAGGTGATCATGGTGAAAGCCCAGCGGCACGCCCCGGCCGACCTCGATCACGACGGCACATCTGGCGACTGGTATTTCGACGTCACGAAATCCGGCGGATATCTCATCGAGCAATCCGTACACAACCTGGATCTCTGCAACTGGGTGATCGGCGCTCATCCCACGCGGGCGTGCGGTTTCGGCGCCATCGTGTTCTACAAGAACGACCCGCCGGGACGCACCATCTTCGACTGCGGCAGCATCACCTTCGACTATCCCGGCGGCCTGAAGATGTCTTTCACGCAGAATGTGTTTCACCCCGCGTCCATGCCAAACGGGGGCCAGTATGTCTACGTGTACGGCACCAAGGGCGGCGTGGACCTGATGACCGGGACGATGTATCCGCCCGGCAGGGGCGCGCAGCCTGTGGTTTTGTCTGCCAAGCAGCAGGAGGATCAGTTCGCGCACATCGCGGCGTTTTACGATTCGATCACCAAAGGAACGCCGCCGCCGGTGGATGTCAAGGTCGGGGCCACCGCGGCGCTGACCGCGATCCTGGGTCACCAGGCGATGGTGCAGGAGAAGGTTGTCACCTGGAACGACCTGGGAGTGGAGGTGTAAGCGCCATGAATCGCCGGGAAGTTCTCGCGCTGCCGCTGGCCGCGGCGGCGATTTCGGCCGAAGCACAATCCAGCGCGCGCTTCATCAAGGGAATCTGCTCGATCATCTTCCCCAAAGAGATGCCGCGGGCCGAGTGTTTCGCGCAGGCGAAATCCGCCGGGTTCGATGCCATCGAGTTGGCCATAGGCAACGATCTTGCGCTGGATATCAGCCACGACGACGCGCGCCGCCTGGCGGATGCCGCCGATAAAGCAGGTATCCGCATCGCCACCCTGTGGGTTTCCGAACCTCTCCACGAGAATCCGTTGAACTCGCCGGACGCCGCGGTGCGCGCGCGGGGCGTGGACGCGATTCGCCGGGCAATCGCGATCGCCACGGACCTCAACTGCGGCGCCCTGCTCCTCTATGCGGTCCGCCTGGGGAACGGGGCCAAGCTCGAGGTCGGCTCGCAGGAGACGTGGGACCGCTACACGGCGGAGCTCACCAAGGTCATTCCCGACGCGGCGAAGGCGAAGGTTCTGCTGAATCCCGAGAATGTGTGGAACAAGTTTCTGCTGAGCCCGCTCGAAATGCGGTCGTTCGTCGATCAGTTCCACAGTCCCTGGGTCGGCACGCACTTCGATGCGGGGAACGTCATGCAGTACGGATACCCCGAAGATTGGATCCTGACCCTGGGCAAGCGCATCAAGCGCATTCACTTCAAGGATTTCAAACTGGCCGGCCGGGGCGAAGCGGCCCACTTCGCCGATCTGCTCGAGGGTGACGTCAACTGGAAGGCGGTGATGGCCGCCCTGGTGGAGACCGGCTACAACGGTTTCATCTCGCCGGAGATCGGGCGCAATGCGCGGCAGCCGGATCAATTGAAGCAGGTCTCGGCGGCACTGGATAAAATTCTGGCGCTGGCGTGAAGGCGGCCGCGGTGAGCTTTGTTCACCGCAGAGCCGCAGAGACGCAGAGTCATCGAGCTTTCAACCTGGTATCCCGATGCCTTTTGGGGCTCTTCGTCCGGGTCTTTCCGCGAGTTTTCGATGACGCGGGGGGGACCTGCACCAACCGTCCGAATCGTGGAGGCACGGCGGCTGCACTGACGATCGGACCGGCAGCCACCAGCCTTTTCCGGCGAGCATCCACTTGCAGATTCAGACCTTCCAGAGCGCGCGCGCCGAGCAGTTGGAGATCGCCTGTTTCGGCGAAAACGACTTCGTCCACGGTCTCCGACTTATCCACTGTAAGTACAGCGTAGCCAACTGAGCGCGTAACGATCTGGCCGTTCGCCAACTGAAATTGGAGATCCTTCTTGCGCCGCTCAATCCCGATCCCCTCCAATACCGTTGCGCTGATCCACGTGGACTCGGCGGCCGTGTCGACCATCAGGCGCCGAACGGCGGTCGACTTGGAAGTCACTGGATTGAGGACCCGGCAACCAACGTAAAAAAGTCCCATCTATCCGCAATGATAGCGCGAGGAATCCGGGCACCGGGTTCAGGCCGTAATCCCAAGTAACCGCGCCGCGTTTTCGTTGTACACTTTGCGCAGTATCTGCTCGCTGAGTCCGACGCCGTAGATCCGCCAGCGGCCCTGGGGCGGGATCGAGGCCGGCGCGTAATCGAAGTACTCGTCCTCGGTCTCCAGAAAGCGGTAGTAGATCTGGTAGAGCGCATCGCCGAAGGTCTGCTGGGGAGTGCTCGTGCCCGCGCTGGCGTCGGTGCCGAAGAGGATGCGGTCCTGATACTTCTCGAAGAACCGGCGCGCCATCCGGGGCTGGCGGCCGAGCTCGCCGATTCGCGCGGCGATATCGACATGCATGTTCGGATGGGCGTCGAGGCACTCCGACACGTAGGGCAGATTCTCCGCGTTCGCCACATGGAGGCAGACGAACTGCGTGCGCGGATGACGGCGCATGACGTTGCGGCGCGCTTCCTGCAATTCGCGGTCGCTCGGGAAATCCTTGCCGTGGAAGGACCAGCTCGGGTGGGCGTGCAGCTCCTCCCAGCGTTCGTTGAAGCGGTCGATCGGCAGGAAGAAGGCTTCCGGATCGGAGGTGTGGATCGCCACCGGCATCTTCAGCGATCCGACGGCCTCCCACATCGGGTCGAAGCGCGGATCGTCGATGCGCACCAGGTTTCCGTTGCCATGTTCGCGCAGGAAGAGCCCGAGGTTCTTCAGCACCTTCAGTCCCTTCGCGCCGGCGCGATGGGCCTCCTCGATGCGGTCGGCCTGCAGCTTGGGATATCCCGCGTCGGAGGCGTTGGCCCAGGATGGCTCGGTGAACACGACGAACCGGCCCGGGTGCGCGGTCTGCAACCGCGCGATGGCTTCGCGCAGCCCGTCGCCGTAGCCGCCCGTGACATCCACCATCATCCGGATGTTGCGGCGATCCATCACCCCAAGACAGGTGGCCGGATCGAGGCTGAAGCGGATGGCTCCGTCGGCTCGCGCTCCCGTGATATGGGTGTGGAAGTCGATGACCGGGAAGCGAGCTCGCGGCACCTGCGTTTCGGGCACGTGGAGCATGCTCTTCGGTTCGAACTGCTCGATCGGCAGCCCGGGGGGCTGCTGACCCGGCTCTGCATTCGCCGGCGGGCGAACTTGCTGTCCGGCCGAGCGTTTCTCCGCGGCCGCCATCGCCGCGCTAATCCCTAACCAGGTTCTTCGATTCATCGCGATTCCCTGACGTACCGATATCATTCTGCCGCGCTCGGGTCAACCGAGCGATGGGGATCCCACGAACTGCTTGAGCCATTCCATCAGCTCGCCTGCCTTCTGCGGCGTATCCGCCTCCACTACCAGCCGCAACACCGGCTCCGTCCCGGAGAAGCGGAGCAGCGCCCAGTTGTCATTCTCCAGGTAGAGCTTGATCCCATCCATGTGCGAGATCTTCACCACCTTGTAACCGCCAATGTGGCTGCAGGGCGCCTCGCGCAGCCTCTTCGGTACGGCAATGCGCATCTCGGGGGTGGCCGGAAAAGTCTCTTCTACGTCATACAAACGGCCGGTGAGGTCGTACACGGTGGATCGCAACTGCGAGATCTTCCGGCCCGTGCGCGCCAGCATCTCCACGAATAGCGCACAGGCGAAGATCCCGTCCTTGCCCAGGATGTGTCCGCGAATGGTCAATCCGCCGGAGGATTCGCCTCCCAGCACCGCCTGGTGCTCCACCATGGTGGAGACGATGTGCTTGAAACCGACCGGCACCTCGTAGCACTCTTCGCCGAGGCCACGCGCGAGCCGGTCCAGCAGGTGGGTCGTCGCCAGGTTGCGCACTACTCCTCCGCGCTCGCCGCGCACCTCGTGCATGTACCAGTAGAGCAGCAGGAGAACGTCGTTGATGGAGATGTATTCGCCGAGCTCGTCCACGATGGCCACGCGATCCGCGTCGCCGTCCATCGCCAGGCCAAGATCGTAGCCGCCCTCGCGCATGGATGACGTCAGCAGGCGGAGCGCTTCGGGGTTGGGAGCGGGCGATCGTCCGCCGAACAGCGGGTTGTGGCGTTCGTGGATGAACGCGACGCGGCAGCGGGCTTCGGTCAGAACCGTGCCCAGAGTGAGCTGTCCCACGCCATACATGGGATCCACGATGACCTTGAGGGCTGCATTGCGAATCGCCTGCAGGTCGATCAGCTTTTCGACGGCATCCACGTAGTCGTTGGTGAAATCGCCGCGCTCCACGATGCCGGATTCCATCGCGATGTCGAGCTCCAGCTTAATCACGTCCTGTGGAGAAAGCGAATTGGTCTCGGCCTCGATCTGCCGGGTCTCGTGGTCGAGCAGCAGCGATCCATCGCCGCGGAAGACCTTCAGGCCGTTCCACTCCGGCGGATTGTGGCTGGCCGTGAACGCCAGCCCGTAGGCGGAGCCGCGGACGGCGGTGGCGTAGGTGATCAGCGGCGTGGGCGCATCCTCGTTCAGCAGGACGGCGAAAACGTCGTTGCCGGCGAACACTTCCGCCGAGGCTTCAGCGGCCTGCCGGGAGAGGAAGCGGCGATCGTAGCCGATGATCACGCCGCGCTTCTCCGTGCCCTGGCGGGTGATCTCATTGGCCAGGGCCTGGCTCAGCCGGCGCACATTGTGCATGGTGAAGCCCTCGCCGATGATGGCCCGCCAGCCGCCGGTGCCGAAGGTCACCAGGTTCTGCTCTTCCTGGCGACGCGGCCGGAACATGCGCTTTTGCAGAATGAATTCAGCCTGCGCCATGTCTTCAGCGGAGTTGATGCCCTGGACTTCATCCTGGTCGTAGAGGCGGTAGCTCTCCACGCGGTGGCCGGCGCGGATGAGCTGGTGCACGCAGTCGGTGAGCCGGTATTCCCCGTCGCCGGGAGACGGAGACAGCCGTTCCAGCGCCGGAACGATCACGGACGTGTCCACCACATACGCCCCGACGTTCAGTTCATCGATCTCGCGGACCTTGGGCGAGGCCTCCGTATCTTCGATGATGTCCACGATCTGGCCGTCGGCGTCGCGAATGATCCGCCCGTAGGGCAACGGGCGATCCGGCACCGCGGTCAGCAGCGTGAGTTGGGCGCCCTTGAGGTGATGCCGGTTGAGCAACCCGCGAATGGAGCCGGGACGGAATAATGGAGTGTCGCCGTACAGGATCAGCAGGCGGCCGCTGGTATCCGGGAGGGCGTGCGCCGCCTGCAACACCGCGTGTCCGGTGCCCAGGGGCTCCTCCTGGTTCACATAATGATAGGCCGGGCCCAGGTGGGCACACACCTCTTCCCGGCGGTATCCGACCACGATGTAGACGCTCTCCGGCGGCACTACTTCAAGGGCATTCTGAAGGACACACTCGAGTACGCTGCGATCTCCCAGACGGGAGAGCATGATGGAGCGGCCATCAGCGCCGATCGCGTCCTTGCCGGCGGCAAGGATGACGGCGCGCAGGGGAAGTTTACTCTGGCTTTTCATTTTTCGAGCTTCAGGATGCCGAACGATTCCGGCGCGTGGAACGTGGCTTTCCCGGTGGGGCGCCAGGCGATGGCTCTGTGCGCTCCCGGCGGGCCTTGCGATCGATAGAGATTCACGCGCAGTTCGTTGCCCGCGGCGGGCGGACGGGAATCGATCGCGGAAAACGGGATGCGCATGAAGCAATACCACACGCGGGCCGCGGTATCGATCCGGGCGGCGCTCTGGAAGTTCGAATTCCAGGTCCAACCATCCTCGTGATGCGGTTTATCGAGGTCGATATCCAGATCGACCCACTCGCCCTGCGGCGAAACCTCGAATTCCTTGTACCTCCGGATGTTTTGGAAATCGGAGCCGGCAAACACCTCGGCCACGTCCCATTTCCAGAGTTCGTTGGTCTCCTTGACGGTTTCCGGCTGGGGTTTCAGATGGAGCTGTTCATACGGGCAGATGAAGAGGAAGTAGAGGTTGCTCTGCGTCCACCGGGAGCGAATCTCGGTCCGGTGGCCGGGGACTTCGCGTCCAAAGCTGTCCGAGGCGGCGACGACGGCGGGTGCTCCGCGCCAGAACGGCGAATTGGGATCGGTGTCGGCAGTCACCTCGCGTTCCGCGCGGCTGCTGGCGAGGACTTCCGGCCGGTCGGCGGCGAAATTCGAAAGCAAAGGAAAAGCAATAAATCCGATAGCCAGAATCCTCATAAGAAAAGAATACTACAAGTAAATGAAGGTTGAGTAGCAGCCCTCAAACCCCCTTACGCCACCCCGGGGCGTTGTGCGGCTGCAGGTCGAACGCAAAGGAGCCGTCGCTTTCCAGGCGCTGCTCGCAGGCCCACTGAACCGGGCGCCGCACGCCCCGGACTTCGATCTCGGCGCGCAGGTGGAAACGTTGCGGCTGGATCTCGCCGGGCACCATGAAGCTGGCCTGGCGGATTCGACCTCCGTAGGGATGGCCGGCGTCCAGCCCCCCGGTCATGCGGAATTTGCCGTCCGCACTTTCGAGCCATAGCCGGAGCACTCCGGGCACGCCCGCAACGCCGTCGTTAGTGATGCACGCGATCACCTCATTGGCGCTGTCGCGCTTGCGCTGCCAGATCCACGAGGGGCGGACGCGGTAGCCCATGCGCTGCTGCAAGGCCAGAAAGCCGCGCGGATACTGCTGCTGGTAGCGCTCGAGGTTCTCGCTCTCGGTCCAAAGCGACCAGTAGTTGGCGCCCAGATCCAGCACGTGCAGCATGGCCTTCTCCCGCAGGTTGATGCCCGCCGCGTCGCGCGGAATGGTGCGTACGTCGTAGTTGCGGTGCTCCCCGTCCTCCATGACGACAGCCAGCCAGGGTGGACGATTCGCGAGTATCTCGATTTGCAGCGGCTCTTCGATGTTCAGGATCGAATCCGACCGGAGCCAGCAGCCCTCCCGCACGCACAGATCCTGCACTTCCCGGTTGCCCACGCGGCTGATATCGGGCTCGGTGTTGACAGCCAGCGGCGTCTTCTTCCAGGCGTCGAGTTGCAGCCTTGTCATGCCCACCATGGTCCGCTCCGCTGTGAGGTAGTCCGGAAACGGGCTCGGCAAATCGCTGGTGTGCCCCTCGCCCCAGAAGCCGTACATCATCAGGTCGGCGAATTCGATCTGCGGATGGCCGTCGAACTCGGCTGCCAGCAGTTCGTTCAGTTCGCGAAAGGCTCGCTGGAACTCCGGATGGTCGTACCTCGGTTCGCGATACCCGATCTTGCCGCCGAGGTCGCGCGCCTTCCCGATCGCAACGACCGGCACTTTGCCGTTGAGAAAGTCCGGCATGGCGAGTCTTCCGGGCTGGAAGACCGTATTGGACAGCATGACCCGAAATGCTACTCGTTTGCCGCGCGATTTGGCTGCATCCAGCGTCAGCTTCCAGACGGGGTTCAGGTCGAGCCTGCCCGGATTGTTCTGCACGTCGCGCCATTCGCATCGGATGTAGAGCACGTCCACGAAGGGTAGGGACGACATCTGCTCGACATGCTTCTCCAGCGTTTGCCTGCCGGCGCGGGCGGCGAGGGAGGGCCCGCCTTCTTCCCACGTGTAACCGCAGAGGCCGGTGCCGAAATTCCGCACCGGCGCCGCGGACTGCGTGGTGGTGGCCAGGGTGCGCCACCCTTGATCCTGCTCCACCGGGAACGGTCCCTGGTTGAGACGGTCGGTGACCTTCGGTCCGGGGCCGAAGTCGTAGCCTTGCCACAAATGGTCGGGCACATCGGCCCGCAGCAATGAGCCGGCCGCCAGGGTCGCCGCGCCGCCGCCCATCAGCCGTCTCCGCGTCATCCTCATGCATAGAAAATACTAGCAGACAGACGCAGGCGTTGATCTTGTGATTTCTATCTTTTATCATTGTTTTTTCTGCTTTTGATTTTTGGGCGGACAACACTCTGGCCAGGAACCGCGTCATTCCGAATCTTCGCTGGTGGATTGGCGGGCTGCTGTTTGCCTCCACGGTGATCAACTACATCGACCGCCAGACGCTCAGCGTGCTCGCCCCGCGCCTGAAAACCGAATTCTCCTGGAACAACTCGGATTGGGCGCTGATCGTGATCTCCTTCCGGCTGGCCTACACCCTGATGCAGACGGTCGCGGGCCGCCTGTTGGATTGGCTGGGCAGCCGTCGCGGCCTGCTGCTGACCGTGACCTGGTACTCGGTCGCGGCGGCGGTCACGTCGCTCGCCGCCGGCATCAAGAGCTTCATGTGCTTCCGGTTTCTGCTGGGCACGGGAGAAGCCGCCAACTGGCCTGGCGCGACGAAGACCGTTTCGGAGTGGTTTCCCAAATCCGAGAGGGGCTGGGCCGTGGCGCTCTTCGATAGCGGGTCCGCGGTCGGCGGCGCGGTCGCGCCGATCCTGGTGTTCTGGATTTACCGGAGCTTCGGAAGCTGGCGGCCGGCGTTCCTGTTCACGTCATTATTGGGTTTTGCCTGGGTGCTGGTCTGGCGCGCGTTCTACCATCCCCCGGAAGTGCATCCGAACCTGGGCAGCGCGGAGCGCAAGATGATCCTGGAGGCACGCGAGGAGGAGCGCCGGACGGAAGCGCGCGCCATCGCCGGCTCCGCGGGCAATCCCGCGTCGTGGCGTCAGCTCCTGAGTGCGAAGGAGACTTGGGGCATCATCCTGGGCAAGTCGCTGACGGATCCGGTCTGGTTCTTCATCACGGACTGGTTCGCCATCTATCTGATCTCCAGGGGATTCACGCTGGAGAACACGGTCCTCGGGTTCTGGGTGCCGTTCCTGGCGGCCGACCTCGGCAATTTCTTCGGCGGCGGCCTTTCCAGCCACCTGATTCAGCGGGGCTGGCCGGTGTTGAAAGCCCGCAAGTTCGTCATCCTGATCTGCGGCTTCGGCATGACGCTACTGATTCCGACCGTCGGCGCCACATCCTTCGCCGCCATCGTGACGCTGTTCGCGATCGCGACATTTTCCTACGCCGCCTGGTCCACCATGGGACTGGCGCTGCCTTCGGACCTGTACCCGAGCGAGTCGGTGGCCACCGTAAGCGGGATGAGCGGGTCGGGCGCGGGCGCGGGGACAATCCTTTCCACCTGGCTGATCGGCTGGATCTCGGACCGGTATTCGTTCGGGCCGATCCTGGTGGGCGCGAGCCTGGTTCCCCTGCTCGCCACGGCGCTGGTTTTCCTGCTAATCCGTAAGAAGAGAGAATCGTGAACGAAGATGGCCAGAGAATATGACCTGACTCCCAGACGCGTCCCGCGAGTCGAGACGCCGTTTCGCCGCATGGTGACCGAGTTCCCGGTGCCGGAGTCGCTCCCCATTCTTGCGAAGTTGCACGCATACGAGCCGGTAGCCATGCGCGGCCAACCGCCGGTGGTGTGGAACCGCGCGGAAGGATTTCAGGTTCATGACGCGTGGGGCAACCAGTGGATCGACTGGTCGAGCGGCGTCCTGATCGCCAACGCCGGCCACGGGCGGCGCGAGATCGCGGATGCCATCGCGCGCCAGGCTTGCGCCCGGCTGCTGACCAATTACTGCTTCCCGAGCGAGATTCGCGCCCGCCTGGTGGAGAGGCTGGCCGGGTTGCTGCCGGAGCCGCTGAAAAAGGTGTTCCTGCTGACCACGGGCTCGGAAACGGTGGAATGCGCCATCAAGCTGTGCCGCACGCATGGCGCGAAAGTCGGCGGGCGAACGAAGCACGTGATCGTCTCCTTCGACAAATCCTTCCACGGCCGCACGCTGGGCTCGCAGCAGGCCGGCGGCATCCCGGCGTTGAAAGAATGGATCGGCAACCTGGATCCCGGGTTCGTGCAGGTCCCGTTTCCGGACGGATTCCGAACCGCCGACAATTCCTTCGAAGGATTCGAACGCGCCTTGCGCGAGCTCAACGTCGAGCCGCGGAGCGTCGCGGGCGTGATCCTGGAAACCTACCAGGGCGGCAGCGCGGCCTTCGCGCCGGTGGAATACATGCAGTCTTTGCGGCGGTGGTGTACCGGCCACGCCGCGTTGCTGGTCTGCGACGAAGTCCAGGCCGGGTTCGGCCGCACCGGGACACTCTGGGGATTCGAACACTACGGCGTAGTGCCGGACCTGGCGCTTTTCGGAAAAGGCATGGCAAGCTCGATGCCCATCGCCGCGGTGGCCGGGCGGCCGGACGTGATGGATCTTCACCCGGCGGGCAGCATGACCTCCACCCACACGGGCAATCCGGTGTGCTGCGCGGCGGCGCTGGCCTCGATCGACCTGGTGGTCGGCGAAGACCTCGCCGGCAAAGCGCGGGAAATGGGGCGGCTGCTGCACGAACTGCTGGACGGGCTGGGATCGCGATTCAAACAGATCGGCAGCGTGGATGGAAAAGGCCTGGTGGCAGGCGTCGCCTGCGTGGTCCCCGGCCGCAAGGAACCGGACGGCAACCTGGCCTGGGACGTGGTCGCGCGGTGCGTGGAAAAAGGCGTGCTCATGTTCAGCCCGGTGGGATTCGGCGGGGCCACGATCAAGATTTCTCCGCCGCTGATCATTCCGGAAGCGGCCATCCTGGAGAGCGTGGGAGTGCTCGAAGAGGCATTCGCGGAAGTTACCGGCCGGAAATCGTCGCCGGTCCCGGCATGAAACGCCAGGTGCTCATCGTCGGCGGGGGAATGATCACGCACGACCAGCTTCTGCCTTCGCTGTACCACATGCAGCGCCAGGGATGGATCGGCGAGATCGGCGTCTGCGCTCTGCGCGGCAGCGATTTGCGGCCGTTGGCGGCAGCGGCAGACCTGGCGGAAGCGTTCCCCGGGCAATCGTTTCATCGATACCCTGAAGGCGATTCCGACACACCCGAGCCGGAGCTGTTCCGCGAACTCATCGCGCGCATGCCGCCGCACAATATCGTGGTGGTCGCCGTGCCCGATCATTTGCACTATGACGTGGTGATGACTGCCCTGCACAGCCAGCAGCACGTCTGCGCCGTGAAGCCGCTGGTGCTGAAGCACGCCCAGGCTGAGGAGATCCGGCACGCGGCCTATTCGCGCGGGCTTGTGGTGGGAGTGGATTACCACAAACGCTTCGACGACCGAAGCCTGATGGCCCGGCGCAAGTATCGCGCCGGCCTGTTTGGGGAATTCAAGCTCGGCGCCGCGTGCCTGCTGGAGAAGTGGTACTACCGCCGCTCGAATTTCCAGAATTGGATGACCACCGGCAATTCGGATGCGTTCACTTATATAGGTTGCCACTATGTCGACCTGGTGCACTTTATTACCGGATTGCTGCCCGCCACGGTGAGCGTCTACGGAGTCCCCGACCGGTTTCCGAACGGCAATGAAGGTTTTCTGTGGACCGACGCGCGCATCGTTTGGAGCAACGGCGCTTGCCTGAATGTTCAGAATGCTCTCGGCTTTCCCGATGCAGCCCCGGGCGGCAACACGCAGGGACTGGTGATGTACTGCAAGGGCGAGACCGACGGCGCGCTGATCGCGCACTCGGACCAATATCGCGGCTTGAAGTACGCGTACACGCGGGCCGGCGATGACCCCGGCGCCACGATCTACGCGGAACCCAGCCCGGACTACTTCCAGTACGTCGACATCGGCGGACCGGGGCTGGTGCCGGTGGGATATGGATACCGATCGGTGGAGCACATCGTGCGGACGTGTATCGCGACCACTGGAAATCTGGACGAACGGCGTGATCGGCTGATGCAGATCGATGCCGACGGAGTCATGGCGACCCCGGCAAACAGCAGCTACAACGAGCTGGTGATCGAGGCGGCGCGTGAGTCGATTCTGAAGGGGGGAAAGACAGTGGAGTGCCGCCGCAGTGAAGGCGCAAAGATGCGCTGTGATAACGTGAGCCCATGACCGCAGCCAAGCACCCGAAGTTCAGCCGCACGGGCCTCTGGCTGCTCCTCGCCGCTCTCTTGATCCTCGGCGCCTGCAAGTCCGCCAGCGCTCCTCCTGCGCGGCGGTTGAACCTGCTTCTGGTCACCATCGACACCTTGCGCGCCGACCGCCTGGGGTGCTACGGCTACTCGCAAATCGAAACCCCCAACCTCGATCAGCTCGCGCGCCGCGGCGTACTCTTCGAAAACGGAGTCGCGCCAGCCCCGCTCACCGCGCCATCGCACGCCAGCATGATGACCGGCCTCTACCCGACCGTCCACAAGGTCCGCAATACCGGAGGCTTTACGTTGTCTCCGGCAAACACCACGCTGGCGTCGGTCCTCCAGGGTCAAGGCTGGGACACGGCCGCGTTCATTGGATCCTCTGTGCTGAAGCGCCGCTACGGCCTGAACCAGGGCTTCGCCGTCTACGATGACGAGATGCCGACTTCGGCCGGCGGCTCCGCGCAGGCGGAACCGGAGCGCCGTGCCGGGGAAGTCGTGGACCGCGCCGTCCAATGGCTCCAGGCACAGTCGGGAAAGCCGTTCTTCCTGTGGGTGCACGTCTACGACCCGCACATCCCCTACGATCCACCGTCTCCCTTCCGCGAGAAGTACCGCGACCGGCCCTACGACGGCGAGATCGCGTACACCGATCAGCAGTTGGGCCGCCTGTTCGACGCCGTAGCCCGGAAATCGCGGCCCGAGGAGACGCTGATCGCCGTGTTGTCGGATCACGGCGAGAGTTTCTCCGAACACGGCGAATATACGCACGGCATCTTTCTCTACGACACCACGCTGCGCATCGCGTTCCTGATGGCCGGCGGAGGACTTCCCGCCGGCGTGCGGGTCAAGCAGCAGGCGCGAACCATCGACCTGCTTCCCACCGTTCTCGAGCTGACCGGGGGCAAGGCGCCGGCCGGGACGCAGGGAACCAGCCTCGCGCCGGCGTTCCGCGGCAAAGAGGTTCCCACGGTGTATTCGTACTCCGAAACGCTGTTCCCCAAGCTCAACATGGGCTGGGCCGAAACACGGGCCATGCGGACGAACCGCTGGAAGTACATCCTGGCGCCCAAACCCGAGCTCTACGATCTGGAGAAGGATCCCGCCGAGAGCGCCAACGTCATCGCCAGCCACCCGGCGGAAGTGCAGGAGCTTGCCGCACAACTCAAAGCGGTCAGCGGGACTACGGAAAAGGTGGCGCCGGCGGCAGAAGACTCCCGCACCATGCAGCAGCTCAAGTCCCTCGGCTACCTGGGAAGTTCTTCGCCGCAGGAACTCACCGGAAAAGGAACCGACCCCAAGGACCGCATCGAGGTCCTGCGTTTGCTGCACCTCGCGGTGCACTCCGGCGCGCCCATGCCCGAACGGATCGCCATGCTGCGCAAAGCCATAGTTCAGGATCCCGACAACCCGACACTCTATAACAATCTCGGCAATCTGTATGCCGAGGCCGGACGTCCGGCGGACGCGATGAAGCTTTACCAGGACGCGCTTCAGCGCGGCGTCCATACCGCCTGGCTTTTCTCGCGCGTAGGCAGCCTGTACCTGCGGCAGGGGAACAAGGCGGAAGCGATCCGTCACTTCGAGATTGCGGTGCGGCTGAACCCTTCCGATTACGAGAGCATGCAGAACCTGGCCGTGGCCTACCGCGAGACCGGGCGCATCGCGGATTGCGAGCGTGTCCTCAATGCCATTCTGAAATCGGGCGAGGAATTCGCTCCGGCCTACAACGAGCTCGGAATGACGGCGTTTCAAAAGGGCGACGTGGCAGCGGCCCAGCAGTATTTCGAGAAAGCCGCCCGGCTCGACGCGACTTACCAATTGAACCTCGGCCGGTTTTACAAGATGGCCGGAGACAACCCGCGCGCGCGGGCGGCATTCGAGGCGTTCCTTGCCGCCCGGTCTTCCAGCGTGGAATACCAGCGCATGATTCCGGAAGTGCGGAAGGAACTGGCGGCGGTCCAGTAAGAATCAAGCGCGGGACGCGACGGTTCAGTTGTATACTCTGATCCTATGACGCGCCGCGAGATCCTTCGGCAGTCCGCACTGCAAGCGGGCGCAATATGGGCGATGCTTGGGCAGACGCACTCGCATGAGAACGCCGCAGCTCCCTCGGGCGGGCTGCGGTTCTTCACTCCGGAGCAGGCGGCAGAAGTCGAAGCCGTGGCCGCGCAGATCATTCCGGCGGATGAATCGGGCGGCGCGCGCGAGGCGGGAGTCGTCCGTTTCATCGATCTCAACCTGGCGGCATACGAGAAAGACAAGCAGGCGGCCTACACCGAGGGGCTCAAGATGCTGGCCGCAAAATGCGGCGGACGCTTCTCGGATCTGCCGCCGGCCAAACAGATCGAAGTTCTGCGCTCGATGGAACGGAAACCATCCGTCGAGGTGGTGTTTCGCGCCGATCCGCAGAGCGATTTCTTCGAGCTGGTTCGGCGTCACACCATCCTGGGATTCTTCTCCCATCCGCAATACGGCGGCAATCGCGACCGGATCGGCTGGAAGCTGATCGGTTTCGAAGACGCGGGCGTGTATCAGCCGCCATTCGGCTATTACGACGGGCCGGGGCGGAGCGAGCCGTGACACAATACCGGCCCGGGGATCGTGTGGATTTTCTGGTGATCGGCGCCGGTGCGGCCGGCGGCGTGATGGCCAAGGAACTGGCAGCGGCGGGATTCCGCGTCGTGGTGCTCGAGCAGGGCCCACACCTGCGCGAACGCGACTTCAGGCACGACGAACTGGGTAACCTGTTCCGCAACGCGCTCACCAACGATCCTCGCCGGCAACCTACCACGTTTCGCAAGCTCGACTCGGAGAAGGCCGAAGAGCGCCCGGCGGTGGTGTATGGCCGCATGGTGGGCGGCGGGACGGCGCACTTCACGGCGAACTATTGGCGGTTCCACGAAATCGACTTTGTCGAGCGCTCCCGGTGGGGATCGATTGCGGGAACGGGCTTCGAGGATTGGCCCATCCGCTACGACGAGCTGGAGCCGTACTACACCAAAGCGGAGGAAGAACTGGGCGTTTCCGGACTGGCCGGCGCCAGCCCGTTCGATCCGCCGCGGTCGAAGCCGTATCCACTGCCGCCGCTGCCGGTGAAATCCTCGGGCGTGATCTTCGAGCGCGCGGCGCGCAAGCTGGGGCTGCATCCGTTTCCCGCGCCGCTGGCGATTCTGTCGCAGCCGTATCGGGGACGGAGCGCGTGCCTGCACTGCGGATTCTGCGAAGGCTTCGGCTGCGAGGTGCGCGCCAAGTCGAGCACGCTGGCAACCGTGATTCCGGCGGCGGAGCAAACCGGAAAGTGCGAAATCCGCGCCGGGTGTTATGTCCGCAAGATCGAAATCGACAGGGCGGGGCGGGCGGCGGGCGCGATCTACTTCGACGAACGGAAGCGCGAGGTGTTGCAACGCGCCAAAGCCGTGGTTGTGTGCTGCAACGGGAGCGAGACGCCCCGGCTGCTGCTGATGTCGAAATCCAACCTGTTTCCGAACGGACTTGCCAATTCGAGCGGGCTGGTGGGCAAGTACCTGATGTTCGATTCGGGCTCGTTGTGCGGCGCCACGTTCGAGCATCCGCTCAACGATTTCAAGAGCGTAGTGGTCAGCCGCCTGCTGCACGATTTCTACGATGCCGACCCGAAGCGCGGCTTCTATGGCGGCGGCGGAATCGACGCGCGCTTCGATATGACCCCGATCTTTTTCGCGGATTTTGGACTGCCGCCGGACGGGCCGCGGTGGGGCGCCGAATACAAGAAACTGCTGCGCGAATCCTTCACGCGCTCGATGTACGTGCTATCTCACTCGACTACGCTGCCGGTCGAAAGCAATTCGATTTCTCTCGACCCGGAGCTCAAGGACGCGTGGGGCCTGCCCGCCATGCGGGTTACGTTCAAGTCTCACGGCGACGATGTCAAAACCATGCAGTTCCTGCTGGAGCGGCAGATGGAGATTCTGGATGCCGCGGGCGCCCGGC
Source organism: Verrucomicrobiia bacterium (assembly GCA_035578025.1). GTDB lineage: Bacteria > Acidobacteriota > Terriglobia > Bryobacterales > Bryobacteraceae > Solibacter. The sequence continues at coordinate 19,002 of DATJYJ010000340.1, forward strand.
GGAAGTGGGCATACCCGGTCGAGGACATTACGCAGGGCGTTCATCTGTTGGGCACGTGCCGCATGGGCGCCAACCCGAAGCGCTCCGTGGTGGACCCCTGGCATCGCACGCACGATGTGCGCAATCTGTTCCTGGTGGACGGGAGCAGCTTTGTCACCTCGGGACGGAATCAGCCGACCTGCACGATTCAGGCGCTGGCGTACCGCGCCGCCGACCACCTGATCCAGGCGGCCAAGCGTGGGGAAATCTAGGTTAGAGAGACTGGCTCCTATGCCGCGGTGGGCATAGGAGCCAGAGTCACATTACCAGGTCAGCCGTCCGGAGATCTGCATCGTTCGCGGGCTGTTGTATCCGGTGTAAGTGCTCACGATGCCATCGCCGCCGGCGCTCGGCGAGTTGCCGGGAATGTTGAACACATTGAAAAAGTCGAACTGCAATCGCAGGTTCACCCGCTCCTTGAAGGCGAAGTTCTTGACCAGCGATGCATCCTGAACCCACGTGTTCGTGCTCAGGATCGGCTGGTTGATCCAGGGAGAAACCGGACTCCCGGCCAGCCCGCCGTTCCCGTAAGGCGTGATGTCAATCTGGTACGGCGTGCCGTTCGTCACCGGAATCCAGACCGTGTTCGTGCCGTAGTAGTTGAAGTTCGGATCGGTGGCCGCGCTGCGGCTGTAGTAATCCGCCGGGTACGGCCATAGCGGCGCGACCGCCGGCTTGTAGTCCGCCGGCACTCCCTCCACGCCGTTCGGCAAACCTGTATGAGCATCGTGGCTGTTGATCTGCATGGCCGGTATGTACCCGTTCCACATCAGGTAGCCGGGACGGCACTGGCCGCTCCGGCAGTCCTGGATGGGATACTTGTGGCCGTAATACTGAACCGGAACTCCAGTCGGAAAGTTGTTGGTGGGCAGCATGAACCAGTTGGTGTTCCAGCGGCCCAGACCGGAAACCTGCCACCCGCCGATGAGCGCATTCAGCCAGCCGCCGGCGTTCCTGCCAAGGGGCTTGCCTTTGCCGAACGGCAGATCCACAATCCAGTTCCAGCGGATTTCGTGTTGCGGGACGGTCGTGTCGCGGCCGTACATCAGCAGCCGCATCCTCTGGTGTTCGTCGGTGGGGACGGTGCCGGGCAGGAACGAGGTCACCGGTTCCACCGCCGAATCGTAATACCAGCCGTGATTGGCGGCCTTGGTGGAGTTCACGAACATGTACATCACCTGGAAGGCCGCGCCCTTTGAAAAGCGCCGTTCGACTTCCGCCTGGATGCCATTGGACCAGCCCCAGCCGTTCTTGCCGTACAACTGAAGATCGCCATAGGGCAAACCGCCGGTATTGAGCGGGCGGATCTCGGCGCTGGCGTTCGGGTCGTTCGGCGGCATTGTGTGGGTGGTCGTCAGCCAGACATAGGTCGGTATCTGAGCGTTGAGATCGTCGTAGCTGTCGAGGTGGGTCGAGTGGTTGCCTACATAGGCCACGCGCAGAAGAGTGTCCCGCATGATCTCTTTTTCGGCGGTCAGGTTCCAGTCCCACACCCGCGAACTGGGCTGATTGGGATCGAACCAGGAGGCCCGGAAAGAATCTCCGCCGATGGTGATTCCCTGCGGATTGTCGAAGCTCACGGCATTCTGGCTGTTCTTGCCGGCGACGATGGTGGGAACGCTGACCAGCCCATAGTTCGAGAGGCCGTCGGGTGACTGGCCTGCCGAGCTCAACGCGTAGTTCTGGTAGAAGCCGGCGAACGGAGCGTTCAGCCGCATCCGGTCGTTCCATCCGTACATCGGCTGCCAGTAATAGTTCAGGCTCATCCCACCGCGGAGAACGAAAGACTTCGCCCCGTCAAACGCGCGGTATGCGAAACCGAGATGCGGCCCGACATCGTGGTAGTTGTTGTTGACCATCTTGTTCGGCAGGCCTGCCTGCTGCGGAGTCTCGAACTTGGCGCCGGCAGCTTTTAGCGTGTTGATGAGGGCCGGCGTGGTCGCGCCCACCCGGTACATGGTATTCAGGTCCTGACCCAGCACGATCGCCATATTCTTCAGGTCGAAGCTGGACCAGATGTTGTACTTGTCGGATGGGTATGGAGTGAACTGCCAGCGGAGACCCAGGTTCAACTTCAGCCGGCTGGTGACGCGAATATTGTCCTGGACGTAGGCCGTATCTTCGTTCTGCCGCAGGTAGTACATTCCCTTGGCCACGCGGACCTCGTAAATCGCGTACCCGAGATAAGCCGCTCCGGCTACGTTGCCGGTGTTGCCAAGCGCCACTCGGTTGGTGGCGGAGCTGTGGGCCGGATCATAGAGCTGCGTGGTGTTGGCCTGGAAGGTCTCCGCCCCGGCGGTGCGCTGCTGCTGCGGCGTCCAGTTGTTGCGGTCGGCGCGCAGGTGGACGCCGAACTGGATCTCGTGTTTGCCTCTCACCTTGGTGGCGTTGTCTTCCAAAATAAAGTAGTTGAAATACCGCAGATTCCAGTTCACCGGCTGGAAGTAGTTGCTGCCGGTCCCGGTACCGACTCCGATGTTGTTGATCACGGGGTAGCCGGGCTGCCCGTTGGGGTTCGGCAGACCGAGTTGGGCAGCATAGTTTACAGAAGGATCGCCCGAGAAACTGGTGGAGACCGTGCGGCTGGCGCTGAACATGAATTCGTTGAACAGGGTGGACGAAAAGGTGCGGCTGTAGTCGACGGCTCCGCTCATGTTGGGCAGCGTATCCGTGCGGGAGTTACCAAAA
>DATJYJ010000341.1:0-3191 GCA_035578025.1 Verrucomicrobiia bacterium
GACCATGCCTGCCTGCACGCGGCTGAGGAAGCTCTGCGCCGCGTCGCCATCGCGGGTGAAGATGGCGGTGCCGTTGCCGAACTCATGCGCGTTAACCAGGCCCAGCGCCTCATCGAAGCTCTGCGCCCGCACCACGGAGAGCACCGGGCCGAAGATTTCCTCCTTGTAGATGCGCATCTTCGGCGTCACCCGGTCGAACAGCGTGCCGCCGACGAAGAAGCCGTTCTCGTAGCCCTGGATGCGCAGGTCGCGCCCGTCCACCACCAGTTGCGCGCCCTCGGCCAGGCCGGTCTCGATGTAGCCGAGCACCTTGTCGGCATGGGCGCGGGTGACGAGCGGGCCCATCTCTGTCTCCGGGTCGGTGCCGGGGCCGATTTTCAGCGTCCGCACCTTCGGGGCGAGGCGCTCGAGGAGGGCCTCGGCGGTCCGCTCTCCCACCGGCACCGCCACCGAAATGGCCATGCAGCGCTCGCCGGCGGAGCCGTAGGCTGCGCCCATCAGCGCGTCCACCGCCTTGTCCAGATCGGCATCCGGCATGACGATCATGTGGTTCTTGGCGCCGCCCAGGGCCTGCACGCGCTTGCCGGCGGCGGCGCCGCGGTGGTGCACGTATTCGGCGATCGGGGTGGAGCCGACGAAGCTGACGGCGGCGATGCCAGGGTGGTCGAGCAGGGCGTCCACGGCCGGCTTGCCGCCATGCACCACGGTGAACACGCCCTCCGGCAACCCGGCCTCGCGCAGCAGGGCGGCGATTTCATTGGCCAGGCTCGGGTCGCGCTCGGAGGGCTTGAGCACGAAGCAGTTGCCGCAGGCCAGCGCCACCGGGAACATCCACATCGGCACCATGGCCGGGAAGTTGAACGGGGTAATGCCCGCGACCACGCCGAGGGGCTGGCGCAGCGAGACGGAATCGACGCCGCGCGCCACGCCCTCGCTGAATTCGCCCTTCAGCACCTGCGGGATTCCGCAAGCGAACTCCACCACTTCCAGGCCGCGCACCAGCTCGCCGCGCGCGTCGGAGAGCACCTTGCCGTGCTCGGCGGTGATGATTGCCGCGAGCCGGTCCATGTCCCGCTCGAGGAGGTCGCGCAGGCGGAACATCACCCGGGCGCGGACATGCGGCGGGGTGGTCGCCCAGTTCGGGAAGGCGCGGAGCGCGGCGCGCACCGCCGCGTCCACCTCGGCGGCGCCGCCCAGGGCGACGTGGCCCGTGACCTCGCCGGTCGCCGGGTTGAACACCTCGGCGTAATCATGGGCGCCCGCTTCGTAGCCCGGAATCACATGCGGGATGGAACGAAACTCAGCCATTCTTGCCTCTGATTTCTGATGAAGTTGTGCCGGGGTCCAGGGACGGAGTGGCCCAAGGTTCTGCCAGCCGGGACAGCCGCCCAAGGTTCCGTCGGCCGGGGCGGCCGATGGCATGGCCACGGAGCGAGCGTCCCGGGGATCAATCCCAGGCCTGCCGGCACAGCGCCTGAAGGCATTGCCAAGTTGAGGGCATAGCGTCGGTTGTCAGATAAACAACGCTAAGGAAGAAAATACCCCTAAATCAAACGGTTACGCTGTGCGTCTCGCAAACGTTCGTTCTGTGGACGAGGCTTCAGACCCTGATTGAGACCGAGTTTTCCCGTCCAGGAAATCCGTCCCGCAATCCCAATCGTCCCAAATCGGCCGATCCCTTCTCGCGGATCAGGATGTTCGTCAAACGTTCGACCTAAGCGTTGTTCAGCGAACAACCGACGCTCTGCCCTCCACCTCAGGCACGTGGACGAGACATAGCTGAAAGTCCGCGGCAGGGTGGGCTTATCACGTATCAATTTGTCCCCTCTCGCGTGGGCGGAAGAGCCCGCATGTAGAGATCGCGGTGCAACCCGTTGCAAGGCTGCCTTCGCGCTTGACAATTTTCTGTTTGAGAGAAATTTGGTGTGAAAAATTCATACCAGAGAGCTAAGGGAGCCACCCCTCATGGCCGCCGTCGAGAAACGTACCATCAGCCTGCCCGCAGACCAGGCTCGATACGTTGACGAGCTTGTCGCTGCCGGCGGCTATGCCTCCGCGAGCGAGGTGGTCCGTGCCGGCTTGCGGGCGTTGCAGGAGCGTGATGCCGCCGTCGAGCGCTGGCTACGCGAGGAGGTCGTGCCCGTCTATGACGCGATGGAGGCCAACCCCGGGCGCGCACTTGATGCCGATCAGGTTAAGGAAGCGCTGCAGGCGCATCACGTGGGCCGCCTGAAGGCGGGACGGCGTGCGTAGGGTCCTGTTTGCGCCAGAGGCGCTTGCCGATCTCCGCAATCTCTACGACACGATTGCCGACAACTCGCTACCCGAGCGCGCCCTGGCCTATGTCGAGGGGCTTCGACAATACTGCCTTGGCCTCGCCGACTTCCCGGAGCGCGGCACGCGACAGGACGCCATCCGCCCAGGCCTGCGCACCCTTGGCTATCGGCGCCGCGTAACGGTCGCCTTCCACATCAACGATACGGCAGTGGTCATCGACCGTATTCTCTACGGCGGCCGGGATTGGGTAGGACTGCTCCAAGAGAACGACGACGAGTGAAAGCGCGTAAAGGCGGATGTTAGCGGGAGCCCCGAGGGACGAAGCATCGAGGGAAGCTCTCGCAGGCCTGGTGGAGCGCGTCACCTACCACAATCCAGAGAACGAGTTTTGCGTCCTCCGGGTGAAGGCGTGGCTTTGCTATCGAATTTTGGCCCAGAGTGCTGACGGATTTTGGCCCACCTTCGTCCCTCAACCTACGGTTCCCTCGGACTGTTCGGGGGGCCTGGCGTGGACTGGAAAGCCAAAGTGGATTTGTTCGAGCAGCTCCGTCGGGAGCATGAGTTTGGCATTGGGACGATCGCCGGAGTTGCGGCGAAGTTCGGTGTGCACCGGCGCATGGTGCGGCAGGCGCTTGCCGGAGCGGTCCCGCCGCCGCACCGGTATCCAGCCCGCGCCAAGCCGAAGCTGGATTCGATTGCGGCCTTCATCGACGCGGTGCTGGAGGCGGACCGGCGGGCGCCCCGCAAGCAGCGGCATACGGCACGGCGCATCTATCGCCGAATCCTGACGGAGTTTCCGGACGTCACCGTCGCGGAATCGACTGTTCGCAACCACGTCCGGGAGCGCAAGCGTCAGATGGGACTGGTGCTGCGCGAGACATTCGTCCCGCAGATCTACAGCTTGGGGCAGGAAG
>DATJYJ010000342.1:0-4892 GCA_035578025.1 Verrucomicrobiia bacterium
TCCACCGCCGTAATCATGCTGGAGAATCGCAAGGCCACACCTCCTCTCTATGCTACATTGACTCCCATGCGATACCTTTGCATCTTGCTGCTTGCCACACTGCCTCTTGCCGCCGAAAAGAAAGTGATTGCGCCGCCGGAGATTCCCGCCAACCCGAACTTCAGCGCGGCGATCTTGGCGGACGGGACACTTTACGTTTCGGGGATGATCGGCCAGGACCTGAAGACCAAGCAGGTTCCGGCGAATTTCGAAGACGAGGTCAAGACCGTGCTCGCCAACATCGGCATCGCGCTCAAGGCGGGCGGGATGGACTATAAGGACGTGGTCTCGGTTCAGGTTTATCTTACCGACATGGACCTGTTTCCGCGCATGAACGCGGTGTACACGACGGTATTCAAGGAACCGCGTCCGAGCCGGACCACGGTGGGCGTGACCAAGCTGGCCGCGCCGACGGCGCACATCGAGGTCACGGTGACGGCGCGCAAGTAACGATGGCGGCTGCCACAGTTCCGGCGTGGTCTCAGTGGATCTCGCCGGAGACGCTGATCGCGCGGGTCGTTCGAATCCATGATGCGGAAGCGGGCGCGTACGGCCATGGGGCTGTTCCGGAATACCCCGGGCGCGGGAAACGGGTGAGACCCTTCGTTTGACGCGGAGACGCGGAGACGCAGAGAAAGACGAGCTCAGGCGCCAGGCCCGGCATGGGCGGACGACAAAAGGCGATCGTCCGCAGCACTGGCGCAGGAGAACAGCCAGAGGAGAGAGAGCACGGCTGCGGCTACGACCGCAGCCTTGAACGGAGGCTCGTGCAGGGCGCCGAACCAACTGCCTACCGCGAGGACGATGGCTGCGACGGCGGTCAGGCGGGCGGACTCGAGGAGCACGAAGACGCGGCGGTTCTCCAGGAGGCCGCCGAGCAGAACCAGGGTCAGCAATAGAAAGAGGAAGTAGACCGCGTTCCACAACATCGCCTGTTTGGGCAGGAGCGCCAGGAAGTGGCTGTGCGCGGCGAGCAGGAGAGCGAATTGCACCAGGACGTAAAGGCTTAACCCCAGGTTTCGCGGCGGATCGAAACGGGCAAAATCGCGGTGGGGATCGTAGGCGGGCTTGGGGAAGCGCGCGGCGACATCCGGCGGGCGCCAGCCGGGAGGCGCGTACCAGACGCGCAGCTTGTCGCGCCAGGAGCGGGCATGCCAGGAGTCCTGGAGCATGATCCAGTAGTAGTGGAGGTTGGCCCACACGGGATTCCAGCTCCGGAGCTGGCCGCGCACGCCGTAGATGCAGGGCTCGTCATCGAGCTCTTCCTGAAAGGTGCCGAAGAGGTGGTCCCAGATCAGGAAGACACCGACGTAATTGCGGTCGAGGTAGATGTCGTTCTGGGCGTGATGGACGCGGTGGTTGGAGGGAGTCTGAATCCAGCGGTCGAGCACGCCGAGCCGGCCGATGAGGCGGGTGTGCGGCCAGAACTGGTAGAAGAGCTGGATCACTCCGACCATCAGGAATACGGCGGTGGGAATGCCGCACAGGGCCATGGGCACGTAGAAGATCCAGTTGGTGAAGGCGCCGGTGCCCGGCTGGCGGAGCGCGGTGGTGAGGTTGAATTCCTCGCTCTGGTGGTGGACCGAATGCACGGCCCAAAACAGGCCGACCGTGTGGCCCAGGCGGTGCTGCCAGTAGTAGCAGAAATCGTAGAAGACGAAGGCGAAGACCCAGGTCAGCCAGGACGATGAGGAGAGGCGGACCGGCGCGGCGTGGGCCAGGGTCCACTCGTAAACGAACAGGCCGAGGAAGCCGAAGAAGACGCGCATACCGGTGCTGACCATGCCGCAACTGAGGCTGTTGATCGCGTCGGCCAGGTGGTAATAGCGGGTGCCGCGGATGCAGTCGATCGCGAACTCAAGGGCGATCAGCGAGAGGAAGACGGGGACGGCCAGGGAGACCGCGACAGCATACAACGACTCCATCGGCTCCCATTCTAGCGTGCCCTACTTCCTGGCGGCCTCCAGCAGGACTTTCACCGGGCGGGCGCCGGCGACCATGACCTCGACCTCAGGCCGTGCGAGGCGGCGGATCTCCTGATCCCAGTTGGCGGCGAATCCGGGCGGCAGAGCAGTTCCTTTTTCGAGATAATCCAGCAGGGCTAATCCCGCAGTGCCGAGGGCGGACAGATCCTTGGAGAGCGGCTTCAGCTCGGTGAGCAGGGGATTGTCTCCGGCCCACTCTACAAAGCGTGCGTCGTTTTCCGCCCAACGCGTGAACGCGCGGCGCAGCATGGCGGCCTCCGCCGAGCTGCCCTTGGGGTCGGCCGCGACTTTCGAGGCGGCGAGCTCGAGGGCGCGTACGCTCTCGCTTTCGGGGCGCGCGGCGTCCGGCAGGCGGTTCATCGGCACCAGGCTGGTGTAGCGCTGGGCGCGGGCCCGCGGTCCCAGGCCTACGCCTTCCACGGCGTCGGCGAGAATGCGGAGCGGCTCGGCGGTGCGGCCGCCGGTCATGCGGTCGAGCATGGGCTGGTAGTTGGCGCGGTGCTGCACGCCGGTCCACTCGAGGGTGCGGCTGACGGCTTCCATGCGGTCGTACATCGAGTTGACGTCGGTAACGTCGGCCGGGGACCAGAAGCGTTCGGCGATGGCGGCGGCGCGGGGCCAGATACGGGAATCGACGGTCTCACTGGTGACGTACTCGCTCCACATGCAGGCCTCGCCGCCGAGGATGCGCGCCTGCTGCTCGGGAGTCAGCTTCGCGGCATCGCCGCCCAGCGGGTCCACGGCGTAGTGCTGGCGCGCGGGCTCGAGGTGGTCGAGATAGTAGCCCCAGGAGAGAATTCCGCGATAGCCTTTGGAGGCGGCATCGGCCAGCGATTTGGCGCCGCGCCAGGACTGCACGACGATGTCCTGCGGCAGGTCGGGATGCAGCACCTCGTCCCAGCCGATGAGAGTTCTGCCGTACTTCTGGAGGAGCTTCTGCACGCGCTGGTTGAAGTAGGCCTGGATGGCGTGCGGGTCTTTGAGGTTGTGCTCTTTGGCCCACGCCTGGATGTTGGGCGATGCCTTCCACTGGGTTTCGCGCACCTCGTCGCCGCCGATGTGCCAGTAGGGGTCGGGGAAGAGGGGCGTGATTTCTGCGAAGACGGCGTCCAGGAACTCGTAGGTCCATTCTTTGCTGGGATCCATCACCGGCTCGTAGATGCCCCAGGTGCGGCCGACGGAGTAGGTTCCCTGGGCTGTTGCGAGCTCGGGATAGGCCGCCAGCCAGGATTGGGTGTGGCCCGGGATATCGAACTCCGGTACGACGCGGATGCCGCGGTCGCGCGCGTAGGCCACGACGTCGCGAATGTCGGCCTGTGTGTAGAACAGGCCGTCGGAGCCGAGTTCCTGGAGCTTGGGATAGCGCTTGCTTTCGACGCGGAAGCCCTGGTCTTCGGAGAGGTGCCAGTGGAAGACATTGAGTTTCACGGCGGCCATGGCGTCCAGGTTGCGTTTGACGACCGCGACCGGCATCCAGTGCCGGCCGGAATCGAGCATCAGGCCGCGCCAGGGAAAGCGCGGGCGGTCTTCGATGTGCACGGCTGCCGCTTGAAATCCGCCCGGCCCGGGCCCCACGAGCTGCAGGAAGGTCTCGATGCCGTGCATGGCGCCGGCCACGGTGGGCGCTTTCACGACCGCGCCATCGGCGGCCACGTCGAGGGTGTACGATTCGTCCTCGCCGAGCGTCGGGTAGGCGTTACCGGCGGCGGCGCATTCGACGCGCAGGGAAGTGGTTCCCTTGGGTCCGATAAACGGAATCCCCGTTTGCCGGGAGAGGCGTGTCGTGGCGCGGGCCGCCGCGGCGTCGAGGCGCGCGTCGGACACCCCCGACACGACGATCTGGAATCCGTTGTCGATCACCATGCGCCCGGCGCCGGGGGCCATCTTCACCGGCAGCGGCATCACGGCGTGCGCGCCGGCGGCAAGCAGAAAAAGTATTCCGGTTCGAATCATCCACTCCATACTAACTTCCAGTGCGGGCCTCTGCGTGCGATACCCTAGCTTCGTGCGGTCAATTCTTTTTCTGGCCCTGGTGTTGCGAGCCGCTCCCCATCCGCTGACTCCTCTGTCTGCCGAGGAGATTAGCGCTGCCACCCGCATCATCCGCGAGTCGCACCGGGTTCCCAATTCCGCACGCTTTACGATCATGACCCTCGATGAGCCATCCAAGGATGCGGTGCTCGCCAACGCCAATGCGCCGCGGCGCGCTTTCGCGGTGCTCTACGACTCGGCCACCGACCGGACCTTCGAAGCGGTCGCCAACCTTACGACGCGGAAGGTAGATCGCCTCGACCCGGTTGCCAATGTCGAGCCGATGATCGGGCCGGAAGATTCCGGGCGCGCGGACCAGATTGTGCGTGCCGACGCGCGGTGGCGGCAAGCACTGCTCGCGCGCGGCATCCGCGATTTGAACCGCGTGGCGATCGTTTCCTGGAGCGCCGGATATTTCGGCCTGCCCGGCACCGAGACGGGCCGCATCGTGCGCGCCGTGCCGTATTCGATCGAGGGCAACACACGGAACTACTACGCACACCCGATCGAGGGAATCGTGGCGCACGTCAACCTTACTACGGGAAGGATTATCGACTTTCTCGATACGCTGCGCAACGTGCCGATTCCCCCGGCGCCGGCCGAGTTTTCGCCGCCGTTCAACCTGCCCCTGCGCGAACCGGCGGCTCCTCTCATCATCACCCAGCCCAACGGACCCGGATTCAAGATCGAAGACGGCGAAGTGTGCTGGCAGAAGTGGCACTTCCGTTGGGCGCTGCACCCGCGCGAGGGGCTGGTGCTGTACACGGTGGGATACGAGGACGGCGGACGGGTGCGGCCGGTGATGTACCGCGGAGGGCTCTCCGAAATGGTGGTGCC
>DATJYJ010000343.1:0-3981 GCA_035578025.1 Verrucomicrobiia bacterium
GAAACGCGGTCACCACGGCGAGAAATCCCGCCTCGCTCATCGCGAGCATGATATAACCGGCAACAAAATCGTGCTGCGGCTTCTGCTCGTAATTCACCAGGAGGTAGCAGAGGATCGACATGCACTCCCAACTGAGCAGGAGGGTGAGGGCGTCGCCGGCTGTGAGGATCAGGGCCACGGAAGCCATCAAGGCGAAGTGCAGCACGGCATAGCGTCCCGCGGGATAGCGGTTCCGGAAGTAGTGCAACAGATAATCCGGCGCGAAAACGCAGCAGGATAGATATACCAAACCGGCGGCGAACAGGAAAACCGCTGACAGCGCATCGACATGGAGAGACAGCGCCCCCCAACCGTTGAGCGTCCAGAGATCCAGGTGAAAGTCCTGTCCGCCCGCCAAACGCGCCACTGCGGCGAGCATCAGGAGGATCGAGCACAGCGTGCCAAACCAGGCGATAACGATGGCCGCTAACATGCCGCGCAGCATAGACGAAAGGATTAGCGCCGCGGCACACAGAACAAAGAAGAGCAAGAGAGCGCCGTCAGTCAAGGCAAACATGTCAGGATTCCTCCACAAGCAGCCGCTCGTGAGGCAACGGATCTTTTCGCCCTGCAACGACTAGTAGAGCGTGGAGAATGGCGAGCGGAGGCGGCGGGTCGCCTGGAACCTCAAGATCAACAGGAAGTACCGAGCCAACTCCGCCCGCGGACATGAAACTTCGTCCGAACACGCCTCCCGTGATCGCGCACGTTCCCGCAGCCAAAACGCGCTTGGGGTCAGGCATCGCTTCGTAGGTCTTCACCAAGGGTCCACGCATGTTTTCGCTCACCGGCCCAACCACGAGCAGCACATCTGCCGTGCGCGGGGTTGCCGTGAGAAAGATGCCCAGCCGGTGCATGTTGTAAAGGGGGTTGTTTAACTGCTTGACCTCGTTCAGGCAGGCGCCGCAGTCACCCGCATCGACGACAATGACGTGGAGAGACCGGGCAAAGGCCCCGGGTAGCGGTGCATATGCAGTGCGGGTGAGTGGCGTCCGAGTCCACTCATGACTCGCGTCCCACTGGAGCGGATTCGGGGAGCCGAAGCGGCAGCGTTGGCACCATATACATGCCCGGAGGTCCACCACCGCGCGCGCCCCATCAGCGGCAATCGCGCCGACGGGACAGTTGGCTGCGGCTCGCGACGCTTCTTCTGCGGAGGAGAACTCGGTGGCCAACGGCCGCCCCGGAGTGACGCCCACCGCATTTTCCGGCGCCCAAGGATACCGGGTCGACTGAATCCCGTTTGTCAATCCATGCCAAAACCAGAAGCTCATCTGTTTCGACTCCTACCGATCGCACTCTGTAGCGGATAGCCCGAACGTGGCCAGGATGATGGGGAAATCCTGGAACGCGAAATCCTCGGCTGCGATGTGAAGGCCCATCCAGTTTCGGAACGAAGGAGACAGGATCCGGTAGCGTTCCACCTTACCTCCGCGATCCAACCTGACCCAATGCCCTGCGGCGCCGATTGGCGCTTCGACCCATCCGAGCGCGGCCGCGGCCGTCATCTCCCCGGCCGGTGCGCACACTTCTCCCGGCTCCATCGACTCCATCGCTTGATGAATCAGACCAGCGGATTGCCGGGCCTCGGAGAAGAGCACACGCAAACGGGCGTATCCATCGCCTTCCTCTTCGCACGGCACATCGAACCGGTACTGCTCGTAGCCGGAATACGGGCACACTCGGCGCACGTCACGGCGAAGACCCGACGCTCGCCCGACGGGGCCCAGCAGATTGAGGTGGCGTGCGCTTCCAGGGCTGACAACGCCGACATCCTCGAGCCGGTCGAGAAAGCTGCTGCTGTAGCGCAGTCTCTCCTCAAGACGTTGCAGCCGCCCCGAGGCGTCGTCAACGGCCCGTAGCAGGTCGATCGAAGCTTTACGGTCGAAGTCGCGACGGAGTCCGCCGAGCGTATTGAGTCCGAACAGGTAACGGTGTCCGGCAAAGCGGCCAGACGCACGCAGTAGTTGCTCCTCAATGATCGCGGAGTGGGCCTCGGAAACACCGAGAGCTGTGGAATGGCAGATCCCCTCGATCACGCCTGCGTGGTGGCGAAGCCGTTCGACTTCGCACAGCGCCACGCGCAGGCGGCTGGCGCGCTGCGGAATTTCGAGGTGAACAGCTCTCTCGACTGCCAGGCAATACCCGAGCGAGTGGGCGAAAGCGGACTTCGCCGAGAAGCGCTCGGCCAGCAGCAACACATCCAGAAACGATTTCCCTTCGGCGATCTTCTCCACGGCCCGATAGTTATAAAACAGCCGTGGTACGGCTCGAATGACATCTTCGCCAACCGTTTCGAGCAGGAAATGAACAGATTCTCCAACGCCGCCTTCGTACACCGGCCCCACAGGCATTGCAAAGGCGCCAGGGTCTTGAACCACCAGCTTGGGACGCCAATCTTCCTGCGGACGCTTTTCGAAATGCGTTTGCCTGGCGTCGAACGCCTTTCGCATCGGCGTGATCCCTTCCTGCCAGACTTGATCGTGGAGAACGAAGTCGCCGAGCCGGGGGTGTTCCTCGAAGACGAGGCCAAACAGGTCTTCCGCCTCGCGCTCGTACCAGTCGGCTGCATTGACCGGTACGCTGATGCTGGGGACGGTCCGCGTATCCAGGGGCAGACGCAGAATGCAGTGAACCCAGCCGCAGCGCGGATTCAGGAAAATGTAGCGGAGGTTCCACTCCTCGCGCTCCTCGACAATCAGGCCGCCAAACGAACAGCCGGCTTCCTTAAAAAGGAACTCGCATAGAGAAGTCAATGCCGGCGGATGTCCAACAAGGAACGAGGCACTCGTGCCGCCATCCTCGCTCGAAGGCGAAACTGCCGGTCCGAACCGCTTCTCAATCTCAGCCGCCAGGGTGACGGCATCGAAGGGCTGTGGAGTGGCTGCCGGCGAAGGGGTGACCATCATTTCTATCGACCTCCCAGTTGCTGCGCCGCAAGCTGCAGTAGATCATGCACGGGCGCTGGTATGTACACCCCCAACAGCACGACCGGCGCGGCCGCCACCAATACGGCGAAGCGGCAACTGGCAGGCAGCGCCTCCGTCAAGCGGGGTGCTGTGGGTTTACCAAAAACCATACCGTTGACGTGCAGCATGATCGCCACGAACGCAATCACGATCAGCGTTCCCAGGATCGCGACAACGGTGTATTGTCCGATGCGCATCCCGGCGGACAGGATGGAGAACTCGCTCAAGAAAATAGGAAATGGCGGAGCGCCGGCAATGGCGAGCGAACAGAGCACCAGCATCGAGCCGGCAAATGGCGAGATCCGGAAGAGCCCGCGAACGGACTGTATCTCGCGGGTGCTGAGGACCAGCAGGATGACGCCGGCCACATAAAAGCATAACGACTTCGTGACCGCGTGATTCAGCATTTGAGAAACGGCGCCAAAATCCGACGCCTGGGTCGCTAGGCCCGCGGCAGTGAGAATCACGCCCATGTGCTCTACGGTCGAGTAGGCGAACATGCGCTTGTAGTCCCGGACCTGAAGCAACAGAAACGCAGCGATTCCCACCGAGATGAGGCCGAGGACGACCATCCAGTTGCCCAACCGCGCAGCGGGCGACGCCAGCACGATCGATAGAAATCGGAGAATCACATAGAGTGGCACCGTTGTCTTCACACCGGATAGAACCGCGCATACCGGAGTGGGAGCCTGGCTGTGGGCATCCGGCAGCCATGTGTGCATCGGCGCCAAGCCGGATTTAGCCCCAAATCCGACAAACACCAAGAGAAAGGAAAGCTTCAATAGATTTGGGTCCATCGAAGATGCGGCCGTCCGAAGACCTTCCCAGGTCTCCCAAGATCCTCCGGTCGCGGAACGGTACGCCCAAAACAGCGTGAAGAAGCCGAACAGCGCGATCGGCGCGCCCATGATCGTGAGAACCGCAAACTTCCACGCAGCCTCCAGCGCGCTCGACGTGTTCTCGAAACCGACCA
>DATJYJ010000344.1:0-5339 GCA_035578025.1 Verrucomicrobiia bacterium
GGACCGGCGGAGCGCCGTGGCCCGCTCGACGTGCTTGTGGGCGGGCTGGCCTAGGGTGCTTCTCGTGGCGGCGAGGCGACAGTGGTTCGTGCCCCGCGTGCGGCGGGCTACGCCGGCGCGCTGCGCCTATTGAGCCAGACATAGCGGCGCATGTTGTAGGCGAGGTTGGTGAGGCCGATCTTCAGCCGCGCCCGGGCGATGCCGATGGTGCGGACCATCAGGCCCATCGGCCCTTTCTCGTGGGCGAAGACATGTTCGATGGCCGCGCGGACGGCGGACTTGCGCGCATTGGCCCGCCGGGTGCGCGTGGCCATCGCCCGGCCCTTCGGCTTTTTGCGGTGCAGGCGGGAGACCAGACCGCGTCCGGCCAGCATCGCCTCGTTCTTCGCCGAGCGGTAGGCCGTGTCAGCCCAAATGTCGCTGGCCGTATTCTCGCCGTCGATCAGCGCGGCCAGCCGGGCGCCGTCATGCGCGGCGGCATCGGTCACCAGCCACCGCCGGATCAGCCCGTGGCGCCGGTCGATCGAGATGTGGTTCTTATATCCGAAGGTGGGCACTGCGATGTCGATCTGCGGCGCGCCGTCCTGGCGTAGTTTCGCCTTGCTGAACTTCACCGTCCACCGCGCATCGCGGTCCTTCTGTCGCAGCTTGGCCGGCTTCGCTGTCCAGCCCTCGGGGATGTGCCCAGCCTTGATCGCCGCCTTCTCGGCCTCTGTGTTGCGCTGCTTCGGCGCGACTATGATCGAGGCATCGACGATCTGTCCGCCCATGGCGAGATACCCAGCCTGCCGAAGCATGGCATCGAATTGCGCGAACAGCGCGTCCACCGTACCGGCGCGTTTCAGCGCCTCGCGGAAGGTCCAGATGGTGTTCGCGTCGGGCACCGGATCGCCGAGACCGAGCCCGAGAAAGCGCATGAACGACAGCCGGTCCTTGATCAGATATTCGGCCCGTTCGTCCGATAGCGCGTGCATCGCCTGCAGCAGCAGGACTTTGAACATCAGCACGTGGTCGAACGCCGGCCGGCCGCCCTTCGCGCCGTCTGATCGGGGGACCGCTTGTTCCAACACGGGCCGGAACCATTCGAAATCCACCAACGTGGTGAGCCGCTCCAGGTCATCGCCCTTAGCCGACAACTCCCGCAGCCGATCGTCCACGTCGAAGAACCCTGGCTGCCGGCCCATCGCTTCACTCCGAGTCGCCTCGCGACGAGTGAATCAGCCCAACGCGCTCGCCGCGAGAGGTTTTTGGAGGTGTCCTGCTGGATCGCAAACCAAATCGGTTGAAGTCGGAACAACTCTACCTTGGCCGCCCAGCCCGATGGCTACCCAGCTACACCGCCGACCTACACTCCACGCCGGAACGAATCTCCACCACGTCCGTGGACGCTATCGTGCGGATTTCGCTCTATCACCATCGGCCCAGCGTCATTTCCGGGCCACGAACAGGGTCTGAGCAATCGTATCTAGAAAGCTGAAGACGATTTCAACCGCGTAGCCGGCGAGGAACGCCAGCGCGGGTGTAGTGAGGCTGACCGATGCATTGAACGGCGCCGCCGAGGTCGCGGCGGAGGTTGAGATACCGGGGTGCATAAAAAATCCGATGGCCAGACCAGCAATCGACCCCAAAAGGACCCTGATTCGGTAAATGTGCCTATCGCGCGGATGCAGGGTCTTATCTCTCAGCTGCACAAGGTAGGTGCGCAGCACGAATACGAGCGAACCCAATATGCCCATTAGCGCCGGCAGCAAATATCCATTCAGAATGGCAACCACCACAGCCCCGCTTAGCTCGCTGGACTGCAAACTCGAGGCAAGCACAAAATGAAATGGGCGCAAAATCGTATCGAGCTTTTCTTGCTCAGTTCTTGTGTCACCCTTTGCCACTATCCATAGATTGCAAAGACGATGATAGTTGACGTCCGTGTTGAGGAGAAATGCGGCATCCGCGAGCAGAGCACCGTTGTAGTTCTGATGTTCAATAGGCCCGTCCATTGCATCTGAGGAGCCGTGGCTAGTCCCAAGGGGAATAAGACCAGAAGCAGGATGGGCCTCGATCGCATTCTCACCTTTGTTGCCAGTTCTGCTAATTTCATACACAACGCACTGCCTCAGTCGAACCGTACTTCCTTGATCGCCAGCGTCTTGGGGCGGCTTAAAGGCCCCCGCTGGCAATCCCATCTCCGCCTTCATCAACTCGGCGTCAATTTTTTCTTCGCGCAGATGCGATTCGGTTAGCCGGTCGAGATAAAGGCTTCCGCAATATGCATAGGCACTGGCGACAAACACTAACATGAGCAACGCTAATGACAATCTACGAAAGCGCCCGATAAACACTCGAAAATTGCGTGCCAAATTCTCGTATTGCGGAAATGTTGTAGAAATTTCTTTATATATTCCGTAGTTGATACTTCCTCCACCGCTTTTTTCGATTTCGCTCATCAGCGTGCAAAAAGCAACTGTGTTAGCCGTCGCCGGCTTCGCGGCTTCTGCCAAATAGTCACGAAACTCCGAAAGAAACCGTCGGTCAGCCGCGCTCAATCTTGTTTGAACGGCCCGACCGCCCGCGCCAGACGCACTTCCAGCGATGTTGAAGTATTCCTGAAGTGCCGCGCTATACGTGAGAACAACGCCCTGGGGCGATGTTGGCAGGCGCCCGGCGGCGCCCGCCGCAATGCTGTGGATGCTGCTACCGGACAGAAAGTCGATCAGGATGCGTATCTCACCAATCATCTGCTGATCGAAGGCGTCCGCCGGGCTTCCATTCGCGTTGCCGCCTCCGGCGGCCCCACCTTCCATCGACGGTTCGCCCGGGGACGGCTGACCAGTCACCTGCCGCTCGACGGCATCCGCCGGACCTGCGCTCACGTTGCCGTCTGCTTCGGCCCCGCCTCCGATTGACGGTCGGCCCGGGGACGAGATCGATGGGTGCCCCTTGTCAGACATCGATGGGTGCCCCTTGTCAGACTCTGATCCTGACATCATCGCATCTTCCCTTATGATTTATTATCGGACACCTTCAGAAGCCTGTTGGTGCCTTTGCTGTGAGGTAGCAGCGAAGTGCAGTCCGGGACGATGCCAGCCGACCTCGTGGCGCTCTTGAAGAACTCCTGCGAACAGTCGTTTAGCCAAATGCCGACATAGGAAAAAGGGCTTCAGTCAACCGCCCTGGGTTTGTTGGGGTGGACGGCCAGCACTAGAGCGGGACGACATGCCAATCGACGTGAAAACGCTTGCCGGCCAGATCGCCGACGCGGTTACTGCGCAAATCGGCTAGGATATCACGGATCTGTCAGAGCTCAGCCGCAACCAAATGGAACGGCTGGCTCCGCAGGCTCAATTGATCACGGCCGCCTTCGCCAGCGACCATCTGAGCGATGATGACCACCACTTCTTCCTTGAGGTCCCCTGAAACAGACCGTACAAGACTTCGTGAATACGCCGCTGGGCCTCGCCGCGGCAGAGGTCGCGAAGGTCTGGGACGCAGCGGTCACGACTTTATGGAATGCAATCGGCGCCGCAGCCAAAATTGCTTTGCCTGTCGGAGAATGACCGGGTCACGATCGCGTAAATCGCACAGAGCGAATAACACGTCGAATGTCATCGCCGACCGGGCTCATGCCCTGTGTGTCGGCGACGACCGACATCCGGCCGTCACTGAGCACCGCCCACAGGCATTCGCCAGCTGCTGCGTGCACGCCGCCACCAGCCGAAATTCCGCAATCGACCACAGCTTCCAATCCGTTCCATACCTCACCTTCAATTCGCTCCGCCGGATGGTCGGCGAAGCGTCCGTGGGCGACCCAGCCGTCCGACTGACGGCGGAATACTGATTTGGTGGCTGCCGTCCAATCCAACCCGCCACGAAAGACCTCTAGTGCCATAACGTATTCGTCAACGGTGTGCTCGCCCTCTGTCAATGCAATGCAACGACGGCTAGCATGGCAGCCGACCCTTGCCATCCAGGCGGGCGGATAGGCGAAGGATAAACCCAGCGCCGGATCGCGAAAGATGCGCCAGTTCGCGTCCTGCGGTGCAGCGCCGCCCGCGGTAAGCATTGTCGCGAGCGCCGCCAACGAACGCCATCTGTTCCGCTTCATCATCGCCGTCGCCCGGCTCCTACTCACCGGCAGGTACCGCCGGCCGGCAAAACCGAAACAGCGAAAGGAATTTGGAGTGCGCATTGATGCCCTGACCCTCGTCCGCAGCGTCGCCTTCGACGCCCGGCCTAACTACCTGAACTCGGTTGGCGGTTCTGCCAAGATGCTAGACGGCACTGGAATCAACACGCCGCTTCGGCTCGCGCATTTTTTTGCACAGGCACTGCTTGAAACCAGCGGCTTCACCATCCTGCGCGAGAGCATGAACTACTCGGCTCCTCGCCTTCTCGAGATCTTCGGGGTCAATCGCCACTCGGCGGCGATCACAGAAGCCGAGGCCGCCGATCTTGCCCATGATGAACAGCGCATCGCTGAGCGCGTCTATGGCCAGGGCAACCCGAGGAAGGCTCAGGAACTTGGGAACACCGAGCCGGGCGACGGGTTCAGGTACAGGGGCAATGGCGTCTTACAGATGACCGGCCGTGGCGCGCATCGCACTATCGGCGCGGCCTGTGGCGTGGATTTCGAGGCCAACCCCGATCTCGCGACAGCTGCAGAGCATGCGATGAAGCCAGCGGTACAGGAATGGACAGAGAAGGGGCTGAATGCCTTCGCTGACCAGGATGACATCCGCACGATCACATTGCGGATTAACGGCGGCTTCAATGGCTTCGCCGACCGCCAGGTGTGGCTGGTGAAATTGAAGAAGGTGCTGATCCAGGTGGGTGACCTGTCGCCTGGCTCCGAGATCGGCGGCGTGAGTGAGGATGTTCGGTCGCTTCAGGCTGACCTCAATGCCCTGGGCGCGAAGCCGCAGCTGGAAGTTGACGGCCGCCTCGGACCGACCACCACGGCCGCCGTTAAGGCCTTTCAAGTGGCGGCCCACTTGAATGCGGACGGCATTCCGGGGCCGGTAACACTGGCCGCAATTAAGCTGCGGATGAGCGCGCGTCGTTAACAGCCCGTTGACGAAATGGGGGATGGTTTGATTCGCTGACCTTCCGAAAAGGCAGGCTGCTGGCAGATGGCGCTCGGACGGCAACGGGAACGACAATCGGACATGCTTCTGTCGTGGTCAGATCTGCCACGGTCGCCGGGTCACGTCTTCTACGACAAGCTGGACACCTCCAAAAACCTCTCGCGGCGAGCGCGTTGGGCTGATTCACTCGTCGCGGGGCGACTCGGAGTGAAGCGATGGGCCGGCAGCCAGGGTTCTTCGACGTGGACGATCGGCTGCGGG
>DATJYJ010000345.1:0-3959 GCA_035578025.1 Verrucomicrobiia bacterium
AGGTCAGGTGAGGGTTCGCACGCCGGCACCTGCCGTGTCCCCGCTGCAATTGCGGAGCGCCGAACTTCTGCACGTCTCGGATACAGGTGTCAATGCCTCGTCCCACGCGGAGTCCGACGGGAATGGGGGGCGGGGATGCGCGGGGGCCCGGCCGAATTGGGGGCTTGGGCGTGATAGGGCCAGGTGGCAGCGACTTCGCCCATTAGAAGCTAGTCTTCGGTGCGCGCCAGAACTGACCCACCTGTGCTTGCCAAAAATGACCCAGGCAGTCTGTAGCTGAGCCACACTCCCGCAGGGCAGCCGCGCAAAACGTGGCGCGGTTTCCGTTACAGTGTTGATTTCGTAATGAGCCGGAGGTTTGCGCCCTGGAGAGGAGTAGATTCCCCTCCAGGGCAGGAGCTTCTGGGAGTCATCACCTCCCATGGGCCCTACCGAGAATCTTACAGGTCCGCGCAAAAGGCAAGCGGGTGGGCGACGGAAACCATCCGGACGTCGGTCGCGGCGGCGGTGTTGCCTGCTCAAGGGGTGCGAGCAACGCTTTCATCCCCGCCAGGCGGGCCAGCGCTATTGCAGCGAGGACTGCCGGAAGGCGGCGCGGAAGTGGTCGCGATGGAAGGACCAACAACGATACCGGAAAACGGCGGCGGGGCGACAGCAGCGAAACGGTCAAAGTCGACGCTACCGGGAACGCGTCAAAAGCCGGGAAGCATCAGATCCAGCGGCGGTTAAGCAGGCCGCGAGGGTAATCACTCCGGAACATTTTTTTCGAGCAGACCTGCGACCGGCCGGGGTGCTACGAGCGATTCGCGCCGGAGCGTCGAAGTCCCTTGCGGCGTTTCTGTTCGCACACCTGCCGGCGAGCGCTGGAGCGCGTCCGCGAAAGGGAGCGGCGGTGGAAACAGGCGCGCATTTAATCCGGACATATTGATCGGCCCAGGAGATTCACTTTACATTCAGCCTGTCGATGCAACTGGAGTTTCACCAGCTCGAGCGGCGGTGGGAGCACCTGCGAGTGCGCCATGCGGGGCGGCATCGGCGCCTGTTGGCGTCGCTGGCGGAGGTGGGCCAGCAAACGCCCATCGTGGTGGTGGCGGTGGAAGGCCAGGCGGACCGTTACGTGGTGATCGACGGCTACAAACGAATCGCCGCGTTGGAACAACTGGGCCGAGACACGGTGGAGGCGGTGGTATGGCCGATGAGTGAGGCCGCCGCAGTGCTGTTGGACCGCTCGCTGCGATTATCCGAACACGAAACCGCGCTGGAGGTGGGTTGGCTGCTGGCCGAGTTGGAGCAGCGTTTCGGTTACGGGCTGGAGGAGTTGGCGCGCCGGTTCGACCGTAGTGTGAGTTGGATATCGCGACGGCTGGCACTGGTGGAGGTTTTGCCGGACGCGATCCAACAGCAGGTGCGCGAGGGCAAGATTCCGGCGCAGGTGGCATTAAAGTTTCTGGTGCCGGTGGCACGCCAAAGCCTGCAGGATTGCCAGCGGATGGCGGCGATCTTCGCCCAGCATCACTGCGATACGCGTGAGGCGGGCCAACTGTATGCTGCGTGGCGCAAAGGTTCGCCGGCAATCCGCCAACGCATTCTCGACGATCCCGAGCTGTTCTTCAAAGCGCAGCGGCAGGAAAAAGCTCCGGCCGGAACCGGCGCCGAACTGTTACGCGATCTGGAAATGGTTGCGGCGATTGTGAACCGCGCACAGCGGCGACTGGCGGGCGCGGCTGCCACGGAGGTGGATGACCGGCAAGCGAAAGCGGCGCGGTATCAGATCGAGCGCATTCAAAAGCAGCTCCATCGCATCGACGAAGAAATCCAACCGGAGAACAAAGCCCATGTTGAGCCAGGCACAACGGACCACGATTCTGGAACTGAATGCGCAGCACGTGAGCAAACGCGAGATCGCACGGGTACTGGGAGTCTCCCGCGTGGCCGTGCGCAAAGTTCTACGATCCAACTCGACAACCCTGCCGGAACTGCACCGCACCGAGAAGGCGGAGCCCTACCGGCAACAGATTCTGGAGTTTTTCGACAAGTGCCAGGGGAATCTCGTGCGAGTCCATGAGGAACTGGTGGCGGCGGGCGCGGAGATGTCGTATGCCGCGTTGACCTCGTTCTGCCGGCGGCATGGAATCGGATACGCGCCGCCCACGCCGGCGGGCCAGTATGATTTTGCGCCTGGGGAGGAGATGCAGCACGACACGTCTCCGCATGAGCTCGAACTGGACGGCAGGAAACGCAAGGTGCAGACCGCGTCTGCGGTGCTGTGCTACTCGCGCATGCTGTTTTTCCAGTGCTACCCCACCTTCCGGCGTTTCGACTGCAAGGTATTTCTTACCGAAGCGCTGCGCTACTTCGGCGGCGCCGCAGCCCGCACCATGATCGATAACACGCACGTGGTGGTGCTGCGTGGCAGCGGACGCGACATGGTGCCGGTACCGGAGATGGCTGCTTTTGGCGAGCGTTTCGGCTTTCCGTTCGTGGCGCACGCGATTGGCAATGCCAACCGTTCGGGACGGGTGGAGAGGCCTTTCCATTTCATCGAGCATAACTTTCTAGCGGGGCGCACCTTCCGTAGTTGGGAGGATCTGAATCAGCAGGCGCGGCAGTGGTGCGATAAGGTCAACTCGACTTACAAGAAACACATCCGCGCGGTTCCGCGAGAGCTGTTCGCGGTCGAGCGGCTGCATCTGAAGCCGCTGCCGGCGTGGATTCCGGAAGTCTACCGGCTGCAGCAGCGTCTGGTGGATATCGAAGGCTACGTGGCGTTGAACAGCAACCGCTATTCGGTGCCGGTGGAGTGGATCGGGCGCCGTGTAGAGGTGCGCGAAACCAAGGACAAGATCGAGATTCAACTCGATGCCCGCCGGCTGGTGACACACCGGCGGATCGCCGAAGCCGAGCACCAGCGCGTGATGCTGGCGGAGCACCGCCCGCCGCGCGGTCACAGAGACGCGCGTCCCGATCCGCATCCCGAAGAGCAGGCCATCGTCACCGCCGCGCCGGAACTGGCCGGCTATGTCGCGGGGTTGAAACAGCGCAGCCGCAAGGTGGTCACGCTTGCCCTGCGGCAACTGCTACGGTTTGTGCGCGAGTATCCGCGCGAACCGCTGCTGGGAGCGGTCGAAGAGGCCGCCCTTTATGGGCTTTACGATCTGGACCGGCTGGAGAGGATGATCCTGCGCCGCGTGACGCGCGAGTACTTTCTGCTCGATGAGGGGCCGAACGATGACTGAAGAACTGGAACAACTGCTGAAGAACCTCAAGCTCAAGCGCATCCTGGAGATCTATGACGAGCAGTTGCGCGCCGCCGACAAGGACGACATCAGCTACTCGGACTTTGTCACGCGTCTGGTGCGCGCGCAGTTTCAGGCCCGGCAGGAGGGCGCGCTGGAGTGGCGCATCCAGCGCGCCAAGTTGCCCGAGCGCTGGACGCTGGAGACGTTCCCCTTCGCGCGCCAACCGGGCGTCAACCGCAAACAGATCCGCGGATTTGCGGAGCTGGAGTTCATCGCCAAGGCGGAAAATATCGTGTTCGTCGGCAAGACAGCCGTAGGCAAAACCGGATTAGCTTCCGGCCTGCTCATGAAGGCGTTGGAGAACGGCTACCGGTGTCAATTTATCAAGGCCCAGGACCTGTTCGATGAAATGTATGCGTCGCTGGCGGATCGTTCGACGCGGCAGTTGCTGAATCGTCTGGCGCGGCTGGACGTCCTTTTGATCGACGAATTTGGATATTTGAATCTGAAACCGGAGCAGTCGAACATCTTTTTCAAGCTGATGGAAGAACGCTACCGGCGGCGTCCCACAATCCTCACCACGAATCTGGTCTACGACGAGTGGCCCAATTTTCTGGGCAACCGGCCCATGGTAGAGGCCTTGCTGAGCCGGTTGCGGCATTACTGCCACACCGTCGTCATCGACGGCCCGCCATTGCGCGAACCGCAAGGCTGAGGACG